>NZ_CAUFLV010000008.1:0-96681 GCF_959026545.1 uncultured Collinsella sp.
CCTCAGACTCTCATCCGACTGTCCAATTTAGTATAGCCACATCAGCCACATCAGTCTCGCCTCTCGTCCATGGGCAGCACCCCTTTCTCTCACGATGTGCAAAGAAGGGACTGTCCCTCTTTTGCACATCGGCCGTCAGACCTGGTCACAGTAGACGACGTATCGCCGGTAGTTCTCGTAGAGCGGATGGCACGTCACCAGGGTGAGCATGGTCCGCCCGGGCTGGATCTTCACAGCGTCGATGTCGGCGGGGTCGATGACCGCCGTGCCGGTCACGCGGTAGCCCAGCGTGCCCCATGGGGCGTCGACGAACACCTCGTCGCCCTCGACGAGGTTCACGATGTTGTTGAAGAATACGTTGGCGCGGTACCCGCGGTGCCCCGCCACTACGGCGTTGGCCGAGACCCCCTCGACCGCGCGCACGGGCAGGCTCGTCTGCGTGAGGTGCGCCGCGCCCACGTTCAGGTGCGCCTCGGTGGCACCCAGGTAGACCGGCATGTCGATGCCGGCGGCGGGCACGCGCAGGCGGGCGTAGACCTCGTCGGGCAGACCCCAGGAGGTCAGGTCGAAACTCGGCTCGGTGTAACTCCAGGCGTCGCGCAGGCCCGCCTGGCCCGTCTCGTCAAGGGCGCGGTTGTATTCGTCGACAGCGTTGAGGAGATCCCGGTGCAGTGGCTCGTCCTCCGCGAGCTCGGCCACCGCGTCGTCGTGCCTGGCGAGGGCCTCGCCCATGCGCCACGAGGTGAGCGCGGCGTCGATGTGGGGCCACGCGAGCACGGCCAGCCCCGCGAGCACCATGAGCGCGGCGAGCAGCTTGAGCAGCGCGCCGCTGAATCGCGCGGCCCCGCCCCGGCCGCCGCGCGGCCCGGGCCTGGTCCCAGTCCCGGGCCCGGAAGGGGCGTCGTCCCTGTCAAAATGCCTACCTGCGTGCATGGCGCCCCCTCGGCCCGCGGCGGCGCAGCGCCAGCGTGCCGGCACCCATCACCGCGAGAAGTCCCGCACCGGCGGCGAGCCCCAACTCATACGGCGTCGGGCGCCATCCGGCCGAATTTGCCGCGGCCTTCTCCTCGGCGCCCTCCGCGTACGACACGCGGCTCCCCCGCACCAGCAGGCGGTGCGTGTTCACCGCGTAGGGCGTGCAGGTGACGAGCGTCACCAGGTCCAGGCCGGGCTCGGCGGCCAACTCCGCCAGCTGGTCGGGCTCGACCACGTTTTTATCGTCCACGCGGTAGGCCATGACGTCATCGAGCACGTGGATGTAGAACTCGTCGCCCACCTCGAGCTCGTCGAGGCGGGTGAACAGCTCGGCCGAGGGCAGGCCGCGGTGACCGGTGAGCACGCTGTGGCGGCCCTCGCCCCCGACGGGCAGGGCCGTCTGCTCGATATGCCCCACGCCCTCGGCGAGCACGTCCTCGGAGGTGCCGTGCAAGATGGGTAGGCTCACATCGATCTTGGGGATTTCGATGAAGCCCATCACGCCGTCGCCGTCGAGGTTCAGGACCTCCTCGTAATTCTTCGGCAGGGCGTAGCCGCTGCCGGGGACGAACGGGTCGTGCACGGGGTCGCCCGCGAGGCTCTCGTTGTACTCCAGCGCCGCGGTGCGGGCCGCCTCGAGCTCCTCGAGGGAATACCGGGCCACCGCCTCTCCGTAGTTCTGTATCGCGCGGCTCGCGTTGCGCTCGGCGAACCAATTGCTCACATAGGGGTAGGACATAACTGCCACACCCGCAAGCACGAGCAACAGCGGCAGCCACGCCAGCGCGCCGCGCCGTCCGCGCGACCGCGAGTACACCGGCCCCGAGGCCCGATGGCTGGGGAGGCCCGCCGCCGACTTTTGCGGCATTTCGCGCAATCTCCCTTGGGCACTTCGCGCCGTCTTGTCCACATATCCTCCCCTCACAAACTTCTCTCCAATAATACGAAGGGTCAGCCACAGCTCCATACAGAAGCCTTGGCTTGCATTTATTCCTTTCTAACCATTCTAACCAGATAGTTGGTTAGAATGGTTAGAACGGTTAGAAAGGAGCAATCGCATGTTTGAACACGCTGAATCCAGCCAAGTCGAATTTAAGAGCACCGTCTGTGCCGGGGCCATCAAGACGATCATTGCCTTCGCCAACACAGAAGGGGGCGACCTTTATATCGGGGTCTCGGATGAAGGTGAGGTCATCGGGATCGAAAAGCTCGACGATGAGCTCACCAAGCTGTCGAGCATGATGCGCGACTCAATCAGGCCGGATATCCTCATGAACTGCTCCGTCCGTGTGGAAGACCTCGGAGAGAAGAGCATCATCGTCGTACACGTGCAGCAAGGAACGAAACGTCCGTATTACCTTGCCTCAAAGGGCCCAAGACCCGAGGGCGTTTTCATTCGCAGCGGCGCCGCCACCCTCCCGTCCAGCGAGTCCTCCATCCTCCGAATGATCCAACAGACTGAACAGGACTCCTTCGAAACGCGACCGTCCCTCCAGCAGGACCTTACGTTCGAATTCGCCACAAACGAATTCCGCCGTAAGGAGCTCAATCTTGGTGCCGATGAACTGCGCACGCTCGGCGCGCGAACCCCGAGCGGGTCCTACACCAACCTTGGCCTCCTCCTCTCCGACCAGTGCCCGCCAATCATCAAGGCGGCGCTGTTCTCTGATGACTCAAGGACGACGTTCACCGCGCGCGAGGAATACTCGGGGTCGATCCTCAAGCAGCTCGCAGACGCCTACGACTTCCTCGAGCGGAACAACCATTACCAAACAACCTTTGACGGCTTGGAGCGCATCGATTACCACGACGTCCCACCTATCGCGCTCCGCGAGGCGCTGGTCAACTCGGTTGCACACCGCGAGTACGCGCTCTCGGGCCCCACGCTCGTCTCGGTCATGCCAAACAGAGTTGAGATCGTGTCCCTCGGGGGCCTTCCACTGGGAATTGACTACCCGGACCTGAGCGCCCACATCTCGATGCCCAGAAACAAGCTCCTGTCGAACGTCCTCTTCCGCCTGGAGCTCATCGAGGCATACGGCACCGGCATCGGGCGCATGCGCGACAGCTATGAGGGAAGCGGCTTGCAGCCCTCGATCCGAGTCACCGCGAACACCTTCACCGTCGAACTTCCCAACCGAAACGCCGACCTTCCCCAGAAAATCGGAAATGCCGACCTCGACACAAATGCCCGATCGCTCCTGAGCGGAGGGTCCCCTCGCACAAGGCGGGAGATCCAAGAGGCTCTTGGGATCTCTCAGACGGCAGCTATCCGTCTCCTCAACAGCCTCGAAGCCGATGGACACGTGCGGCGAATCGGCGGGGGCAAGAACACAAGGTACATGATCTCGCGCTAGCGAAGCGGGCCGCCGGGGGCCGTGCGCGATCGCGGCCCCGGCCCTGAGGTATAGAGACGGGGCCGCCCGCACGGATGGGCGGCCCTGGCTCAAGCGGTGTTAGCGCTGCTCGCGCTTGCGGATGGTGTGGTACAGGGCCACGCCGCCGCCCACGAGCACGACGCCCGCAGCCGCGAACACGGCAGTGCCCATGCCACCCGTGGTGGGCAGGGTGAAGCCGGTGTGGTTCTCGACCGTAATGCCTGCAGTACCGGTACCGGACTGATCTGTCTGCTCGAGAATGTCTCCGTCAAGATCACTGTTCACCTTATCGGTGATCGTGACCACAACCGGCTTGTCGAGCTTGTTGTAGCCACCGGGGGCCTCGGTCTCGTGCAGGTAGTAAGTGCCCTCGTTGAGGCCCTTGATCTTGATGAGGCCATCGACGTCGGTCACGAGTTCCGTACTCGAGAGCGGCGTCATCTCGCCAGTGGGGACATATGTCCCGTCTTCTTCCTTATCGAAGTACATATGGCCGCTGATGTTGTCGCCGTCCTGGAGCGTGGAGAGAACGAACTTGGCACCGGGCAGGACAGTGGCTTTGTTGGCAGCGTCGACCTTCAACACGCGAAGTCCGTAGGTGTAAACCTCAACCTTGTCCTGCTTGGTCTTATAGCTATCGTCCCCATAGGGATTATTGCTGTATTGCAGGAGCACATCGTTGGGGTTGCCCGGGTTTCCGACGACGGCATCCTTGTTGATCTTGGCGATGTAGGACACTTCGATCTTCTTGACGCCATGCTGCTGGAGCTTGTCCATATCGAAGCTCAGAGCGAACGTATACGTCTTGCCGTCGAGCCCCTTGGTCCCAAGCGTCACGATGTTCGGCACGGCGCTGTCCAGATTCACCTCGGATTGGTCATCACGAAAGAACTTGATGGTGAAATTGGACAGACTAATATTGCTCGGACGAACGGGAAACGTCAGACCACCGGAAAGCTGGTCAGCGATGACATACTTCTTGTTGATCGCGTTTGCGGGGTATGTGGGGACATCCGAAGTGAGCTTGAATAGGACGTTATCTCCCACCGCACCGTTATAGTTGCCGGACAAAATATTGTCGTCGCCGGGTGCGGCGCTGCCCACCTTCTTGTCGATGGACAGCTCCTCGCGCTTCAGCTTGGCGTCGATACTGATTTCCCGAGCGAACGTCCACTCCCTATTGTCCTGGTCCCAGGCGGGAGCGATGGTGCACACAATGGGCTTGTAGATGTAATTGACGCTCGCGGTCGTGATCAGGTACCCACCCATGGGCAGGTTATCGATGTGATTCAGGGGCACATCATTGACAGGCACGACGGACGCAGTCGCTGCGTACGCGGCGAGCGCTCCGTAAAGCTCTTCCAGTTCACTGGCTTTGGCGTTGGCATATGCCTCGGTAACCGCATTATCGTTTTTGTCATCAATCCAGCTGGAGTTGACATTTTTGACCTCGGCGGCAAAATCATCATTCCAGTAGAAGCCGGAGCCAACCGGAGCGCCGTCTTCAAATCGGTAGTCGATGATCTTATAGCCGGTCATCTTGGCATCCGAATCACTCGAAAGAGTTATCTTTGCGGTCTCATTCCCAGTCAGCGCCTGGGCGGGCACTGCGCCGAGAACCAGTGTGAGCGCCGCTGCGAACATGGCCAAGAACGCAGCGAGTCTGTGTTTCCTCATGCTTCCTTCCTTTCTGCTCGAGGGAGACCTTCCCCCTCAATGTGCACAGAGCTATGTCATCGCGCTGAGGGCGCGGGGACACCGATTTAGAATTGTTGGCGTCGGCGCCAAACGTATGCGCCGACGAGGGAGAGGCCAAGACCCGCCGCGATAAACAGCGCAGTTCCCCTACCGCCGGAACTAGGGATATTCATGGGGCGCATGTTGGGCAGCCTGTGAGGGGTCGTCCCCTCGGGCGCAGCGTCGTTGAACGCGAACGCTGGGGGCTGGGAGCCACCTGAACCGGGAATCGACGTGATCCTTATGCGCGCGGCCTCATCCGCCTGCGTGGGGTCGACCTCCACCTTCCACTGTCCTGTAGGCAGGGAGTAGCCATTGGGAGCCTTCGTCTCAATCAGACGGTAGGAGCCTTTCCGTAGACCGGCGAACGAAACCAGGCCATCCGCCTCCGATGAAGCCTCAGTCTGCAACGCCCAATCCACCCCGGGATTATTGGGATCGACGAGCGTACCGGGATCGTTCCCTGCTCCGGACCATGAGAAAAGCTTGAACGCCGCCCCCTCGAGCGGCTGCGAGGTGTCCTCGGCCGCAACCTTAGTGAACGAGAAGTCCGCCACCAGAGCCTTGATATGAACGACGGTATTACGGGGCGTCATGAGCGATGCGTTCCAATCGCCATTCGCGTAACGGCTCTGGCTCTCCACCGTCATCTGGTTAAGCGCGACGGCACCCTTGCGCTCCAGCTCCAAGCCGCCCTCATTTGGGGCCCGCATATACACGATGGGAAGGAGCATCTGGCCCTCTTTAAGGGTGAAGTCCCCGCCATTCGCAGAGGCACGGCAATCGATGGCGATCGCGGTCACGCCCTGCCAAGAATCCGGCTCGCCCTTTGTCCAGATGTCGGGGTTATCCAAGGCGCGCTGGCCGGCGTTGCCCTCCTGCGCGAAATCGAGTGTCGTGCGGTCGGCACGCGAATAATACAGCTGCGGCTCGGCACCCATGGCCTCGAGCTGGGACAGGTCGATCGAGGCGACCGTTCCGTACCACTGGTCGGGGTGGCCTGAGTCCACGTAGCCCTCAAGCTCGTCATAGAGGACAATGTCTTTTTGCTCGGAGCCCTTCTGGGGGTTGAAGCGCAGCTTGTAACTGTAGCCATTGCCTTCGTATACGGAAGTCTCGTATCCATAGGCGGCATCCTGGGCAGCCCTTACCGTTTTGTTGGTAGTGAGCTCGGTGGACGTCGCAACGTTGAACTCAAGCCCCAAATATTTGAAGAGCATGTTCCTCGACTGGTTAACCGCATCCCCATCAATCTCGTCGAAATAGCCCACGATCGATTTGTCCCATGATTTGTCGCTCGGGTATCGCCCGGCCCCGCCGTCGTCCAGGTACCCGCCGGGAATATCGCCCGTATCGGCCATATACGCCACGTGGTTGGTCGTTGCGGCCCCATAGGCCCGTATCGATTCCCACGAGTACGAGACGTCGTACACCACCAGAAACCCGGTATATGCACCCGCGTTCTGGCTACTATCCATCCCATATATATTCGACGGCTCTTCGCACGCCGCCTTAACCTTGAGCATGGTCCGACCCGAGCCGCGCCAATTGTCGAATACCTCGACGCGATGCGTGGTGGATTTTTCCTGCTCGGGCAGGCGCGTGTTGGACCGTAATTCATAAATCTTGTTCGGACCAACCGCATACGCCTTAACGGAGGAGACGTCGACCGTCATGCCCTTGGGCAGCAAATCGTAGAACGTGCCCGATTTCTGGTCGGGCATGACGCCGTAGCGTTCAAGCTCCTCGCCCGTGAGGCCACCGGCCACGCTTCCCTCGGCAGCGGAGAGTGCCAAAACGCCGTAGCGCGCATGTGCGCACTGATTTGAAGCATCGTTATCAATTGTGCTGCCGCTCTCGAGCTTGAGGGCGACCTTGCTGCATATCGAGCTCGTATCGAACCCTGTGAGCTCCGCATAGCCCGTCGAGTGTTGGGGATGGTTGTTCTCCCCGTAGATTTCAACGTCTCGATTAACAACGTCATCGCGAAGTGCATCGTCGTCGATGCTCACTTCGGACCATTTGTTGACCCAATCCCCGTCGGCATCCAAAACGCGCATGCTGTTGATGTTCGTGAGCATGGTGCTGCTCGTTGCACTGCCGACGATGCCCTTGACATGATCGCTGGAAAACAGCTCGACCTTGACATTGCTCGGCAAACGCGAATACCCGGCCTTCGTTTTGTACTGGAGCTTGACCGCCGTTGACCCTTTGGGCAGCGCGATTTCAATGGAAAGGGCGTCACTGTGAACGACATCCCCATTCTCGTATGTAAAATCTATGCGATTGCAACCGGCGTAATCTTCATCAGAAGTATGAGTCCAATGGGCGGTTCCAACCTTTTCCCAGGTTGATGTTCCTTTCTGCACAAATACGCCAACATCTTGCCATTCCCTAACGGGCATGGTCCCATATCCGTAGTTTCCACCGGCATCCGCCTTGTACTCCTGCTCAAGGCGATTGTTATCCGACGACCCGATTGTAGGCGGAATGGAAAAGGAGAGGTTCGAGAACTGATAGTCTCCGGGAAGCAGGCGCTCCGATCCCAAGAACACCATGTCGTCGATAAGTTCGACCTCCCAAGACCGTTTACCAAAATGTTCCACATTTGAACCGTCTGTCCCGGTCTCTTGGGTAAGCATGCCACCGTAGTTATCGGTCGCGTTCTTATACGTGATAGAACCAACCGGTGTGCCGGGATCTTCTCCACGGAGCAGATCCAATACGCTGTATTCTTGTATGTCATAGCTTTCGTGTGGGTATTTTTCCACACCGTATTTTCCAGGAGGGTATGAGAACCCCTGCTTGAGGTAGTCAAACGAGTCGGTGCGTGTTTGGGTGCTCACGGCGCCGTCCAATCCCGCAAGGTCGACCTTCGTGGTGCATTCGAACGTCGTCTCCTTGCCGTCCTCAACAACGGCGATGGGGAACCTATACAGGGTTATGACCCATTCATAGGAAGCGATGACGTCGTACAGAAGCTCGTTGGGGTCACGCCCAATGGCTTTGCAGTCGAGGATGTCATCTGTTGACACGGGAACGTTTTTGGTGCCAAAGGTGGACTTTCCGCCATACCACGCCACCACGTCACCCTTATACGTGTTACCGCCTTTCACGGCCGTGGCTTCTGAGTTGTAGGTCAAGTGGTACTTCTGGTTGCCTGCCGTATCGACATGGGCACTCCAGGCCACGTACACATAATCGTCCGCATCGTCGGGCCTATCAAGGCCCCAGGAATCTTGCCAGGTCAAATAGATTGTCGGGCCCTTTGTGTGCCTAAGGTCCATAGTATAGAGCTTCGCAGTGGTGGTGAGTGAAACCGCAAGGGGCGCCGTACCGACGGTTTCGGACTTGCCCGTCGAGTCCTCTAACTCAGCAATCGCCTTGATGTCCTTTTTCGAGTACCCGCTTTGTATGTCGCAGATGTGCTCGGCACTCGTCGATCCTGGCGCCTTGTAACCGGAGGCTCCCCACACGACCCCGCAGGACATCTCGTAAGGGTCGGATATGGGATTCGCGTTGGTGATGACAATCTCGTCGTCGTTGGGCGTATCCGTCCCCTTGCCGTCCTCGATGTAATACAGGCCCTTTTCGCCGGTTTGGCCCGCCTCATAATCCCCCCTTGGGGGAACGCCGACATCCATGATGATGCCCGAGGGCCCGCCGTCTCGTGTGAAGAAGATGTGCTTGGGCAGGCGGATACGCAATTGCCCCGGCTCGATGGCGTCGCCGGCGGCTAGCGACAGCGAGACCTGAGCGCTCGCCTTCGTCGCGTTCGCGTCATTGTTGTTATCGTCGCTTATTGGGGAGAGGACAAGCGACCCGTCCGAGTCATATGTGATCCCGGCGCCCTCGTCTTCCTTATTGGTCCAAACGAGCTCGCAGGAAATAATTCGATCGGACGCTCGGCCCGCTCCATCTACACTCGCGACCTCGCGGGGACCCCTGTTATTCGAAGACGCCCCCCCCCGCCAAGCTATCTGCGGCGGAGGCGACGGGGCCCAACGTGAGCGCGAGGGCGGAAACTAGGGCAAACGAGGTGATGGCACGCGTGATGCAGTTGCGCCTCATCGCCACTCCCCTCTCATTACTTGCGGCACACCTGTGCCAATGTACATTTTTCTCCTATTAGATTAACACTTCCAACCGCCCATGGGTCAAATAATCCGGTTCCGGCAGCGGGCTACATCGCGGCAACAAGCGCCCGAACACCAAGATTGATAAGTAGATGGCAAGTAGATGATAAGTAGAGGGCAAGTAGAATCAGAATAAAAAGCGCAGGTGGAGGCATTGCGACCACCTGCGCGAGAATCGATTTGTTATTTGACGATAAGTAGAATCGCGCTCCGCGACATCAACTAAACGCAGACTGGATGTGCAAAAGAGGGACTGCCCCTTTTACACATCCGCCTTCGCGGCATCCTTGGCGGCCTTGCGTGCGCGGGCGGCGGCGACACGCGCCTCCTGTTCGGGCGTGAGCTGCACCTTCTTGCGTGCGGACTTCTCCGCCCCGGCACCAGACGCGCCTTCACCCGCGGCCGGCTTCTCCTCAACAGGCTTATGCAGCGTGGTCAGCGTCAGCTCCGTGGTGGCAGGCGCGCACGCGGCACCCATGGACAGGCAGTCCTTGGGGCATTCATGCGTGCAGCTCGCACACTGGATGCAGCGGTACGGATCGATGGACCAGGTGCCGCCCTTGCGGTCTACCGCGATGGCACCCACGGGACATGCGCGCTGGCACATGCCGCATAGAATGCACACGTCGATGTCGCACGCCACATGACCGCGCATGTGCTCGTAGGACATGGCCGGCACCTGCTCGGCGGGATATTGGACCGTCGCCGGCTTGCCAAACAGCGAGCGCAGCGTCATTTTGCCTAGTTTGAAGCTACCCATGGAGCGCCTACCTTTCCGTGCAGGAGATGCACGGGTCGATCGTGAGGATGATCATGGGCACGTCCGCAACGTCCACGCCCTGCATGGCGCGCACCATGCCGGCAAGGTTCTGCGAGGTGGGCGTGCGCAGGCGGAAGCGGTCCAGGTACTTGGTGCCGTTACCGCGCACGTAGTAGAAGGCCTCGCCGCGGGGCTGCTCAATGAGCACGTGGGACTGACTGTTCTCCGGCGGGAGCACCTTGGGAAGCGGACGCGAGCCAATGCCGTCATGCGGAATCTTAGCCACGAGTTCCTTGATGATCGCGATGGACTGGAACACCTCCTCGCAACGCACCTTACAGCGTGCGAAGCAGTCGCCCTCGGTGGCGATGATGGGCTCGAAGTGCTCTAGGTCGCCATAGGCGCCAAAGCCGGTGGTGCGCATGTCGTGTTCCACGCCAGAACCCTTCGCGAACGGGCCGACCATGGACAGCTCGAGCGCATCCTCGAAGCTGATGGTGCCCACGCCCTCCAAGCGGCTGCGCACCGAGGAATCGTTCAGCATGGTGTTCACGATCTCGCGATAGTCGCGCTGGATGCCGTCGAGCTTCTCACACACACGGCGCAGCATGGCGTCATCGATGTCGTGGGCCATGCCGCCCACGATGGTAATCGACAAGATGATGCGGCCACCGCACGTCTCTTGGAAGATATCGAGAATCGTCTCGCGCAGGCGCCAGCAGTGATTGAAGAGGCTCTCAAAGCCGAATGCATCGGCGAGCAGGCCCAGCCACAGCAGATGCGAATGAACGCGGGAGAGCTCCTCGAGGATGGCGCGCAGGTAGTCGGCACGGCGGGGAATCTCAATACCCAGCAACTTCTCCGTGGCGCTGGCGTAGCCGTAGCCGTGGCCAAAGCTGCAGATGCCGCACACGCGCTCGGCAATGTAGACGAACTGATTGTAGTCACGCTTCTCGACGAGCTTTTCAAGACCGCGATGCACGAATCCGATTTGCGGTATGGCTTCGATAACATGCTCATCCTCAACCACGAGGTCAAGATGCACGGGCTCGGGAAGCACCGGATGCTGCGGGCCGAACGGAATAACGGAACGAGTCGCCATGCCTACTCACCGTCCTTTCCTGCAGCGGCGTCCTTGGCGGCCTTCGCGGCGAGCGCCGCGCGGACCTTCGCCGCCTTCTCGGGATCCATGTTTGCGAGCTTTGCCTCCATCTTGGCGGCGCGCTCCTCGGCCGTCATGGCGGGCTTGGCGGTGGGCGCGGACGCGGGCTCCGGTGCAGACGCAGCCGCGCTCACCGCGGCGACGGCAGCGGAATCGGCCTCGGCGGAGCTCGTGCCCAAAGCGCGCTCAGCCTGGGCGGCCTCGGCTGCTTCGCGTGCCTTCTTTGCCGCCGCTTCCGCCTTTGCCGCGGCGGCAGCCTTCTTCTTGGCGAGCTTCTCGCGCTCGGCCTTCATCTCGGGCGTGATGATCGTCATGGGCTCAGAGGTTGCCAAGTTGAAGAAATGGCCGCCAAAATCGAGCTTCATGTTCACAAAGCGCACGCCGTACAGGTCGTGCGTCTCGTTCTCATATGAGAACGCGGCGAAGTACAGCCCCTGGATCGAAGGCACCCGACTCGACTCGTCAATGCCGTAGACGCACAGGTTGAGCGCGTTTTGCGTGGTCTCGTCATAGAACGTGTACAGCAGGTCGATACCCTGCTCAGTGGTCTCGGCGCACATCTGCACAAAGCGTATGCCCTCGTGCTTGAGCGTTTGCACACGCGTGAGCAGCTCCTCAAGCGGCAGGTCCACAAAGGACGTCGTGTACATCTACGCCTCCTTCTTTTCGTCGGTCTTCGCGGCGGTGGAATTTGCGGTGGAGCCATCGGCATCCTGAGCGCAGGCGCAACCCTTGGGAGGCAGGATGCCCGGACGCGGCGCGGTGGCGGGGTCCTTGCCCTCCGCCATCAGCTTTGCTTTCTCGTCCAGAATCTTCACGGCCTGCAGCACCGCATCGATGATCGTCTCGGGGCGCACGGCGCATCCCGGCGCGTACACGTCGACCGGAATGGCCTTGTCCACGCCGCCGATCACGTTATAGCAGTCGCGGAACACGCCGCCGGTGCAGGCACAGATACCGCAGGCCACCACGACCTTGGGCTCGAGCATCTGGTCGTAGATATGGCGCACGACCTCGATGTTCTGCGCGTTGACGGAACCCGTCACCAAAAAAATGTCGGCGTGCTTGGGGTTGCCCGTGTTGATAATGCCAAAGCGCTCGATGTCGTAGAGCGGCATCATGGAGTCGAGCACCTCGATGTCGCAGCCGTTGCAACTCGACCCATCGTAATGGATGAGCCACGGCGATTTCGAAGAGTATCCCATCTCACAGCTCCCTTAGATAAACGGCGTGATGAGCACGTAGAACAGGTTGACGACGCCCATCACGAGCGCCACGAGCCACGCGAGCTTGAGGCAGAGCTGCCACTTGACGCGGGCGAAGTTGTTGTCGATCCACACCTCGAAGAACCACACGAGCGCCATCACGATGGCGGCGACTGCGAACGAGATGGGGTTGTCCCAAATGAAGAACATGCCGACCCACATGAGGAACAGCACGCTCTCGCACCAGTGCATCACGTCCACGATGGCGAGCGTACGGCCGCTCATCTCGGTGGTGATGCCCTTGACGATCTCCTGGTGCGCGTGATGACTATAGGAGAGGTCGAACGGGGACTTACGCAGCTTGATGGTGAGGATGAACAGCAGGCCGATGAAGATCGGCACAAGTACGCAGATGATGGGGCTCTCGAGCGTGGTGAGCGATGCGATGTCGAAGGACTGCGTGGCGGTGAAGAAGCCCACCGTCATGATGAGCAGCATGGGCTCGTAGCTCATGACCTGCAGGCACTCGCGGTCGGCGCCCGTATCGGAATAGGGGGAGCGTGACGAGTACGCCGCCACGATCACGAAGAGCGTGCCGAGCGTGACCAGGAACACGCACATCAGCAGGTTGGAGCCGGAGATGAATAGGCCGCCGGCGAGGACCACGAAAATCAGTCCGCACGTGACGTACGCCTCGTCCACCGCATTGACCGTCGCCTGCTCCTTGACGAGAAGCTTGCGCAGGTCGTAATAGGGCTGCAGCAGGCGGGGACCCACACGGCCCTGCATGCCGGCACTCACCTTGCGGTCAAGGCCGTCAAGCAGGCAACCGGCAATAGGTGCGCACACGCCAAAGACCACAACACCCACGGCGATGCCGCCCAGCCCCGGACCCACCAGACGCACGGTGCGCTCGACCAGGAAGCTGCCGCCGGCGAGTACGGCGGAGTCGAAGATGAAGCAGGCGGCGAACCCCATAAGGATCACGGCGGTGCACAGGATGAGGCCGATCGTGCTCAGCGCACCCTCGGGGAAGATGTCGGCCATGTACCAGTTGCGCTTGGACGACGTCATGGTGCGGCCCATCGAGCCGTGGTAGCGACGGCTATCGGGATCGGTGCAGGTGCCGCCCAGATAAACGGCCATGCGGCGCTTATTGGTGGCGCGGCCCCACGGCGTGAGCAGCACAATGGCGATGAACACCACGATCACGGCCATGATGAGCATATTGTCCATGTCGATGAGCTGCGGCGCGTCGCCGAACGCAAAGGTGAGGTACGGGGCAACCACGCCCTGGGAGATCAAGGGCAGGCACACGCAGCAGACGAGCAGCAGCGCGGAGATAAAGCCGATGGCCGCCCACTCGCTCTTGTGGACGCCCGCCTCCTGGTTCTCGGCCTTCTGGGAAACACCCGAGAGCTTGCCCAGCCACTTGGCCCAATAGAAGAAGGTAGCAGCGGAACCGAACGCCAACATGATGAGAAAGAGCACGTTGCCCGTCTCGGCGAAGGACACTAGCGTCGCCCACTTGGAGACAAGCATGCCAAAGGGCGCCACGAACATGCCCATGATGCCGAGCATCATGAAGCGCGTGAGATGGGGCAGGCGGCTGAAAAGGCCATCCATGTCCTCGATGTTGCGGCTGCCAATGCGGTGCTCCACCGTGCCCACGCACAAGAACAAGGTGGACTTGGACACCGTATGGAAGATCATGAGGAAGATGGCGGCCCAAACGGCCTCGGCGGTGCCCACACCCGCGCATGCGGACATGAGGCCCAGGTTGGCGATGGTCGAGTACGCGAGCACGCGCTTGGCGTTGCTCTGCGTGATGGCCATGAAGCTGCACAGCACGAAGGTGATGCCACCCACGAGCACCACCATCGTCGATGCCGCCGGGAACACCAGATACAGGGGGGCAAGCTTGACCAGCAGGAACACACCCGCCTTGACCATGGTGGAGGAGTGGAGCAGCGCGCTCGTGGGAGTGGGGGCGACCATGGCTCCCAGCAGCCAGCGATGGAACGGCATCTGCGCAGCCTTGGTGAGGCCGGCAACCGAGAGCAGCATGAGGGGCACGATGAGCAGATCCGCCTGGGTGCCCTTCCCCGCCGCAATCAGACTCGTGAGCGACATGGGCAGCCCCGCCGCGTGCACGAGGATGAGCGCGGCGAGGAACGCCAGACCGCCCACCATGTTGAGGTTGATCTGCGTGAACGAGTTCTTAATCGCCTCGGGCGTGCGGGTGTAGCCGATCATGAGGAAGGAGCAGACCGTGGTAATTTCCCATCCGGTGAACAGCCACTCCAGGTTGTCCGAAACCACGATCACGAACATGGCCGACAAGAAGGTGAACATGAGCGCCGCGAAGACATGGCGGCGATCGGGGGCATCGGCGGGCTGATGGTGCTGGAAGTCATGCATGTAACCCAGCGCGTACACGCAGATGGCGCTACCGACCAGGCCCACGATCAAGATCATGATAAGTGAAAGCGTATCCACATATACGGGTACGGCAAGCATGTGGCTCGGGCCGGCTCCCAAGGTCATTTGGGCAAAGAGCACGATGCCCACCGTCTGAATCAGGCCAAGCGCGAGCGCGATGCGATTCTTGTAGCGAATGGCACTCCACAAGATCACCGCGCACAGCACGATGTCGACTGCCGTCATGACCCAGGAGATCACATAGCTCGTCGACTGCGAAAACTCAAAGCTTGCAATGGCATGCAGGGCACCCGCCTCAACGGTGAACGTCTGCGCGGCAACGAGCACCGACATCGCCGCCGTCACCGCCGCTCCACCAATCGTGATGGGTCGACGCGCCCGCTCGCCCTTAAAGACGAGCAACAGTGCGGCCGTGATCAACGGCACCGCGATCAAACACCAAATCAGTCCCATAGGTCCCTCTCCTCCATTGGGCTGTCGCTCACACGCAAAGCGGCAGGTGTACTGCGGCAGACTATGTCAGACGTATAAGTTTAGTCCTTTCAATCGGCAAGCGGCGTGAGATCGCCAATTGTGCCGTCATTGCCCCATGGCGCCGTCATTCGTGGGACTCCCGCAAGGCGCGATAAAAAATGGGGGTCTACTCGGTCGTTCCGAATAAACCCCACACATATTGTTTTATGACGCCCCATCACGGTGAACATGTCGCTCGATTGCATAATCGTGCGCGCATGACCAATCGTGCGCGCTACGCGCGGGCGGCCTCGATCATCTTGCGGACCGTGTCCTGCAGCTCGGAGAGGTTCTCCTCGCTCGGAATCCACTGCTGGGCAACCACGGGCACCGGCAGCTGGAACTTCGCGTTCTCGAGCTCGGCGTACACCTGCTTGGGGCCGAGCGGAGCCCAACCGTAGGAGCCAAAGGCAAGGCCGATACGCTGGTCGTTCTTGGGCGAAAGACCGCGCATGTAGGTGAGGAAGCTCGCCACGGTGGGCAGCATGTTGGAATTGAGGGTGGGCGAACCGACCGCGACGTACCTGGCATCGCACATGTAGAGCATGATGTCGGAGATGTGCGTGTTCTTGACATCGATAAGCTGGGCGGAAACACCCTCTGCGATAAACGCGTCGCAAATCTCGCGCGCTATGGACTCGGTCGAATGCCACATCGAATCGAAGACCACCACGGCCTTCTCCTCGATCTGATACGTGGTCCAAGCCTCGTAGCGCTCGAGGATCTCGGGGATATGCGAACGCCAGATGCAGCCGTGGCTGGGGGCGATCATCTTGAGCTCGAGGGCCTTGACCGCCTCGAGGGCCTTGTGTGCCTGCATACCGTAGGGCCACACGATGTTCGCGTAGTACTTCTTGGCCTGCTTGAAGATCTCGCAGAGGTCGTTCTCGTCGTCGAAGCGCTTGGTAGTGGCGTAGTGCTGGCCAAACGCATCGTTGGAGAACAGGATCTGGTCGACGTCGGAATACGTAACCATGTTGTCGGGCCAATGAACCATGGGAGTGGTCACAAAGGTGAGCGTGCGCTCGCCAATGCACAGGGTGTCGCCGCTCTTGACCGGAGTCGCCTCGATGCCAAAATGCGCGCGGACCTCGTTGACGCCCGCCCCAGCGCTGGCATAGATCTGCGCATTCGGGGCGATCTTGTGAATCACCGGCAGGGAGCCAGAGTGATCCATCTCAACATGGTTGGTGATGACCACGTCGATCTTGGCGGGATCGACCACCTGGGAAATGCGCTGGACGAGCTCGTCCGCGAACGTTGCCTTGCACGTGTCGATGAGGGTGATCTTCTCATCCATGATGAGATAAGCGTTATACGTGATACCGCGTTCGGTGGTATAGCCGTGGAACAGTCGCTCGTTCCAGTCGATGCCGCCAACCCACCAGACCTTAGGGGAGATCTCGATTGCATTCAGCATGTTGAATCCTTTCTGCCATGTTTGCAGCCGCTGATTCGAGACAGCATTCTAGCATGTGCGCAAAAAGAGGGCGCGGCATGGGAACATAACCCCATGCCGCGCTCTAACAGCGGAGCGATTAGTCAAGGGGGCGGTTCTTTGGCTTGACGCCGCGGGGCTTATTCACCAAAGCCTCGGCACCATGCTCCCGATACTGGCGGCACCACGTCTTGACGGAGGACTCGCTCGGGATGCCATGCTTGATCATGACCTCGCGCACGGTCATGCCGTTCTCCAAGCGATCCTTCACGGCAGAAAGCTTGAGCTCATAGGGATACACCCGATGGCGCGAACCGGCGTTGAGCACTGCGGCCCTACCGCCAACCGCGTAGGCGCGCGCCCACTGACGTGCGGTCGCATCGGGTATCCCCAACTTCGAGGCAAGGGCGCGATGACCTGCACCCTCCGAAAGCGCGGCGACCGCCTGACGGCGCACCTTAGCACTGTACACTCGTCCTGTTTTTTGATCCACCACGGGGTTCACCTCTCGAGTCGCTCGTTTCTGTTACGTTGATCGGCATATCGGGTATATCGGATTCGTGCCAGTATAGATTGCCCTCATACGTAAGCCCACTTAAAAAACAGGTATATGTCGAAGCGCACAGAGAGAGCACATCTGTGAGTTTATGGACATATGTTACTTCCAAACGAACAGTCCGCAGACCTTCGCGGACGCCCCTCCCCACCTTCTATGCGGAACAGGATTCGCATTCCTCGACCTCGAGTGACTTGCTCCGCACGTAATAGATGGTCTTGACGCCCCGTCGCCAGGCCTCGAGGTACAAATTGAGCACCTGGCGCAGCGTGTAATCGTTCGTGATGTACAGGTTCATCGATTGGGCCTGGTCGATATGACGCTGGCGCACACCCGCCGCCCGCACACTCCACTGCTGATCGATATAGTGCGCCGGCTTGTAGTACCAATACGTGCGAGGCGAAAGGTCCGGGGCAACACGAGGCAGCATCGCGCCCTTCTTTTCTTCCAGGAAGAACTTCCGCATGATGGGATCGATGCCCGGGGTGGTGCCCGAAAGGATCGACGTCGAGCTGGTGGGGGCCACGGCAAGCAGATAGGCGTTGCGCACGCCGTGCTCGCGTACGCGCGCAGCGAGCTCGCGCCAGCGCCCAACGCCCAGACTCGGCTCTCCATCCAGGTACCCGCGCTTCTCGAAGTATGCACCGCTCTGCCAGTCGCTACCCTCAAAGACCCCGTTCGCGCCGCGCTCCTCCGCCAAACGCTCGCTCGCGCTGATCGCGTGGTAGTTGATGCGCTCGAACACCTCGTCCACAAAACGCAGATGCTCATCGCTCTCCCAGCTCACACCGCGTTTGGCGAGCATATGGTGGTACCCCGATACGCCCAAGCCGATCGAACGGTAGCGATGGTTGGTGAGCCGGGCGTAGGGAAGCGCGTAGAAGTTGAGGTCGATGACGTTGTCGAGCGCGCGCACGGCCGTCTCGATCACCCGCTCCATGACGGCGTCGTCCTCCACGGGCAGGCGTCCGAGCGAAAGGCTCGCGAGGTTGCAGACCACAAAGTCGCCCGGACGCGTGGTGGTCACCACCACCGTGTCGCCATCCTCCGTGACAACCTCGCGGGAAACCTCCTGGATTGCACTTGTGTTCTGCGCGATCTCGGTGCAGAGATTGGAGCAGTAGATGATGCCCTCATGCGGATTGGGGTTGGCCCGGTTGACCGCATCGCGCATAAACGCGAACGGGGTACCCGTCTCGACGGCACTCTTGAGGATGAGGCGCACCATATCCTTGATGAGAATGGTTCGTTTGGGGATGCGGGGGTCGGCGACGCAGTCGCGGTACCGGCGCTCCCACTCCTCGCCGTAGCTGTCCTCCAGCGCGTAGCCCTTCACCGTCAAGATGTCATGCGGGCACATGAGATGCCAGTCCTGATCGAGGCTCTCCTCCGCCATACGCCAGAACAGGTCCGGATAGCATACGGCGGGGAAAACGTCATGCGCTTTCATGCGGTCGTCGCCGTTGTTCGTGCGCAGGTTCAAGAACTCGGGCAGGTCGCGGTGCCAGGCGTCGAGGTAGACGGCCACGGCGCCCTGACGCATGCCGAGCTGGTCGACGGCAACGGCGGTGTCGTTGATCACGCGAATCCAGCGGATGACGCCGCCGGCAACACCCTCGAAGCCGCGGATGGATCCACCCGTGGCGCGGACCTTGCCAAGATACATGCCCATGCCGCCACCGTACTTGCTCACCTGGGCAAAGTTGTCGATGCTGCGGTAGATGCCCACCAGGCTGTCGGGCACGGTGTCGATAAAGCAGCTGGAGAGCTGGTGATCGGGCTTGCGGGCGTTGCTCATGGTAGGCGTGGCCATGGTGACCTCGAGCTTGCTGAGCATGTCGTAAAAACGGCGAACCCATTCGAGGCGCGTCTGGGAATCCTCGTTCATGGCAAGGTGCAGGGCGATGCCAAGGAACATCTCCTGCGGGCTCTCGAGCGGCGTGTGGTCGTGGGCGTGGATCACGTAGCGCTGAATGAGCAAATCGAGGCCGGAGTAGGTGAACAGCTCGTCGCGCGCGGGCTCGAGAAACGACGCGGCCCGATCGAGCTCAGCGACCGAATAGGCCGTGAGGATATACGCCCCATACAGGCCCTGGTCGGTGAGATGACGAACAAGCTGGCCGAACGTGTCGATGCCGAGCGCGCGGCGCGTCGATATGAGCTCACGGCTGAACGCGAACCCGTGCAGGCGTGCCGCGATGAACTCCCAGCGAGGCGCCTCTTGGCTCGTGAGCTCAACCGCGCCACGAACCAGGGCGCCCATGCGGTCCGAAGCCGTGGCGTCCGCACCGATGAGGGCGCGGTAGCGCGCGGCAAGCATGGCAAGGTCGTAGACGGGGTCATCGAAGTCCCGCTGGATACGGGAGAGGACTTCGTCCAATCCGGAGGCAAGGTCGGCGTCTCCCGCAGCGACCGCGATTGCCAAATCGGAGCGGACGGAACGCCTCTCGGCACGCTCGTGACGGTACAGGATGTAGCTCTTCGCCACGTCGAAGTGGCCCCGCTCCATGAGGGCGCGTTCGACAAGGTCCTGAATCCCCTCGACGGTCGTGACCTGTTCACGCGCCATTGCCGACTCCACATGCGACAGCAGCGCCGCCAGCTCGTCGGCCGAAACCGCAGGGGAAGAGGCGGCGCCCGCAGGGGCGCTCGTCTCGGGCGCGGCCACCTTCCCCAGCGCGACCTCCTCGAAAGCACGACGCATCGCCTCGACGATCTTGCGGCCCTCGTAGGCCTCCATACGCCCATCGCGTTTTTTGATGACGTCCGCTGCGTGCACCATGGCATCTCCTTGCGTTCTCGGTGAAAACACTATATATAGACATCTGAGTGATACGTTCTATCAATATGTCGGGTATATAAGCATAGCCTAACTGTTTCTATTTTTGTATCGTATACTAAAACCACTAAGGATCATACGTGCGCCCAACGGGAAGGAAGGAATTCGCCATGACCATCGAAGATCGCCAGGCACTCGTTAAGAAACCGTTGTTCAACCCCAATGGCGACATCGATGTGCGCGACCGCCGTATGATCGGCGGCAACACCACCAACCTCAACGACTTCAACAACATGAAGTACCCCTGGGTCTCAAGCTGGTACCGCCAGGCGATGAACAACTTTTGGATCCCCGAGGAAATCAACCTCACCCAGGACGTTAAAGATTACCCGCGCCTCTCCCCCGCCGAGCGCGCCGCCTATGACAAAATCCTGTCGTTCCTCGTGTTCCTCGACTCCCTGCAGTCGGCGAACCTTCCCAACATCGCCGAGTACATCACGGCCAACGAGGTGAATCTCTGCCTCTCGATCCAGGCGTTCCAGGAGAGCGTGCATTCGCAGAGCTATTCGTACATGCTCGACACCATCTGCGACCCCGCCAAGCGCAATGAGATTCTGTACCAATGGAAGACCGACGAGCACCTGCTCGCGCGCAACACGTTCATCGGCGACCTGTACAACGAGTTCCAAGAGCGCCGCGACGCGCGCACGTTCCTGCGCGTCCTCATGGCGAACTTCATCTTGGAGGGCGTGTATTTCTATTCCGGATTCATGTTCTTCTACAACCTCGCACGCATGGGCAAAATGCCCGGCAGCGCGCAGGAGATCCGCTACATCAACCGCGACGAGAACACGCACCTGTGGTTGTTCCGCAGCATCATCCTCGAGTTGCAAAAGGAGGAGCCGCAGCTGTTTTCCGATGAGAACGTGGCGATGCTGAGGGAAATGCTCGAGGAGGGCGTGCGCCAGGAAATCGCCTGGGGCCGTTACGTACTGGGCGATGCGATTCCCGGGCTCACGGGCGATATGGTCGAGGGCTACATCAAGTACCTCGGCAACCTGCGCTGGAGCTCGCTGGGATTTGGCCAGCTGTATGAGGGCTATCGCTCCGAGCCCGAGGACATGGCGTGGGTGAGCCAGTACTCCAACGCGAACATGGTAAAGACCGACTTCTTCGAGGCGAAGTCCACCGCATATGCCAAGAGCACCGCGCTGGTGGACGACCTGTAGAGAGATGTGCGAAAAGGGGCTATCCCCATTTGCGTATCGTGCAAAGAGGGCGATGGGAGATGTCCCGCCGCCCTCTTTGCGCTCGCAGCACTCAGTGCCGTGTGTCTGCCGAGATTAACTACTCGTCGAACGACTCCCATTCGTCGGCATCTTTGCCACGGCCGACCTTGAAGGCCGCCGCGAGGGCACCCAGGCCCATCAGCGCAAAGGACGCAAGCGACATCGAGTCGCCCATCTGGGGCAGCGTACCGCCGGGGTTCTTCTTCGAGACCGTGCCCTTACCGTTTGAGGTCCCGTTGCCCGTGCCCGTGCCGGCGATGCCGCTACCGTCGTTACCGCCATCGGTGCTACCAGATCCCGCAGGCTTCCAGTCGGGATCGGTCAGAGTGGAGGCGAGCTCAAGCTTACGGTCGGTCAGCACGCTCTCGTCGTGCGTGAGCGAATACAGCGCGCCATGGGCGAGTTCGGCGAGCTGCGGGATGTTCGGAATCATGTCGGCGGGATTATCGCCCAGGAAGCCCAGGACCGATCCCACATTCGAAGCAACGATACCGATCAGGGTAATGGGGCCGTTGCCCTGGTCTTTCATGCACAGGTCGTCAAGCTTGAACTTCACCTTCTTGAGCAAGGTGGTGAGTGCCTTCAAGTTCTCCTCATTGTTGATGGCACCGCGCAAATAGCTGATGAGCGATCCGTCCGCTGTCGGATTCCCCTCGGAATCGGAACCCGCCAGCCGCATGTTCGCAGTCGCTGCCTCGACCCAGCTGGGACACGTCTCGTCACCGTAGAGATGATCGCCATAGGCGAACTTGATGAGGTCGAACAAGGTCTTGCCGTCATCCGAAACCCACTCGTTGACCAGCATCTCAATCAAAGAACGCAGAAGGTTCAAGGTATCGCCCCTGCCCTCTTGCAAGAGCTGCGCATCGATATTGGCATACAGCGTTGCCATGAACTTCGCAAACGAAGTAGCGTCGATGTAGTACGACCAGTATCCCGCAGCGGCCATGGGAACCGAAGCAGCAACGACTTCGATTTCGGCGGCCAACGACGGGTCGGGAGACAGCGCGAGCACCTGCGCGGAACTCGTAACCCCATCCAGCTGCTCGAGAATGATTCGCTGTTGGGCCGCGTCCGACCAGATGCCGAGCGTTCCGTAGCTCTTGAGAAGGAAGCTCAAGTCTCCGAGCACGACGGCAAGCGCCTCGTCCTGGGACTGCGGCAGCATGGTGAGCAGCATGTTGAACAGCGCCGGATCGAGGCCGTCGACGGTGCCATCGCCCACATTCAGGCCGCCCAGCAGCCCGGCCAGCGCGGGCTTGACGCCCCCGTTCGCAACCATATCGTCGATCGCCGGCGACACCAGGGCATCGGCGATCATGGTCTTGATCACGTCGACGGTAAGGAGACGTTCCTCGCCATACGCCGTGATATCGGCGATCTTCGTAGTAGCCTTGGTGTCGAAATCGACGTAATCCACCGAACCGAGCGGGTGGTTCTCGACGGCAAGGGTCGCCTCGACATTCGCCGTCCCCTCCTCGCGCTTCCAAGAGAGCGTGGCGAAGCGGATGTCACTCGGATAGGTAACGGTCGCGCAGGTCTCGATATCGTAGAGGGTGTTGCCCGCCTCGGTGGTGATACTCGCGATGTCGTTGGCGTGCATGTGGCCGGTAAAGACCGCCGAGACTCCCGCATCGGCGTAACGGCGCTGGCAATCCTCGTAGTTATCGACCAGGTACTCGCCCATGAGCTCGGGCTCCATGGAGAAGTGCGGGATCACACCGTGGTGCTGGGTCACGAACACGATATCCCCGGCCGCGCGGGCCTGCTTGGCCTGGCTCTCCACCCACGCGAGCAGCTTCTCCCCCACCACACCGGACGTGACGTGCTCATCGCGGCCGAGCCCATTCTGGTCGGCGGAATACTTGCCGGAGTCGATCACGATGAGCGTGACGCCCTTGGCGGGGCGCACCACGTAGGAGAGGCTGCCGCCCTGACTGCCGCCCTCATCGAACTTCGCGATCGCGTCGTCGTAGCCGCAATCGGCGTACAGCTCCTTGAACGCGAGCGGGTCGACGAGGTCGGTGTGCTCCGCCTTGCCGCTCGAGAAATCACGGCCGTTGTCGTCGTTATTGATGTCATGGTTGCCGTTGATCACGCAGAACATGGCCTGCTTGCCGGCATTCGCCAGCTGCTTCTTGGCCGCCGCGAGCTTCTCGTGCATGCCCTGATGGCAGACGAGCTCGCCGTCCTTCGTGAGGTCGCCGGAAAGGATCACCAGATCGGGCTGATACGCCACGATCTCGGCGAGGGCCTTATCAACGATGGCGCCTGACTCGCGAAACATCTTGCGGTCGGAGTTCTCGGCGATAGTGAAGTCACCGCAATCCGCGTACAGCTTCTGGGAGAAGTAGTGCACGTCGGAAAGGTGCACGATCTTGATCTGGTTGGGGTAATCCGTGCCAGCCTCGATCGTCTCGGCCGCCGCCTCATACGGATCGGCGGACATCGCGACAGCCGTGGCGCCCGCCCCGACCACCGAGAACCGAACGAAATTCCTGCGACTGATTTCCTTTTCCAGCATGCATCGACTCCCATCGACGAAAACGGCAACAAAAGGGCCGCCGTAGCGACCGCCGCGTTCAGTATGGGAGACATCTGTTAGCTAGCTGCATGCCGTGCCGTCAGCTCAAGGAAAGGTTACGGTAAAGAATGTCAGGACTAATTCAGGAACGTAAGGATTTTATTCACGGCGGGTGACCTCGGGCGAGACCTCAAATGAGTGCCTGTCCCCATATTGAGGCAAGGCGGGCGCACCGCTGGATGCGCCCGCCTCTCACCAATCACACCGTGGATGCATTGCCACGCGTGTCGCCCGAGCTACCTGCCCTGAGCGCGATTGTGCTCGTAAATCTCCACGAGCTTCTGCTGCACATCGTAGGGCACCTGCTCGTAACCGGCGGGCTCCATCGTGAAGTCACCGGTGCCGCGCGTGAGCGAGCGCAGACGCGTGGCGTAATCGACGAGCTCCGCATACGGCACGGTCGCGGTGACCACAGTCTCTCCGCGGTCATTGGAATCCATGCCGGTCACGCGACCGCGGCTGGCGGACACATCGCCCATCACCGCGCCGGCGTAGCTCTCGGGAATCGTGACCTTGATGTTCTCCATGGGCTCGAGCACCACGGGGTCGGCATCCTCGCATGCCTTCTTGAGACCGATGCGTGCCGCCGTGCGGAAGGCCATCTCGTTGGAATCGACCGGGTGATATGAACCGTCGTAACAGGCCACGCGAATGCCCGTGAGCGGATAACCCGCAATCACGCCGTCCTTCATCGTCTCCTGAATGCCCTTGTCCACCGCGGGGATGAACGAACGCGGAATGCGGCCGCCCACGACCTCATCCACAAACTCGTAGTCGGTGCCGTCGAGCAGCGGCTCAACGCGCAGGTAACAATCGCCAAACTGACCGGCGCCGCCCGTCTGCTTCTTGTGGCGGCCCTGGGCACTCGCCACGCGGCGGATGGTCTCGCGGTACGGGATGCGCAGCGGCACGATATGCGCGGCGACCTTGGTGCGCTCCTCCAGGCGGTTGAGCAGCACGCTCACCTGAGCCTCGCCAACTGCGGAAATCACCGTCTGCGCCGTCTCCTCGTCGCGGTCGATGCTCATGGTCGGATCGGCCTCGCAGGCCTTCTCGATGAAGGTGAACAGCTTGTCCTCGTCGGAGCGGTTCTCCGCCTCGATGGCGATGCGGTACTGGGAATTAGGGAACGCGAACGCCGCGGCCTCGACCTTGCCGGTCACGGACAGGGTGTCGCCCGTCTCAGCGCTCAGCTTGGGCACCACGATGATGTCGCCCGCGTAGGCGTGGCCGACCTCGGTCATCTCGCGGCCGCACATCACATACAGGTGCGTGAGGCGCTCGCCCTTGCGCGTGCGGGCGTTGACGAGCTCCATGCCGGGCTCGATGGTGCCCGTGAGCACCTTGAGGAAGGACAGGCGGCCCTGCTGGGGATCGTTCAGGGTCTTGAAGTCGAAGACCACGGGGCGCTCGTCTTCGCTGGAGATCTTCAAGGCGTCGCCGTCGATGAGCGGCATCTCGCCGTAGTCGGTGGGCGCGGGGAAGTAGGTGGCGATGTCGTCCATGAGGGAGTTCACGCCCTGCTCCTTGATGCAGGAGCCGGCGAACACGGGCACGAACAGGCGCTTTGCGATCGCCTTGGCGAGCAGGCCCTCGACCTCGTCTTGGGTGAGCATCTCGCCCTCGAGGTACTTCTCCATGAGGTCATCGTCCGCCTCGGCAACGAGCTCACACAGCGTCTCGTGTGCGGCCTCGGCGGCGGCGCGATACTCCTCGGGAATCTCGGACTCAGTCTGCTTGGTGCCATCGCAGTGGCGGGCCTTCATGCGCACCAGGTCGATGATGCCGTTGAAGTCGTCGCCCGTGCCCCAGGGCAGCGTCACGGCACCAAGGCGTGTGCCAAAGCGCTCGCGGAGCATCTCGAGGCACATGTCGAAATCGGCGTTTTCCTTGTCCACGCGATTGACGAACACCGAGCGCGCGAGGCGTAGATCCTCAGCCGCATACCACAGCTTGACGGTGGTTGGCTGAGGGCCTTCGACCGCGTCGACCACGAACAGGGCCGTCTCGCACACGCTCATCGCGGCGTAGGCATCACCGATGAAGTCGGGGTAGCACGGGGCGTCGAGCACGTTGATGCGGGCGTTCTTCCAGTCGATCGGCGCAATGGAGGTCGAGATTGAGAACTCACGCTTGACCTCCTCGGCATCGTAATCGAGCGTGGGCTTGGTGCCGCCGTGACCGCCCAGGCGAGCGGTCTTGCCGGAAAGGTGGAGCATGGCCTCCGCGAGCGAGGTCTTGCCCACCCCGCCTTGGCCTACGAGCACCACGTTCCTCACATTGCCAGTCTTGGGCGCACCCATGGGACACCTCCCTTTCCCAGCGCGCTGCGAGCGCGCCGAAAATGCGTGCGAGGTGCCCTGTGCATCCCCGCACGACAGCCGTATGGCATGAGCCTACCCAGTTTTACACGCGGATATATTGGCCTTTCGACCAGCGTGCACTCAGGCACGGTAAAGGGCTTGACGCGCGATACAAGCTATCGAGAAGCGGTACGGGTGCAAACAGGCCAAGCGCCGGGTAAAACAGATCGCATTCTGAGAGAGCCTGCAGCTACCCCTGCATCAGCGAACGGCGCACCGATGCGAGGACATCGAAACTGTTGGGAGCCACATCAAACGTGGACAGGAAGTGCACGAGCGCAGTGGCCGCGTTGAAGATACCGGCGTCAACCAGGCCTATCGCCGCCATCGCCGCCTGATCCCGCAGCTGGCTGACCGGCGCCACCGGTACGCCCTCGGCGCGGAGCAGGGCCACCGCCTCGTCGCGCGCCGGAGGACGGCCCAGGTGCGCCTCTTGCATGAGCTCGCGCATCTCCGCCTGCGTCTCGCCATAGAAGAACGAGTCGCGCGCCACCATGGCATAGCAGGCAAGGCCGAGCGACGGATCGCCACCCTGCCAGAAGAGGAAGCCCAAGCGGTAGTAACCGCAGGCGATATCGTTGGGATCCACCGCGACGCGCATGCTGTCGAGGATGACGCGGGCCGCATCGGAGTCACGGCCGGCCTCGCGATACGACAGCGCAAGCGTGTGGTATGAGGCGAACGACGTGGGCGCCAACCGGACAAGTTCCTCGCCCAAACGAATCGCGTCCTCGTTGTTTCCCTGGTCACGGTATAGGCGGCATAGCAGGGAGCGCGCGTCGAACGCGGTATCGGGAATCTTGCGATACGTCGTCGAAGGATCCTCGTCGAACAGCCCAACTGCGATGCGTGCAATCATGTTCGAGCAGTACAACGGGCGCGCATCGCTCTCTTGCAGTACGTCCGCGGCATCGTAAGCGGCGATGATGTCGGAGACCTCCGCGGTCGCCGATGCCGCGGCGGCATCGCCTTGCGCAGCCTGCTCGTGCACCCTGTCGCAAAGCTCGCGGTACCTGTCGCGCAGGGGATCGTCGCCCACGTCGAAGATATCGAGCTCGGCGACGGTCTTGGCGCGCAGCGGGCCGACCAGGTGCGCAGGGAGCGAACGCCTGTCGTTCGCCATCTTGATATCGCGGTTGGGCAGGCCGGCATCGATGCGCTCGACCGGCACAAGCGAGCCGTCCACGTCCCGCTCCATGTTGATGGCGCGAAGCGAGAGCATCTTGATGAGCTCCTCGACGGACAGCGACGCCTCGAGGATCGCACCCGTCTGGATTGCCGGCACCGTCTCCATGGTGAACAACTGGCGGCTGAATTCGGCCGAGCACACCACCGCTCCGTCGATGTCGCGCTCGTGCGTCGTCACCACCGCGCGAATGACGCCGACGCTGGATCCGAAGGCGATGGCGGCGAGCGCCATGCTCAGGCGGAGCAGGTAGGCCACCTGCATGTCATCGCACGTCAGCGCAGTGCCAGACGCCGGAAAGGCACTCGCTACGGGAACCGCGACATCGATGGAGAACACGCCCGCCGACGTATCGCAGCCGAACAGGTAGTCGAAGCCAAACGGCGCGCGCAGCCCCTCCGCCGCCGCGGCGAAACGAGTGCGCACGTCCCACTCTCCGCCGCGCGCGGCATCTGTACCAAGCAGGCTGCTGTAGTCACTCTTGCGGTCGCTCGCGCGGATCGCGGTGCGGGCCACCTCGGCAAAGGAGCTCAGGGACTGGAGGGCCGCCCGCTCGCACTCATGCTCGCTGATGGCCCCCACCATGGGCGAGGATTCCTCACCCAGATAATGCTCCATGAACACAAGGCGATTGAGCGCACCCTCCACCGCCTGGAGGGTGTCCACCTGCTGTGGGGTCAGCTCGCGCTTGTCGCAGCCCGTCCAAAACAGGCCTGTCGAGCCGAGCCGGCGCAGGTCGATGTCGTGCGCGGCGGCGATTGGGCGCACGCCCTCGGCACCGGCATCCATCAACGTGCGGGAAGCGAAGCGCTCGAAATCACTCGCGCCCTCGCGCCTGCCGCGATACACGATCTCATCGAGCGCATCGGGATACGCGGAGCCGATCATGCCGTCGAGGATGTCGCCAACGGTCAAGAACGAGCTGGCGTCGCCCCGCTCCTTTGACAACACGTGGTACAGCACAAAGCACGCGGCGCCCATCTCATCGATGTCGTATGCCCCCTTGCCATATGCGCCCATATCGTTCATCGATGTGGCAACCGTGAGCTTATAGTCCTGAGGGCGCTGGGTGAATCGTACGACCTTGACCGGCCTACCCTCGGGGCGAACGTAGAAGAACACGTCGCCCTCGTCGTCCTTGGACATCCCCGCATCGGCGTCGCGCGAGGGGCGCTCGGATAGAGGCTCGTCGCATTCGTAGACAGCGCCCCCGAGGGCAAGCCAGGCGTGGATTTTGACTTTACGTGATGCCACCGGCTCGACTAGGTAGCCCATGCTCTTCTCGGGCTGGGGCCTGATCGATTCGACGATCATGAACACGCGGCCCCGCTCTTGCCCGGGGAGCTCCCTGAGCTGCGTGGTCTTGGCAAACAGGGAAAGTTTGAACAGCTTATCCGACATGGCGACCGCTCCCATTCTCCCGCACGATCGGGCGGGTGTAACTGCTCACTCCATCCTATCAAAGCATGCGGTGCCTGCCCGTCACTCCCGCGAGCGGAAGCGCGCGCCGTCCGGGAGATCCTAGGCGTCGTCTATTCGCCCACGCGAGTCAGGAAAGCACGGGTACGCTCCTCGCGGGGGGCGTCGATCACCTGCTCGGCGGGGCCCTCCTCCACAATCACGCCGCCGTCCATGAACACCACGCGGTCGGCGACCTCACGCGCAAAGTTCATCTCGTGTGTCACCACAACCATGGTCATCTGCTCGGCGGCAAGGCCCTTGATCACGCGCAGGACCTCAGCGGTGAGTTCGGGGTCGAGCGCGCTTGTGGGCTCATCGAAGTAGAGGATCTCGGGGTTCATGGCCAGTGCGCGGGCGATGCTCACGCGTTGCTGCTGGCCACCGGAGAGCTGGCAGGGGACCTTGTCCTCACACCCTTCGAGCCCCATCTTGGCAATGAGCTCCCGGGCGCGCTGCTCTACCTCCCCCGCCGGGCGCTTCTGCACGCGCAACGGGGCATCGGTGATGTTACGCATCACCGTGAAGTGCGGGAAAAGGTTGTAGTTTTGAAACACCAGGCCGAATCTGCCGCGCGCCTGCTTGAGCGCCTCCCCCTTGGCGTAGACCGACCTACCGGAGGCGCCTTCCGTCGCAACGGCAAGATCACCATAGGACAGGGCGCCGCCATCGAGCGTCTCGAGCAGCGTCATGCAGCGCAGCAACGTGGACTTGCCGCCGCCGGATGGGCCGATAATGGCAACGGCCTCGCCGCGCTCAACCTCGAGCGAGATGCCGCGCAGCACCTCGGTACCCCCGAATGCCTTGCGAGCGTCTTTCATAGATACGACAGGCATATGAACCCCTTTGAAATTGCCGAGGGCGGATGCAGCGCACGGACCTTAGACGATGCGCGCGTCAAAGCTAGTCGTGGTAGTAGGAGAGCATCTTCTCGATGCGGCCCAACACCAATTCGACAGCGAAATTGAAGACCCAGTAGATCGCGGCGGCGATTGCGAAGGGCACCATACTCACCTGCGAGGCAACAAGGGCCTTGGCGGTGGAGAACATCTCGCCCACGCCAATGGCAAATGCCAGGGACGTGTCCTTCACCAGCGTGATGACCTCGTTGCCAATCGCCGGCATGATGCGCTTGACCACCTGTGGCAGCACGATGTAGAGGAAGGTCTGCGCCTTGGAATACCCCAAGACCTCGGCGGCCTCATATTGGCCGCGGGGGATGGATTGCAGGCCGCTGCGATAAATCTCGGCGAAATACGCGGCATAGTTGATGATGAACGCGACGATGGCCGCCTGCCACTTGGAGTCTGTGGTGAGCTGAATGCCGAACACGTAATACGGCATGAAGTAAATGGCGAACATCTGCAGCATGAGCGGCGTGCCACGCATAACCGAAATATAGGCGCGCGTGATCCCGCGCACGACCTTGAAGCGGCTCACGCGCAACAACGCCACCGGAACGCCAAGCGGAAGCGCACCGATGAGCGTAAACGCGAAGATCTGCAAGCTGGTGAGAAAGCCCTCTCCCAGCATTTGAACCATAGTCGTGATTTCCAAGATATCTCCCGGTCTGTTTCTACCGCCTGAACGACTCTACCATGCAAACGCCCTCCGCAGCAGGCAATCGCGCCTCCAACCACGCGAACGGCTTTTCCAGGTGCCTCAGATCGGCGCGAACGCAAAGGCGCGGTGTGCGGATACGGCCCAAGCAACGCGCAAGGCTTTTCCAGGTGCCCCAGGTTCGCCCGAACGCAAGAGCGCCCATCACCAGCGGGCTTCCCAGGTGCCCCAGATCGGCGCGAACGCAAAGGCGCGGTGTACGGTGGTACATAAGCCTTTGGGTTCGGCCGGAGGTGGGGTGCTTGGGGAGGCCGACTATTTGAGCTGCCAGTTGTCCATGCTCAGCCCCTGATCAGCGTACTTGACCGCGATCGTCTCGACTGTACCGTCCTCGTACAGCGCCTTTAGCGCCTCAGTCACGGCCTTCGCGGTCTTGGTGTCGCCCTTCTTGAAGCCGACGGCGTAGTTCTCCTCGGAGAGGCACTCGTCGAGCATGACATAGGCATCGGGCTTGGCGGCCATCTGATACCGCGCGATGGAGAGGTCGCAGGCGACGGCGTCGACGGCGCCGGACTCGAGCTGCATGAACGCCGTGTTGTACTCGCCGATGGTATCGAGCGAGGCGAAGGTGGCGGCGAGGTCGGCGGCATCGCCCTCGAGCACATCCTCGGCGGCGGAGTCAACCTGGGTCACGACGGTCTTACCGGCGAGGTCTTCCTGCGAAGCGATGCCGCTGTCGGCGCGAACCACGATGACCTGTGCGTTGAGCATGTAGGGATCGGAGAAGGTGTAGTCCTTCTCACGGCCCTCCATGGTGAACCCGTTCCAGATGCAGTTGATGGCACCGGAGTCGAGCAACGTGTCCTTGGCGTCCCAGTCGATGGGCTCGAGCTTGATCTCCCAGCCCTCCTTCTCGGCGACCGCCTGGGCAAGATCGAGGTCGAAGCCGGTGTACTCGCCATCATCACCCACATAGCCATAGGGCGGGTAGGACTGGTCGAAGCCCACAATCAGCTTGCCCGTGGCCGCAGCGGAGGTATCCGCCGCTGCCTTGGTGGCAGAGCCGGCGCTAGAGCCCTCGTTGGTGGCGGCCGGCGTGCCACCGCAGCCGGCAAGCAGCGTGAGCGAGAGGGCAGCAGAGGCGACGCCCGCCACAAGAGAGCGACGCGTCATGGAGCGGGCGGCGGTCACGGAGAGGGTCTTCTGGTCCTTATTCATACTGTGTCCTTTCCCCTGTATGCACTTTACTTAACTAAAGTGTGATGGTCAACGGTTGGAAGAATAACACTTTAGTTTGACGAAGCGCAAGGAACACCATCGAGATTGCCGCTCTGTTACGGGGCCACCTCATGAGATGTGTACAATGGGGCCTGGCCTCAATGTACCAACTTCTTTGGCGAATGGATTGCCCATGGCGAAGCAGAACAAACCGGCATCCGCGGATCGCAAGGCACCCTGCCCGATCATGCGCCAATGCGGCGGATGCGAATGGCTGGGGCTCCCCTACCGCAAGCAGCTCGCCCGCAAGCAGCTCGCCATGTCCGACCTGTATCGGCCTCTCATCGAGCGCTTTGGATGGCGTGTCGATGTCGACCCCGTACTCGGCATAGGACCCTCGCGCGAGACGGGGCCCGTCACCGTGGCGGATGCACCACTCCCGGCACCGCGGTCGTTTCGCCACAAAGCGGCCACGCCCTTCGCCCCCGGCGCATGTGGCGAAGTACGCAGCGGTTTCTTCGCCCGGGGAACGCACGATATCGTCCCCTGCCCCGCCTGCGCCGTTGAAGCGCCCGGGGCGCGTGAACTCCTGGGCGACGTCGCGCGTTTCGCAACCGAACTCAACATCCCCGCTTACGACGAGGACCTCCGCCGCGGCCAGCTTCGTTACGCCGTGCTCCGTTGCGGATGGCGCACGAAGGAGGCGATGCTCACCCTTGTCACTCGCACGCGCGAGGTGCCGCACCTCGAGGAGCTTGTCGAACTCGTCTCCCAAGCCCATCCCAAACTGGTGACGATCGCCCAAAACGTCAATCCACGCGTTACCAACGCGATCCTGGGTGGCGAAACGCGCATCCTACACGGCGAGCCCCGCATGCGCGACGAGCTGCTCGACTGCACATTCGAGATCTCCCCCGTCTCCTTTTACCAAGTCAATCCGCAGCAGACAGAAGTGCTCTACCTACAGGCAATCGAGGGCATGGACCTGCAAGACGGCACCGTGGTCCTCGACGCGTACTGCGGCAGCGGCACCATCGGCATCGCCGCGGCCGCTCACGCCCGCAAACAGGGCGTTCGCATACGCCTCGTGGGCGTGGAGCGCAATGTGGAGGGGGTGCGCGACGCCGTGCGGAACGCACAGATCAACGGCCTGGCGGACACGGCGGAATTCATCGCCCGCGACGCGACCGAGTACATGAGAGAGGCCGCCGACGCGCACATGCACGTGGATGTGGTCGTTATGGATCCTCCGCGGGCGGGGTCGACGCCGGAATTCATCGAAGCCGCAGCGGCGCTCGCCCCGCGGCGCATCGTCTACATCAGCTGTAACCCGGTAACGCATGTGCGCGACCTCGCGGTTCTCGGCGAGAACGGTTACCGCGTTGAACGCCTCACGCCCGTGGACCTCTTCCCCCACACAAGCCATACGGAGATGGTTGCGACCCTCACGCGAGCGCACATCTAAACGGCACCGCTCTCCGTCAGGTCATCCTCGTCAATCGCGTTCATCCAAGCGATGTACGTACTCGGATAATGGCTGTAGAGCATGCGGACCGGATCGACGCGCGCGGCGACGGACGCAAAGACCGCACATGCACCGCGTGGGGTCACCAGCTCCTCAACCGACCCGATACCCTGCGCGACGTCGGTCAGCACCGCATCGACCACGTGTTTGTCGGACGGGTCGGCGCCGCACGCCACTCCAACCGATTGCTCATACAAGCGCTCCATCGCGGTGCGGAGCTCATCGAATCCCTCTGCATCAACCGCGGGGAGTGCCTTGTCGATGCCGTAGCGCTCGTATCCCCATGTACGCAATGGCAGGTAGGGCATGATGTCGGAAGGATTCGCGATGTTGAAGATATTGGCGTATCGCGCATCGTGCGCCTGGGCGTTGAGCGTGGTGGCGGGAGAAGCGAACGTGTAGGCGTACACCCGGTCAATGCCGGCGAGGGAATCGGCGCCCGCAACAGATGAGGTGACGGTCCCGGCCCGGCAGTCGTCGATTTCCGCGGCGGCGAGGTTCGCGATTGCACCGCCCCTGCTGTGGCCCACCAACAGCACCGAAACCTCCGCGCCATCGCCAGCGGACTCATCCGCCCATGCAGCCACCTCACCGCAGATCTCCCGCGCGGCACGGCAATATCCGCCGTGGTCGCTCGTCTCGTCCGTTGCGAGATCGAGGTTGCTCAGCCATTCGGACCCGTAGCTTCCCCGTATGCTCACCAGGATCACATCGCGGGGCGAGCCCTCTTGGCCGTCACCGCCCGATAATGCCAGACGTTTGCGGGCGATCGTGTACGCCACGCCGTCGGCATCGTCCGTCACCAGATTGAGGACCTCGTCCAGCACCTCGCTGCGAAACCGATACGAATCGGTGCACACCTCGTCAAAGCCGAGTTGCGCCAGAGCCTCTTCCATATACGCGGGCTGGTTGCTCCCCGACTGGTAATAACCAGACTCGGAATACGCCAGGGCCGCCAAAACGGAACTCGCCCGCGCGAGCTCATGGTTGTACACATGTTCGTCTCCGGTGAACCACGAATCATCCCACGTCACGCTTGTGGACGCCTCCCCGCTGCCGGGAGCATCGAGGCTCGTGTAGGTGAGCTCGGCGCTAAAACGCGCGGGCAGCGGAGCCTCTTCGCCATACGCCGCGGGCAGAGCGGAAGAAGCCGTCACGTTCGCACGCGTAGACTCCTGGACGCGGCGCGTATACAGACGAGCGGAAGCGGTGAGCGTCCCTGCGATCAGCAGCAAGAGGCACGCCAGCGGAACGCGGCGCAGCACCGCGCGCACTCTGCCCGATCGTCTTGCCATGAGTCGCCTCCCTCGCATCGGGCTTCAGAATATCAGGCGCGCTCGCTCGGCGTGTGACGAAAACCTTACATTTTGGTGGGGGTTTCTTAAGAAGCTATGATTGCTCTCCCAGCACCTGAGACAGATCGCATACACCCGAGGCGGCAAGTTCGCGCAGGAACGGCTCGCGACCGCGGTTCATGATGAGCTCCTCGGGGAAATGGATCTCCTCGAGCATGCGCTCGACCGCGGAGAACCGCCCAATCTGCGGGGCGATGTGCGCGTCGCTCGACACGGCGATACCCACGCCCATCTCGGCGCAACGCTCGGCGATCTTGCGGCACACGCCCTCGTGCTTGCTACCGCCCTCCAGCGAGTGCTCGTTGACCTCGATGAGCTTATGGTGCTCCTTGGCGCAGGCGAGCACCGTGTCGAGGTCGTACGGCAGGCCCGAACGGCCCGTGTGGCCGAGGATGAAGACACGCGGTTGTTCAAGCACGGCGACGTACATGTCGGTGATGTCGGAGATCGAGCAGCCCTTGGCAAAATCCGTGTTGTGGACGCTCGCGATGACGTAATCCGCCGATTCGGTCACGCGCTCGAACAGCGAGCGCTCGCTTGCATACGTGCCGCCGGTGATGCTCTCGCGGCAGGGGATATCCTGGCCGAACAGCGACCCGTCGAGCCCTTCGATGTCCGCCTCGCAGCCGTGCAAGACGGTGACGCCCTCCCAGGTTCGCGGCCAAATCGCCGTGTTGAGGAAGAACTGGAAGTTGCGAATATGCTGCTCGGGGTAGAGCATGCTGCTCAAGTGGTCGGTCGATCCCAAGATCTCGAGGCCGGCGGCAGAGGCCGCCCGCACGTTCTCCTGGATGGTCGAATACGCGTGGCGCGAGTAGAGCGTGTGCGTGTGGACGTCTCCCAAGATACGGTATGCCATGGTGCCTGCCTTCCTCGATTGCGGACTCCGTACATGATACCCGCACGGAAAGCGCCCGTGCATCTGGGGCACGGACGCATGGCAGATGGCGACGAACGAGCAGCGCGACGCAATGCCCGGAGGAGCCCGGTTCTAGCGATACGAATCCATGAGCGCTTGCCAAGCGGGCAGCGAGCGCTCGATGGTCTCGTAGCTCACGCAGTAGCCCACGCGCACCCAACCCGGGGTGCCAAAGCTATCGGACGGCACGGGCAGCAGCTCGAACTGGCGGGCGCGCTCGCAAAACGCCTCGGCATCCGGCTCAAGCGCACGAACCCACAGGTAGAAGGCACCCTGCGGCTCGACCATTGAGTACCCCATCTCCCCCAGGGAATGCATGAGCGCGCGGCGGTTACGGTCGTAGGCCTCGACATCACAGGGCTCGTCAACGCAGTCGATCACCACGCGCTGGAACAGCGACGGCGCACACACGAACCCCAGAGCGCGAGCGGAGCCCGCCACCGCCGCCATGACGCGGGCGCTCTCATGACAGCTGGGGGGCACGAGCACCCAGCCCACGCGCTCGCCCGGCAGCGACAGCGACTTGGAGTAGGAATAGCACACCACCGTATGCTCGTAGATGGACGGAACCCACGGGACCTCCGCACCGTACGTGATCTCGCGATAGGGCTCATCCGAGATGATGAAGATGGGGGCCTCTCGGTCGCGATTCACCTCGAGCAGGCAGTTTGCAAGGCGCTCCAGCACATCGCGGGAGTAGACCGCGCCCGTGGGATTGTTGGGCGAGTTCACGATGATGGCCGCCGTGCGCGGGGTGATGGCACGCATGATGCTACCCACCGAGAGCTGGAACGTGTAGGGCTTCGCCGGTGCCTCCACACACGTGCAACCGCACGACTCGATCCACACCTTGTACTCGGGGAAATACGGGGACACCACGACGACCTCGTCACCGGGGTTGGTGAGGGCATGCAGCGTGCAGGAGATGGAGGCGGCGGCGCCCACGGTCATGAACACATCGGAGGCCTCATACGCCGTATCGAACCGACGATTGAGCGACGCCGCCACCGCGGCACGCGCAGCGGGCAGGCCGGGCGCGGGCGTGTAGCCGTGCAGCTCCTCGGGGCTCAGCTCGGCAAGCGAGCGTTCAATGGAAGCGCGCACGGCATCGGGCGCGGGGATGCTCGGGTTGCCAAGGCTGAAGTCGAACACGTTCTCTGGACCAATCTGGGCCTTGCGCTCGCATCCGTACGCGAAGATCTCGCGAATCTTCGAACTTGCCGCGCCGTATGCGTACATGGTCTCGTTCAACATAGCAGTCCCGTTTCCGTGCGGTTGGTTTTGCCCCATGATACCCACGACGGCGAAGCAATCTGACACGTTGCTTCGAATTAACTGAAATTTGCGAGAGAGATGCACAGCATGGCGGCCTAGGTGTTAAGTGCCAAGACGTTGCTTACACCAAGGTGGTAACAATTGGACGCATTTTACGCATTCTCGTTCGCAATCAAGCAGACGAATATCGAAATAGCAACCGAATTGAAAAAGCGGGCCTTCGCCAAGGAAGACCCGCTCTGGGATGGGCAGCGCATTATGGAAAACTACCCAGATATGCGATGGTTCGAATCCGCCTTACTTCAGCTCGGGCCAAAACTCCTTGTTGGCCTCGATCATGTCGTCGAGGACCTCCTTGGCCACCGTCATGGACGGCACCGTCTTGTTGAGCGTGAAGGCCTGGAGCGCCTTCTCGTAGGAACCCTCGATGCAGGCCTCGACCACGAGCTTCTCGGAGTTGAGCTGCTGCATCATGAGACCCTGCTGGAACAGCGGAATGTTGTCGCGGGAAATGACCTCGGGGCCGTTCTTGCCGATATAGGCGGGCAGCTCGACCATAGCGTCATAGGGCATGTTGGGAATGGCGCCCTTGTTCTGGCAGATCACCAAGAAGCGGGCCTTGGTGTCGTTCTTCAACGCGACGGCCAGATCGGCAATCCAGTCACCGTGGCTGCCGGCGTAGAAGGTGCTCTCGTCGATCTCACCCGTCTTCTCGTACCGGTCGATACCGGCGAACAGATTGGCCTCGCGGGTCTCCTCCACCTCGTTGGCGCGGGTGCGCTCGGGGTTGGAGTGCTCCACAAACTCCTTCTGCTGCAGGTAGTAGTTGAGATAGGTGTTGGGCAGGTACTCCGGGAAGAGCTCCATGATCTCGTAGACGCCCTTCCACACGTAGTACCAGGAACCCTTCGTATGACGATTCTGCTTACTCTCGTCCTCGTTGTCGGTGTTGGACTTCATAAGCGAGCTCATGCCCTTGAGGTAGCTGCTCGGCAGCAGGATCTCATGCTCCTTGATGTAGGCGCGCAGCTGCGGGAGCACCTCCTCGCCCTTGTGGCGGATGCTGGTGAACCAGCCGAAGTGGTTGAGGCCGAAGTAGTCGTACTCAACGTCCTTCTTGTTGATTTCGAGCGCGGCGCACACGAGGTCGATGATGGCGATGGGCATGTCGCAGATGTTGATGATGCGGGCATTGGGGCGCATCTTGCGGCAGGCTTCGGACACGATTGCCGCCGGATTGGAGTAGTTCAAGATCCAGCAGCTGGACTTTGCGTACTTCTCCACATCGTCGATAAGCTCGATCATGGGGAAGATGGTGCGCATTCCGTAGGCGAGGCCGCCGCAGCCGCAGGTCTCCTGACCCACGCAGCCGTGACGCAGCGGGATCTTCTCGTCCTGCTCGCGCATGGCGTAACCGCCCACGCGCATCTGAGCGAACACGAAATCGGCGTCGGTGAAGGCCTCGGCCTTGTCGGTGGTCACCGTGAGCTTGATGTCGAGTTTGAGGTCCTCATGCAAAATCCAGTCGACGAGCACGCCCACTTTGCGCTGGCGTTCCTCGTTGATGTCGTACAGACGGATCTCGTCGACCTCGAGCTCGTCCTTGCGCAGGGCGATAGACTTGACGATGCCGGGAGTGAAGGTGGAGCCGCCACCAGCCAGAGTAATGATCATTGAAGTAACGCTTCCTTTCGTGACACGAATTACGAGTGCGAACTTCGCTTGCCTAAATGGGTGCCCGGATGGCACCCCCATGCGGGGCCGAGCGGGCTTGCGCGCCCGGCCCCGGTTTCCCACCGCCGTTAGGGAAACATGACGGTATGGGAGCCGATTACATCTTCTCGAGCGCGTCCTCGACGGCGCCGCGCACGCTGGCGACCTTCATACCGAAGATAATCTGAACGTCGTTGCCCTTGCGCACGATGCCGCTGTTCTCCATGCGGTTGATGAAGTCCTCGTTCACGAGGCTCTCGTCGGCGACGCTCACGCGCAGACGGGTGAAACAGTTCTCGACGGACTGGATGTTTTCCTTGCCGCCCAGACCCTTGATGAGGTCGAGGATGGCATCGTCGCCGGCGGTGTCGACAGCGGCTGCCGGAGCTGCGGCGTCGGGGGCGGACACGGCGGAGGCGTTGTCCTCATTGCCCTCGCGGCCCGGGGTGTGCAGCTTGAGCTTCTTGATGAGAACGGTGAAGATGACGAAGTACAGGGCGGCATTGACCACGCCGAGCACAAGCATCATGGGCCAGTTGGTCTTCTCGACACCCAGCACCAGGTTGGATACCACGATGTTGATGATGCCACCCGCGGTGGAAGCCGGGATGTTGAGGACCTGCAGAAGCACGAGGCTGATGCCGGACAGGATGGAGTGGACCACGAACAGGACGGGAGCCGAGAACACGAACAGGAAGTCGATGGGCTCGGTGATGCAGGTGAGGACCGCGGTGATCATGAGCGGGATGATGACGGCGCGGGTCTTGTCCTTGTTCTGCTTATAGGCGGTCACGATGAACGCGGCGCCGATGCCCAGGTACGGCCACAGGTTGTTGAAGGTGTAGCTGTTGAAGTAGGTGCTGGGAGAGAAGGGCACGCCCTCCATGGCCATCTCGGCAACGCGTATGGGGTAGGCACCGGCGATGACGGTCTCACCCAAGGCGAGGGTGCCGCCCACATCGGAGAACTGGAACGGGGTGTAGATGAGGTGATGCAGGCCGAGAGGAACAAGCAGCTTGTTGAGCATGCCGTACACGAACAGGCCGATGCTGCCGCTCTCCTGGATCATGCCAGCGAGCGACGCGATGGCGCCCTGAACGGGCGGCCACACCACGCAAGCACCGGCACCCAGAACAAGGGAGATCACGATCATGATGAGGAAGGGGAAACGCACGCCCGAGAACATGGACAGGGCCACGGGGAACTGCTTGCCACCGAACTTGTTGAACACCCAGCCGGCAAGGCAACCGAGCACGATGCCGCCGAACACGCCCATGTCGAGGACCTGGATGCCGAGGACGGAGGACTGGCCGGTGCCCACGAGACCGAGTTGCGTGGGCTCGGCGAGCATGCCCATCGCCTCGAGCACGATGTTGTTGGCGTTCAGGAACAGGAAGAACGACATGAGGCCGATGAGAGTGGCATGGCCCTTGTCCTTCTTGGCCATGGCGCCCGCAATGCCCGCGCAGAACAGCACGGCCAGATTGTTCACGATGAACATAAGGCTGTTGTAGATCACCTTGCCGCTGACGGCGAACACGGGAAGCTGCAGGAACGGAACGGCCGCCACGATGGTCTGGTTGGTGAGGAGGATGCCCAAGATCAGCACGGTACCCGCCACGGAAAGATACATCAACGGCTGCACGATGGACTTGGAAAACACCTCCAACGCGCTCTTCAGATTTGCCATTACCCAAAACTCCTTTCTTCTTGCCCGCGCTCTACTCGGCGGCGGATGGGGCCGCTGGCGCTTCGGCGCGTGCGGCATTGACGAGATTCATGATGTGGTACACCAGGTAACCCTTCTCGGCGTCCGCGACCGCGCACCCGTAGGTGCTCGCCACGTGCCCGCCAATGCGCTCGGTGCACTCGAACGCGGCGGGATACTGGTCTTTACCCAAATGGAACAGGAAGGTGTCCTCCGACTGCACGACGCTCTTGTCGAGCACGCGCTGGGCGAAGAACTGCAAGTGGCGCAGGAAGCGCTCGTATTGGATGGACTCCTCGTCGTACACGAGGTCGAATGCCTCGGCCACGATACCCAAAATCTCATTGATCATGCTGATGGACAGCATGAGGTGGTCGGCGCGCTGCCGCATGGTGGCGTTCACGATGTGAAGCGTTATGAAGCCCACCTCGCCCTCGGATACGCGAATGCCCAGGCGGTCCTCGATGATGTCCTGCGCGCGGAGGGCCAGGGCGAACTCCTTCTTATAGAACCGGCGAGTCTCCATAAGAAGGGGATTGTCGCAGGGAACCTCAGCGCGCTCACGCTCGATGGCCATGGAGATATGGTCGGTCAGCGCGATGAGGACGTTGTCGTCGACATCGCTTCCCAGCTCCGCGCGGAGCATGGCGACAATATCCTCGGCAACGGAGAGATACTCGCTGGGAATGCCCTTGATGAGACGCTCGAGGCGGTTGAGCGAATCGGGATCGTCGAGGGTGAATACCTTCTCAACGGCGGATGTGTCAAGCTCGTCGCCGCGCGAGCGGCCGAACGTGATGCCGCGGCCGATGGCGATGCGCTCGACGCCCTCGTCCTCGACCATGGCTACATTGTTGTTGTAAATGCGCTTGATGACCATAACCGCTCCCGCGTGTATCCCGTGCCCGTCTTGGCGATACGCCTAGGCGAAGCTCAGCACGCGCTCACCGAAGGCGACGGAGCCCGGCTCGCACGTAGCAACGGTAAGCCCGGCGGGAACCTCGGCGGCGATCACCATCGTGGTGTCATCGTAACCCGCGGCGGCAATCTTGTCGCGGTCGAACGTCACGAGCAGCTGGCCCTGCTCGACGTAGTCGCCCTGGGCGACGTGGGCGGTGAAGCCCTCGCCCTTCATGTCGACCGTGTCGATACCGATATGCAGCATAACAGCCACGCCGCTCTCGTTCTTGATGGCGAGCGCATGGCACGTGGGGAACAGCGCCTCGACCGTGCCCGAGAAGGGCGCGACGAGCTCACCGGAGACGGGCTTGATGCCAATACCGTCGCCCATGGCCTTGCTGGAGAATACCGGGTCGGCGACCTCGGCGATATCCATGGCGGTGCCGGGAACCGGGCACAGCGCCGAGATGCCAGTTGCAGCTGCCGGCGCGTCCTCGGTGGAGGGTTGCTCCGCGACAGCGTTCTCGTTATGGGAAGCGGTTTTTTCCGCGGCCTGCTTGCCGCCAAAGAGATTGGAAAGGAAACCCATGGTTCTCACTCCTTCGCCGCGTCGCGGCATAAAAATAACCCCACCAAACAGACTGCCGGCATGGCCGCGAGCAGTCCAAGAGTTTGGTGAGGCCCAAGAGTGGTTCGAGGTAACCTTCCGCATTTCTTGTTTGCAGGCGAGAGTATAAAAACCAGAAGGCCCCATCGTCAAGTTGATGGAGCCTTCTTTTTCTTGTGAACGGTCTGATTTTCCCGGCGAGCGGCATGGGCTACTTGGCTGAAGGGTCGGCCCCAACGGAAGCATCCCCGTCGGGGGCACACGGCTTGCTGACGCCCTCGTCTGCAACGGCTGCCTGCGCGAACGCAGCCGCCTCGGCGGCGATCTCCTCGTCGCTCTGGCGCGGCCTGGCGCGACGGGCGCGCTCGGCCTCGACAACAGCGGGGTCGGCACCGTTGGCGGCTGCCTCGTTGCGCGCCTCCTTGGCGGCAGCGATATCGCCCTCGCGCTCCAGATACGCATCCCACTCGTTGTTGAGCAGGGCATCGACGGCCTCGCCCTCAACGGTCTCGCGCTCAAGCAGAACCTTGGCCATAAGGTCAAGTTGATCGCGGCGGGCAGAGAGGATCTCGGCTGCGCGTTCATGCGCCTCACGCATGATGCGCTGGACCTCGGTATCGATGCGACGAGCCGTCTCCTCGGAGTAATCCTGATGGTCGGCGTAGTCGCGGCCGAGGAACACCTGATGCTGGGCCTCGCCGAACACCTGCGTGCCCAGCTCCTCGCTCATGCCCAAGCGCGTGACCATCTCGCGAGCCAGCTTGGTGGCGCGCTCAAGGTCGTTGCTCGCGCCAGACGTGATGTCCGTGCACATGAGCTCCTCTGCCACGCGACCGCCCAGGAACACGGCGAGCTCGTCGAGCATCTCGCGACGCGTCTTAAGGAAATGGTCCTCGGCCGGCAGCTGCATGGTGTAGCCGAGCGCTTGGCCGCGGCTGATGATCGAGATCTTGTGCACCGGGTCGGCGTTGTCCAAAACGTGGCCCACCAGTGCGTGACCGCTCTCGTGGTAGGCGATGGTCGTACGTTCGGCCTCGCTCATCACGCGGCTCTTACGCTGCGGACCCGCCATGACGCGTTCCATGGACTCCTCGATCTCGTCCATCGAGATGAGCGAGCGGTTGCGGCGGGCGGTGAGCAGAGCCGCCTCGTTGAGCAGGTTCGCCAAGTCGGCACCGGCAAATCCAACCGTGAGCTGCGCGAGCTTCTCAAAACTCACGTCCGTGTCGAGCGGCTTGTTCGCCGCGTGCACGCGCAGGATCTGCTCGCGGCCGCGTACGTCGGGGCGGTCGACCGTGATCTGGCGGTCAAAGCGGCTCGGACGCAGCAGCGCCGGATCGAGCACATCGGGGCGGTTGGTAGCGGCGATGAGGATCACGCTCTCGCTCTCCTCGAAACCGTCCATCTCGACGAGCAACTGGTTGAGCGTCTGTTCGCGCTCGTCGTGACCTCCGCCCAGGCCCGCGCCGCGCTGACGACCCACGGCGTCGATCTCATCGATGAAGATGATCGCCGGAGCCTGCTCTTTGGCGTTCTTAAAGAGGTCGCGCACGCGCGAGGCACCCACACCCACGAACATCTCGACGAACTCGGAGCCGGAGATGGTGAAGAACGGCACGCCCGCCTCGCCTGCGACTGCCTTGGCAAGCAGGGTCTTACCCGTGCCGGGAGGACCAACCAATAGCACGCCGCGCGGAATCTTGGCGCCCAATTTACGGAAGCGCTCGGGGTCGGCGAGGAAGTCACGGACCTCCTCGAGCTCCTCTACTGCCTCATCGATGCCCGCAACGTCCTTGAACTTGACCTTGGGACGCGTTGCCGGAGTCGTCTTGGCGTTCGTCTTGCCAAACTGCATGGCCTTGTTGTTGGCGCCCATCATCTGGCGCATGAAGTACATCATCGCGATGATGATTACGGCGGTGGGCAGAATTGCCAGCAGCAGGTTCATCAATGCATCGGGATCCTCGGTATCCACCTTGTACGTGGTCTTGGGATGCTCGGCCATGAGCTCGGCCAGCGAATCGGAGCCCACATAGGTGGAGGTGAACGTTTCCAAGTTCTTCTTGGACCGGCTCTCGCCCTCGGGCCAATACGTGCCGCTCACCGTACCGTCGATCACCGTATAAGTTGCCTCGTCAACGCGACCTGCCTCCACGGCGGCAACAAAATCACTGGTAGCGAGCTCCGTGGGCTTATCACCCTGACGAAGACCGCCACCGAGATTCCAAAACGTGTAACCAAGCAGAATGCAGGCGAAGGCAAAGTAGATCCATCCCGTGCGCGAGGGACCTCCCGCCCCTTCGGGTCCACCAAAGGGCCCGAAGCCATTGCCGCCCCGGTTACCACCATCGTCCGTAGGACCCACTCCCTGCGGGGGCGTTGGCCCGCCATTTCCATTGCCGGACCCGCCTCCCTCAGCAAGGAGGGCGACGGGTCCCCGTGCGTAATCGTCTGTGCGATCGGTCATGCTATGCGTAAACCTCCGGTTTGAGAACGCCCACATAAGGCAGATTGCGGTAATGCTCGGCATAATCCAAGCCATAGCCCACCACAAAGGCATCGGGGCAGTGCGTGCCCACGTACTTGGGATCGATGGCCGCCTGCTTGCCCTCGACGTCCTTCCACAGGAAGGTGCAGACCTCGAGCGAAGCGGGACCACGGCTGGCGAGGTTCGCCATGAGATACTTGAGCGTTAGGCCGGAATCGAGAATGTCCTCGACGATGAGAACGTCGCGACCCTTGATGTCGATGTCGAGGTCCTTGATGATGCGCACGATGCCCGAGGACTTGGCGCCGTCGCCGTAGCTCGACACGGCCATGAAGTCGATGGAGAGCGGAGCGTCGATGGCGCGCATGAGGTCGCCCATGAAGACGACCGCGCCGCGCAGGACGGCGATCAGCACAAGGTCCTTGCCCTGGTAATCCTCGGAGATCTGCGCACCCAGGCGCTTGACCATGGCGGCGATGTCCTCCTCCGAGAACAGGACCTTCTCAACATCGGGATGAATCGTTTCCATGGATACCCTTTCATGGCGCGTATGCAGATAATTGCAGCATACCCGTTTGGGAGTTACTGCACGTCCGCAACGGGACGAAATGTCAATTTTACCAAGACTTTGCTGGTGGCGGTGCATTTAAAGCGATCGTCCAAACGAACTGGTGCCACCCACACGATCGCACCGCCGGGGGAAGTCCGCACCACGGGCGTGTACGCGCGCTCGGAACGTGGAATTTGCGCCTCATTAAGGAGATCCGAAAGCTTCTTGCTGCGCCCGCACATGCCAAAGGGGCAGAGCATGTCGCCCGGCGCCGGGACATCCACCCACAGGCGCAGCCCGTCTCGACTCGGCACGGACGAGCCCGCAACGCCCCAACGCTGGTCCTCCGCCAAGCGCGGGAGATCGTGCGCCGCATAGCCGAGCGCCGCCGCGTCGATCAGCACCGATGCGGGCGCGTCGCTTGTCGCCGAGAGCGCGTCCCCACGTGCGGACGACACCTCCCGCGCCAAGGCGACGCCGTCGGTGCCGGCGGGAAGCTCCACCAACTCCGCCTCGACCACGCCACCTGCCGCCGTGCGCAACTGCCCGGGAATCGCAAGCCAGCCTGCAGTGGCGCGTTCGCGCTCCTCGGGCGTTCGCAGGGCGAGCGTGCCGAACTCGATGCGCGCATCGATTCCCGCCGGAAGGGTCACGGAGCCCTCCGCGCGAGCCACGCAGGCAAGGACCGCCTCCACATGGCGCATCTCCAAACGCGCCTCGGTATCGAGCTCGCGTACGGCCAGGCGCACGATGCGTCGCGCGATGGCAACCTCCGCCGCCGCGAGACGCGCGGCGTCGAGCACGATGAGCCCCGCAGCCCGACGGCGCTCGCAACCGCGCAGGGCAGTCGCGGCGAGCTGAGACATGAACGCGTCCTCGTCGCCCAAGATGTCGCACGCCGCGCTCACGCTGCGCTCCACGTTCGGATTGCGTTCCTGCGCAACGGGCATGAGGCGGTGACGCACGTAGTTGCGTAGATACCTCGTGTCTTGGTTGCTCGCGTCCTCGCGCCACGGCTGGCCGGTGACCTCCAAATAGCGCACCAGCTCCTCATGCGTTCGGTCGAGCAGGGGGCGCACGATGATGTTTCGCCGGCGCGGGATGCTCGAGAGCCCAGCCGCGCCGGAGCCTTTGATGGCATTCATGAAAAACGTCTCGGCTCGATCGCTCGAGGTGTGAGCCGTGAGAATCCGCGCGGCGGAGCGAGGGGTTCCCGCTTTTCGCGAGAGCTCCCCTACATACCGGCGCGCTGCGGCATAGCGAACCTCGCGTGCGGCACCCTCGAGGTTTTGCCCGCCCAGATCGGCAAAGCTCGCGTGCTCGACGCAAAGCGGCACCCCCAGCTGTTCGCAGAGGGCGCGCACGAACTGCTCGTCGCCATCGGACGCCTCTCCCCGCAGATGATGATTCACGTGAAGCACATGGAGGCGCTCGCGAGCGATGCGCGTGCGGCCCCTACCGTCGTCCATATCGAGCGTTCCCGTGCACGCCAGGAGCAACAGCGCCGTTGAGTCCGCACCGCCTGATACCATGAGGACAACGGGGGCGCGCCGCTCGAGCGCCCGAGCGGCGGGCGCCGTGGCGCGTCGCGTGCCATACCGTTGGGAAACTGTGGGCATGTCCCACCCCTTCTGCCATATCCACCTGTACGCATTGTATCTGCGAGGAGCCTGTAACGCCATGAAGCAACCAGTCGCAACGCCGTTCCCGCGTCCCCTTCACCTTCACATCCTCGGAAGCGGGTCGCAGGGCAACTGCGCCCTCATCGAAGGGCCTCAAGGGCTCATCATGATCGATGACGGCTTTTCCCGCCGGGAGGTGCTCACCCGCATGCACGACCTCGACCTGAACGAGGACGACGTGCGTGCGCTTATCCTCACGCACGAGCACAGCGACCATGTGAGCGGCGTGTCCGTGTGGGTCAAACGCTTCGACGGGCCTCTGTTCGCGAGCTCGGGCACGGCGGAAGCGCGCAAATACCTCGCCTGCCTGCCTTTTGAGACGTTCATGCCGGGCGAGGTCCTCGAAGTCGCCGGAGTGCGCGTTGAGACCTTCCCCACCTCGCACGACGTCGTCAATCCGGTGGGTTTTAGATTCTCCTGCAATGGAGACTCGATCGGCTATGCCACCGATACCGGCACCCTGCCGCCTGGCGCCATGCGTCTGCTTGCCGATGTGCGCATTCTCGCGCTTGAGAGCAACCACGACGTGCCGATGCTCCGCACCGGCTCCTATCCTCGCTACCTGCAGGACCGCATCATCTCCGAACGCGGGCACCTCTCCAACGCGCAAGCCGCCGAGGCGCTACCGCAGCTGATCACCAGCCGAACCGAGCACGTGGTCGCCATGCACATCTCGCAGGAGAATAACCGCCCGAGCCTCGCCGTGCGCGCACTGGCCGAAGCCGTAGGGGCACAGCTGGACGACGAGCTGGGCTCGAGCGCCACACTCGACCGAGGCAGCGAAAAGCCGGCGCTCCGCATCCGAAGCGCCGGCCAAAACCGTCCGATATCAATCTTCTAACGCGCTGCCACGTTAGTCGATGGAGATCTTCGTGACGTTCTTCTTCTCGACGAACTTGGGCACGTTAACCGTGAGGACGCCGTCGGCAAACGTGGCGGACAGGCCCTCGCTCGCCGCGTCCTTGAGATAAACGCCGCGCGTGGCGCTATAGGAAGTGAACTCGCGCTGGAGGTAGTTCTTGCCCTTGTCCTCCTCCTTCTCCTCAACGTTGACGGAGATGGACAGACGGCCCTCGTTGAGCTCAACGTCCAGATCGTCCTTGGTGACACCGGTGAGATACGCCTTGACCTCGTAGGCGTCGCCCTTGTCCTCAACGTCGATGGGGAACGCTTTCGCGGCAAGCGCCGTGCGCGGGATGTCCATCATGTCGTCGAAGATGTCGAACAGCGAGTTGGTGGAAACGGGGAGGACGCCATAACCCTGACGATACGGAACCATTGCCATAATCGATCACTCCTTCGTGATGCGCGCGGGGCGGGGTGTCTCGCGCCTTTGCGCGTGCCCTTTGGGGCGCGCGTCTTTGTTTGACAATCCGGTTATGCCCGCATCGCCGCCTATTATTCACAGACGCACAAGTTTTTTAAGCGTCATATTGTCATCATATCTAAGTGTACTTGACTTAGATATCTTTTCTCGATGCTTCGGTGGGGTTCGCGGGCGCTCCGTCCGCTGCCCCCTCTCAATTCAATGCCGCAAATCGGTAGACGTGCTCGCCTGTTCGGCCTCGCGTAGCTTGGAGCGGTACGCAGCCGCGATCACGTCCACGCATCCCTGGCGCCCAAGCTTGGCGCGGTTAACCACGATATCCTTGCCATCGGTCATCTTCCATTTGCCCGCAGAGTAGCGCTTGTAGAACGCCTCGCGCGCATGCTGGCGCTCGCGCACGAGCTTGGCGCCGGCGCGCTTGTCCAGCCCGCGCTTGCCGCGCACGATCTCAACGCGTGCATCGAACGGCGCCGTCACCAGCACCGCGATGTGGTTGGGGTTGTTGCGCAGCAGGTAATCGGATAGGCGGCCCTCGATGATGCAGCTACGCGTAGCCGCCAAGTCCACGATCACCTGGCTCATCGACTTGAAGAGCTTGTCCGAGAGCGTGCGCGAATCTGCGCGGTCGGGCAGAAACGCCATGAACTCCGCGGCCATGCGCTCGTCGTACTCGGCAACCTTGTCGAGCGCCTCACCCGCGCGCGTGGCGGAGCGCACGAGCAGCTCGTTGTCATAGAGCGGGATGCCCAACTCGACGGAAAGCATCTTGCCGATCTCGTGGCCCTCCGCGCCGTAGTCGCGCGCAATGGTGATGACCACGGGCTGATCGGCGCGCGCCTCCTGCTCGGCAGCGAGCCTACGCTCGAAACGATTCTTTAGGTAACCCATTCCTTCTCCTTACGAGAGAACCGATTAAAGCTCAAGGCGCATCCGGGCGCCCCAGATTGGCGTGCAGGGAAAGACGCTCGCCCGCTGCGAGGCGCCAGGCCCGTGCGAAAACGGCCAACTGAGCACCAAGGCGGGGTGTCCGGGCGCGCCGACTATGCCGCGATGGCCTTACGCTGGTACCGGCGGACCAGCAGCGAGATGCCAAAGTTCAGCGCAAAATACAGCGCGAACACGAAACCGTATAGCATGAGCACCTGATCGAGTGCGATCGCGTGCGCCATGACCACATTGGTGGTGTACATGAACTCCGCCACGTTGATGCCCGAGAGGTACGAGCTGTCCTTGATCACCGTGGTGCACTGGCCGAACAGCGCCGGCGTGATGGTGCGGAACGTCTGCGGCAGGATGATGTAGCGCATGGTGGCAAAGAAGCCAAAGCCCTGGCTGCGCGCCGCCTCGAACTGTCCGGCGGGGATGGCGTTCAGGCCCGCGCGCACGATCTCGGCCATGACGGCGCTCGTAAACAGGGTGAACGCGAGCGTCGAGATGAAGATGTCAATGCCCTGCACCGTGAAGTAGATGAACAGGATCCACAGCAGGTTGGGCGTACAGCGGAACAGCTCGATGTAGGCGCTCACCAGCCAACGGAACGGACGGGGCGCGTAGCTCTTGATGAGCGCGAGCACCGTGCCCAGGATGACCGAGCAAATGATGGACAGCACCGAGATCTCGACGGTCTTGACGAAGCCACCCAAGATGTAGATGAGATTGGTCGCGTTGAAGATCTCCATCGCCTACGCCTCCTTTCCGGTAGCCGGGGCGGGCACGGCAGCGGCATCCGTAGCGCCGGCGACGTCCGTCACGCCGGGGATGACCTTGGCGCGCGGGCGCTGCTTGCTGCGGCGCTCGAGCCACTGACCGAGCATGGCCAAAGGAAAGCAGATGATGAAGTACATAAAGCAGCAGACGATGTATCCCTGCAGGTACCCGTAGAGACTCACGAAGTTGTCAGAGCGGTACATGAGGTCGCCGCCAGCGACCAGCGCAAGCACCGAGGTGTTCTTGACCAGGTTGAGTGCTTGGTTGCACAGGGGCGGCAGGATGATCTTGAACGTCTGCGGCAACACGATGTACGCGTATGTCTGGACGCGGGAGAAGCCCTGACTCTGCGCCGCCTCCATCTGGCCGCGCGGGACGGCCTCTATGCCGGTGCGGATGACCTCAGCCACGTAGGCAGCGTGGTACAGGCCCACACCGAGGGCACCGAGCGCGAACGGGGCGATGCGCACGGGCTGCGCCGCGCCGGTGATGGCCTGCAGGAACTGCGGGCCGGCCATGTACATGAACAGCACCTGCACGGGCAGGGGCGTGTTCTGGTAGAACTCAACGTATACGCGGGAGATGCCGCGCAGGATGCGCGAGCGCGTGGTGGACAGGACGCCGAGCAGCGTGCCCAGCAGCAGGGCGAGGGCGAGGCCCGCGGCGACGACGCGCAAGGTCACGCCAAAGCCCTCCCAAAACGGTCCCATGTTGGCGAACGTCAGCGTCCAGCGCTGGGGATCAAGTAGTCCTTCGAGCATTTACACCAACCCCCACTTCTCGATCTCCTCGTCGAGCCAGCCGCTCGCCGCGCAGTCCTGCACGCACTGGTCGACCACGGCGGACAGGTCGCTGCCCTTCTTCGTGGCAATGCCGTACTGCTGCTCGCCAAACTTCACCTCGGGCTCGAGCAGCTCGACCGTCTCGTTCATGTAGCCGGCAAGCGTGGAGCGGTCCATGGCGAAGCAGTCGATGTTACCCGCGTCGAGCGAGCTCTTGATGATGGGGTAACCGGAAAACGCCAGGAACTCCGGAGTCGCGTCGATATCCTCGTCCACGAGCATCTGCTCGATGAGGCTCTGCGTGGTGGCGCCCTGGCTCACGCCGATGATCTTTTCATCGAGGTCGGCGATGCGGGCGAAGCCGCTGCGCTTCTTGACCATAAGGCCCACGTAGTCGGTGCGGTACGCGGTGGAGAAGTCCCAGCTCTCGCGACGCTCGGGCGTGATGGTGTAGGTGGCGCACACCACGTCGAGCTGGTCGTTGTCGATGAGCGGACCACGGGTCTTGGGCGTGACGTCGGTGAACGCCACGAGCCCGCGCTCGCGCGCCTCATCGTAGCTCACGCCAAAGATGGCGGCGGCGACCTGGTAGCACAGGTCGATCTCCATGCCCTCGTAGACCTGGGCGGCGGGGTCGTAGTAACCGTAGCCTGGCACGTCCTTCTTAACGCCGGCGTTCAGCTGCCCGCGCGCCTTAATGGCGGAGAGCTTGGAGCCGGGCGTGGCGACGGACGAGGAGCCGGCGCTGGCTCCGTCCGCACCGCAGCCCGTCAGCGCGCCGGCTCCGGCGAGCATTGCCGCGGCAGCGACGCCGCGCAGAAGCGAACGACGGCTCAAGCTGGGCTCGGTTCCGCATCGAGTACCCGTGCAGGAGACGCCGCGGCCATTGGCGACGAGCCCATCGCCGGCGCCGGGGGCGAATGGCAGGCGGTCGCGCCACCCGTACGTCATCATGTCCTTCATACACATCCCCTCGCCTTTAGTGCAGGATCTTCGCGAGGAAGTCGCGGCAACGCGGGTTCGTCGGATTGTCGAAGAAGTGCTCGGGCGTGCCCTCCTCGAGGATGCGGCCGTCGTCCATGAAGATGACGCGATCGGCGACCTGGCGGGCGAAGCCCATCTCGTGCGTCACGCAGATCATGGTGATGTTCTCCTGCGCGAGCTCGATCATGACGTCGAGCACCTCCTGGACCATCTCGGGGTCAAGTGCCGAGGTGGGCTCATCGAACAGGATGATGGGCTGCTTGGTACACAGGGCGCGGGCGATGGCGACGCGCTGCTGCTGGCCACCGGAGAGGTTCTGGGGGTACTCCCCTGCCTTGTGGGCGAGGCCCACGCGCTTGAGGGCCGCCATGGCGGCGGCGTTCGCCTCCTCCTTGGACTTCTTTTGCAGCTTGATGGGCGCGAGCGTGAGGTTGCCCAGCACGGTCATGTTCGGATACAGGTTGAACTGCTGGAACACCATGGAGCTGTACGTACGGGCCATCTCCAGGTGGTTCTTCTTGGTGAGCGGCGTGCCATCGATGATGACCTCACCGCTGGTGGGCTCCTCCAGGTAATCGACGCAGCGGATGAGCGTCGACTTGCCCGACCCAGACGGTCCGATGATGACGACCTTCTCGCCCTCCGCGACCGTGAGGTCGATGTCCTTGAGGACATGCAGGTCACCGAAGTACTTGTTCAGGCCGTGTATCTCAATCATGTTGGCCATGCGATCCCCCCTTATTTCCGTGCAAACAAGAGCCTGTTATACCTTATTTCCCCAGCTACGCGCAACATTATGGATTTCAAAACCATTTCGATACCGTTTCTGGCGCAGTCGGATGGGGCAACGCCGGAACGCCCACCCGCGCCGGAGGGATGTGCAAAATGGGGATACGTCCCTATTTTGCACATCCCTCGCAGCCCGCTTGCGAGAGCGCCCCCTCACATCGCAAAATCTCATGAGATAACTGCTCCCAGCTGGGAATAATGAGCGACAGACGTTTCTTTTTTGAAAAAGGAGTCCCCATGCCCGCACTGATCACCCATCGACTGTTCGGCGAGGAAAGCATCGAGCGTCTTCCCGAAGGGCTCATAACCTCAGATGACGAGCGCGCCGCCTTCCTGCTCGCCAACCAGGGCCCCGACCCGTTCTTCTTCCGGGTCCGCACGCCCCACATGGGCACTTGCATGGAACTCGCGCGCGTCATGCACCGCAGCCGCATGTCAAAGCAGCTTGCCGCCTTGCGCGACGGCGTGACACACCTGCAGCCCGCCGATGCGGGCGTTGGCCGCGCATGGACGCTCGGCCTACTCTCCCACTACATTCTGGACCGCAACGCCCATCCCTTTGTATATGCGCAGCAATGGGACATTCAAGAGGCGGACGATGACCTTACGGGCGCGGGAAGCCAAGTTCATGCAGTGATTGAAAGCGACCTCGACGTGCTCATGCTCCAAATCAAGCGCGATGGGGCGACCGTGGCGGACTATCCGCCCGCCGGCGAGCTCGTCACAAGCGCCCGCATCGACAAGGTGGCGGGCGCGCTCACGAGCTTTGTCGCGAACAGCGTGTACGGCATAAGCGTAGGCGCGAATGAATACGGTGGTGCCGTGGCGGACATGCAGCTCGCCTACCGCGTGATCGAGCCGGCTGGCTCTGTACGAACGTGCGCCCTCGCTCGCCTCGAAGGCCTCGTCAAAGATTACTCCCTGCTGCAGGCGCTAGCGCATCGCGTGACCGCCGAGCCGCCGGCGGGCGCGGGAAACTTGGCGCGCAACGAATGGACCGACCCCTTCACTCAAGCCGTTCGCACGGAAAGCTTCCCGGCACTGTTCGAGCGCGCTCTCGACGATTACCAACAAGCTGCCGCGCGGTTCATCGGGACGGGCGATACGGCGGCGGTGACGGGGCACGTCAACTACTCGGGACGCACGCTCGACGCCACCGAAGAGTTCGACCGCGAAGAGTAGCGACCGGCCAGGCGCAGCGAAACACCATATGAGAAAGGGGAGGTTCGCGCCTCCCCTTTCTTTGCGCCATATGTTCTTACTCGCCGCATTTACTGCATCGCGTTGAGGATCTCTGTCTCGGTATCCTCCGTTGCGGACCAGCTGCCCTCGTCGTCCTTCTCATACGAGAACGTGCACTCGGTCTCGGCGGGCTCGGCGTTCTTGACCGCATCCATCAGAATCTGGCCTGCTTGGGCGTACAGTACCTCCTCGCTGCTCACGGTCGATAGGTCAAGACCGTTCACATACTCCTGGAACTGCGAGGCAAAATCGGCCATGATCGCGGTAAGGGACTTGATCTTGACGATCACCTTGGCGTCGGCGGTGCCGGCCTCCTCGTCAACCACGACCTCCTTGATCTCGTGACCAAAGCCGTCCAGATACGCCTCGGCGAATTCTTTGGTGTCGAGGCCGAGCTGCTCGAACGCACCGTCGGAGCTCGCGACCATGGCATCCATCAGGTCCTCGTTGTCGGCGGAGACCTCCGAAAACGCCTTCTCGACGTCCTCACGAATGAGCTCCTCGACCGAGGGGCCGCCGCACGCGCTCAGCAGCACGGTGCATACGACCGCGATTGCCGCCAAGGGCATGACCCAGAACTTCTTCTTCATCGCTTCCTCCCGATGCCGGTGACGGGTCATTCTCTTACGCACTCGAACGCCAACCCATCAAATTACCCTGATGGTATCCGACCTCCGAACACCTGAGGGGATGCCCCTCAAATCGCCGCCCGGGCGGCAAGCGCCAATCGGCAAACGGAAATCCTATTCGCGGGCGCCGTACTGCTCGTAGTAGGCATCGATGGCTGCCTTGAGCTCGTCGTCGATCACCACGCGGCCGGCAACTTCGCGGTTATACAAGTGCTCGGTCACCTCGGCCATGGACACGATGCTCGCCACGGGGAAGCCGTACTTGGCCTCGATCTCCTTCTGCGCGGTGGTCACGCCACCCTTGCCGACCTCCATGCGGTTGAGGCTCACAATGAGGCCCTTGACCTCGACGTTCGCGGCGTCCATGAGCTTGGGGTAGGTCTCATCGATGGACTTGCCCGAGGTGGTCACGTCCTCGACCATCACCACGCGGTCGCCGTCCTTGAGCTCATAGCCCAGCATGCCGCCCTTGTCGGCGCCGTGGTCCTTGACCTCCTTGCGGTCGGAGCAGTACTTGACCTCCTTGCCATACAGCTTGTGCATGGCGATGGCGGTGACAACGGACAGCGGAATGCCCTTGTAGGCAGGACCGAATACGACGTCGAAGTCCAGGCCGAAGTTGTCGTGGATGGCACGGGCGTAGTACTCGCCCAGGCGCATGAGCTGCTCGCCCGTCACGTAAGCTCCAGCGTTCATGAAGAACGGGGACTTGCGGCCGCTCTTGAGGGTGAAGTCGCCGAACTTGAGTACATCGGACTCAACCATGAACTCGATGAACTCCTGCTTGTAAGCCTCCATGAGGCCTCCCTTCCCATAGCATGCAACACCCGATCCAATGCGGGCGCACGCGTGCCAAGCACGTGTTTTACCGCCTTAAGGGTACCAGAAAGAACCCGCCCCGCGCTTTGGCCGGAGGGCTACCGCGGAACGGGTGGAATCGCAAGGTTGAGTAGCTAGACTGTGCGACGCTTGAGGCTACTCCTCGTCGCGCTCTTTTTTTGCGAGCGAGAGGAAGGAGCCGCCGGCCACGGCGAGACCCGTCGCGCCCACGGCGACCATCGAGATGATGTCGCCCGTGCCGGGCAAGCCCTCCTTGGAGGAGCCACCCGAGGTCGATTGCGCGCCCGTTGTCTTTGCAGACGCGGCCTCGTATTCCTCAGAAACGATCTTGCCGCAGGTATTGCAGGTGCGCTCGCGAACGCCCTTTTCGGCCTCGGTAGCCTGCTTGGTAATGCGCCACTCCCCAAAATCGTGGGGAGCGATGTCGAACGCCGTACCGCAGACCTCGCAGACCTTCCAGTGGTCGGTGCTGTTCGTCACCCAAGTGTCGCTCGTGTGCGCTTCCTCGGAACCGTGCCCGGTGCAGGTCTCGTCCTCGCACGCATGCCAATGGGTCTTCCCGTCATGGCTCCAAGCCTTAACGAATGTGTGCGTGTGCGCGCTCTCATCCGAATCGTCCCCGGCATCGTCGGTAGAGTCGAACGAGTCGTCGTCGGGAAGCTTGTCGTCCTCGGAAGTCGTGCCGCCATTGGAGGTGTTGCCCCCCTGGTCGCCGGAGCCGGAGTCGCCCGCGCCGTCGCCGGTCGAGGTGTCGCCAGTCGACGCGTCACCGCTTTCACCAGTACCGGCGTCGCTGCCCGAGCTGGAGCCACCGTTGTTGCCGTCGCTGGCACTGCCGCCGCCGGTGTTACCGCCGTTATCGGAGCCACTGTCACTCGTCCCACCGGAGGGGCCGGAGGTTCCCTGGTCGCCCGCGCTGGGGTTGTCCGGAGTGCCCACGCTGGGTTCGTTCGGCGCACCGGTGCCGGGGCTCTGTTGGGCGGCGCCGCCACCATTCGACGCATCGCCGCCCTGCTCTTGGCCACCCGCGTTCTGCTCCGCATCATGCTGGTCCAGGTACGCCAGGCACGCGGCCTTCTCCTTCTTATAGCGGTTCTGCCAGCCCTGGTGATACTGCGGCTGCTTGGGATACCACTCCGCCACACGGTTGACCACCGTATCACACAGCGCCGTGACCAGCTCGCGGTCGCTCATCGCGTTGTTGATGTTCGCGGCCTTAAAGAACTTCTGCACGCCTCCCTGGCCGAACAGGTTGCACATGCCCCACACGAGCCCCTTGACGCAATCGGCTCGGTTGCGCACGTCAACGCCATAGGTATTGAGCAGCGAGCTCTGAACCGGCAGGTAGTAATTGTTGTATGCGTAGGCGTCCTGCAGAGCCGAAAACTCGGCGGGATCCGCCGCATAAGCCGCGTGCCACGCCTCGTTCAGAATCTGCGCCGGAGCGGTGAGCTGCCGAGTCGTGTAGTCGTACATGCTGTACGACGGATTCGAGAGTGTATCGCGCTGAGCAATGACCGCCTGGAACATGGCGTACTTGGTGGGGTTGTAGCTGTATACCTGTTGGATGAACGACAGGAGGCTGTAACGACGATCGAACTGATAATAGCCCATCGCGTTGTAACCGTCGCCGTACGAGAGACCCTTGTCGTAATTGCAGCCGCTCTCGTACTTGGTAAAGTACTTCATCTCGTCCGACAGCGCGACCGGGGTAAGCGTGGAGCCAGAGCGCACGGAGGCGAACGTCGTCACCCCTTCGGAGCCCTCGTAATAGTCCGCCTTGTCGTAGTCGCCCGGCAGGGGCACTCCCATGCCGTCGGGATCGGAATCCGTCATGGGAGTGCTGTTGGAAGTAGTCGCCATCGCCGGCAAGGTGACGCTGCCGAGTGTGAGTGCAGCGGTGAGGCCAGCGATTACGGCCTTGTTGCGTGACTGAGCCATCAGTCCTCCTTGGTTTGCCCCCGTAAGGGAAGTGCGTTTGCGATTCGTTTGCGGCAAAGCCACAAGAAGCGATACGAACAGTATGAAGAACCCGCGCCCCATGGACAAGAGAAACCGACGGCACGTTCACAAAACCCTCCGGCCACGAACGGCTACGAACGCCCAGCCCGGTCGTCACGAACCCGCCTGCGCACCAGCACACCTCCCGTCGCCACCAGAAGAGATCCGACGAACGCACACGCGGCGATGGCGGAAGGCACGGCAGGATCGCCCGTCCCAGGCAGGCGAGATCCGTCCGTCTTTCCATCTCCACTTCCACCGTCGGGCGAAGCGGGTCGGTCACCCGAATCTCCGGGATCGGAAGGGTCAATGGGATCGGTGGGGTCCTTCGGCTCGGTATAGCTGTTCACAAACACCACGGACTGATCGCGGGCCGGGTTGCCATTCGCGTCGAGCAGCGCATGGGAGACCGAAAGCGTGCCGTCTCCGCTGTCCTTCACCGTGGTCTGCACGCGGTGGGCCGCATCGTCGTACGTCACACCGTCGGCCGACCCGTGCACCTCGCGCAGCACGTAGCTGTGCACGCCGGGGCCGTCATAGGCGATCGGCCGCATGCCCACAGAGCCATCCGCCGCATTGACGCCCTCAGAGACGACCCTCTCCACTCCGTCAACGGTCTCGATCAGCTCAAAACTGAACTCGCCTTCTCGCAGGTTGCGCCCGCCCAGCGTCTTGGTGATGGCAATGGCGTCGCTCACAGATGAAGGAGAGGTAGGCACGACGGAATACGTGTTAGTGAAGGAGTAATTCGCGCCGCCCTCGATCTTGGAGGCGATCGCCGAGATGGTGCCATCCCCGTTGTCGGTCACCGTCACCTCGACGGTCTTGATATCGGGATCGTTGGCGATTCCGGGCACCGTGCCGCTCTCGGAGATTGTGTAGCGAAAGACCCTGGTGCGCTCGGCGGGAGCAACCTCAGACGTGGGAGTCACCTCAGACGGAACCTCCGCCTCGGACGATGCGCCCATCTCGGACGGAGCGCCCGCCTCGCCACCCGAGGCGTCGCTGCCTCCAGACACGCTCTCCCCATCCAGAGGATCGGCACCGAACACATCCTCCATGGTGTAGGTGATCTCGCCAAAGGAGACGTTGCCCGCGGCATCGTTACGCACGGTCGCATCGCCCGGCATCGGTGCACCCTCAAAACCCTCGGCTGGAGCGAGGGTGAACTCATACTTTCCGGCGATGTCGCTCAAGGTCGGCGCGTTGTCGCCCGACTCCACGTCGAGCACCTTCGTGCCGCTGAGACTCACCGTCGTGGTGGCACCGGATCCATAGGCGTTCTTGAACGCCAGAACGTCACCCGAACCTTCCGGATACGTGACAGCCGCGCTCAATGCACCCGTCCCGTCATCCGTCACGCTCACGGTGACTGCAAAGGAGGTCGCAACACCGGCGATACCCTGGTCAGCCAAGCCGTCGGTGACCTCGGACACGGAGTACTGATAGGTGTATGTCACCGCGTTGGAATCGCCTGAGGCGGATGCGGTCGCCTTGCCGGCATCGACATCGGCGCACAGCTTGTCCAACGTATAGGTGATGTTGTCGAATGCAACCTTGCCCGAAGCGTCGTTTACGCCCGTCGAAACGGGGCCGTCGCCCGTCGCGGCGGGAGCGGCATTGCGCACCTCGAAGGCGAATTCACCATCGACCAGGGGGCGCCCTGTCAACTGCTTGGTGGCGTTGATCGCAACCGAGACATCCGCTTCAATCGGCGCGTAGGCGTTCGCGAACGGCACGCGCGCGGCGTTCTCCCGAGAAACCTCCTCGCCCGAAACATAGGTGTACACCGACAGATAGCTGTCCTTGACCACCTGCGTGACGACCTTGATGCGGCCATCCTCGTTGTCCCTCACGGCGATGGTCACCGTGTAGACAGAATCGTCGTATGCCACGCCGTCGGCGGTGCTCGGTATGACCTCGCGCACCTCATAGGTGTAGGTTTTCCCGATGTGCCCCTGTTCGAAGGTGAGCCCGCCCGAGGGAACAAGCGATACCGTGGCAGGATCGTCGGCGTTCACCTGCACGTCGGGGATGGCGATGGTCTTGCCCTGTGCAATCTCCTCATCGGTCATGCCGAGCAAAGCGCCCGCATCGCCCGCGGAGGTCAGCTGCTGAGTCGTGCCATCGGGCCGGGACACCTCCGTCGCCTTGGGCGTCACGGTGAAGGAAAAGTCGCGTGTAAGCCAGCTCGCGGCGTTTTTATAGGTGAATGTCTTCTCGATAACCAATCCTCCAGCGGCACCGTAGTCCAGTTCCACTGCCTCGTACTTGTTGGCGAAGTTGACCGTGGGCATGACTCCGCCCGCGGCAGCTCCGTTCTCGGTGGAACCGCGCACGACCTCGTCGCCCAGACCCTCAAGTACCGCTTCATCGAGCAGCTTCGCCCGCTTGGAACCGTCGCTCCCCACCAGGTCGGAAGTCTTGGGCCCCTTGGCGACCGCATACTCGGCATGGAGCGCCGAGGCATCATCCGCATCGGGCACCACGCGCAGTACCACATAGCCCGCATTCGCATCGTCCTCATATCCCACCGTCCCGGGATGGACGGCGGCCTCGGTCACACGGAAGATATGCGGGCAGCCGATCTGCTCCTGCGTCAGCTTGCCCTCAAAGAACACATCACCGTAGTCCTCGTTGAACGAGAACTTCTCGCCAGCGGCGGCAGTGCCGCACTTCATGCTCTCGGAACGGCGGCTGTCCTCGATGACATTGCCCGAGGAATCATAGGCGGTGCGCTCGACTGTGAACTCATACGAATTCTCAAGCAGGTCATGACCCTCCATGACCTTGGTCACGTCGATGCCCGCGAACGCGCCCGTTGCGCGGTAGATGTTGGTGAAGGATGCCACGATCTTTTGCTCGGTGGCGACTGCCCCCGATGCATCGAGGACCGTTGCGACGAGCTTGCCCGTCCCGTCATCCGCCACCTCGACCGTTACAGAGCGGGGTGCGGTGTCGTACGCCATGCCCACAGCCGAACCCGGGCGCTCGGCCAGGGTGAGCACATATGTTCCGACCTTCGAGAACGCGACATTGCCGATCGGCATGTTCAACGGCTCACCGGATGCGAGTGCCGTGCCTGCCGGGGGCTCGAGCTCATACACACCCGCCTCCTGGGCGTCCTCTTGCCCGGGCAGGTCGACCGCCGTCGCATCGCCCGAAGTCACGGCCACGTCGAAGATGAACTTTTCCCCATTGCCCCATGAACGGCCGTCGACCGCCTTGGACAGCTCCAACGGCAACTCCGTGGGAAGAGCCTGGTACGTGTTGGAAAAGTACGGGAAGCCCCGATCGGTCAGGTCGCCCTCATCAACGGGGACGAACTCACCCTGCTCGTTCTTGATGCTCCACGAGACACCCACCGCGAGGTCCCCCGCGGGGTTCGTGTCCGCCGGATTGCTCACGGCGTATTCCACGCGGTACACCTTGGAGTCATACCTCATGCCGTCGACTGTGTAGCCGGATTCGGCCGTCGCCCCCGCGGGCATGACCTCCGTCAGCTCGTACACATACGTGTGGCCGGCGTTGGACTCCGTGCTGAAGGTGAAATCACCGAACGAGGCCTCGCCCGCGACGACCACGGGCTGCTCGATGGGCCACGCGGAGCCATCCTCCGGAGTTGCCGCGTTACGGGGGCGGGGCATGCTCGCCAGCGTGATCTCGTCCGTATTCGTGGTGCCATCCACCGTGTCGCTCACGGGCCTCAGCGTGAACTTGAACTCGTTTCCGGCGAGGGTATGTCCGCCCGAGGTGTCCGTAAAGACCTTGAACGCCTGGAGCGATGCGGTGGCGGTGTCGTTTTGGAATGTGTTTTTGATCACGACGGTCATGGCACCGTGCGTCGCGGAGGTGCCGTCCTCGTCAAACGTGACGGATCCGACGAGTTGATTATCGACAGGAACCGCATTGCCCACATCGTCGATCAGCATATCGAGGACTACCTTGGTCACCCGCATGGTGCCGTCGCCGTTATCGACCGTCGTGGCGGCCACGCGGTAGAGCGCATCGGAATACGTCACGCCGGGCACGCGCTCGCCCGAAGCCACGGACGGGTCGACCTCATAGATATAGCTCACGTGGTCGCCGGGCGCATCGTATCTCGGCAGCCCAAAGGTCGCGGTATGATCCGGCGTGTCCTTGGTGATGGTCACACTCGCCGTGTCGTCCGCGGCAACCTGGGCACCCCCGCCGGCGGGCTGGACGGAGGGCAGGCCCATGACCACGGTGTACGCATCCGCCTCGATCCACACGTCATCCGTTCGACCCGTAAGCACCTTTTTAGCGGAGATCTTCGCGGCGTCCGGCAGCACGACCGGCTTGACTTCATAGAGATTCGTGAACACCAAGACGTCCGCCACCGCATCCGCGACCGCCTCGATCTCATCCCCCTGGCCCGCGACCTCCTCGCCATTGAGGGTGCGCGAGACCAGCGTGAAGCCCTCGGGCATCTGGGGCGCATTCGCCGCGTTCAGCAGGCCGAACAGGTTGAACAGCGTGGGCGATTCGGCAGTCGTCACCTCGCGGACCGTGTACCTCACATCCTCGGGCACGCCGTACACGCGTATGGTCTGGTCGGCTTTGAGCGTCACCACGCTGCCAGTCTCTATATCGAGGTCGGCATCGCCCACGGGACTGCCATCGGCCTCGAACACACGCGCCTTGTACGTAAGCGCACCGTCGGAACCCGCGCCGTCGAACGTGAACTCGAAGGGGAAGGCGGCATCCGGGTCGGGAGCAAGCCCCGCGGCTGCGGACACCCGCTTGGTCACCTCGATGGATGCCGTGCGCTCATTGGTCACCTGCACGCATGTTGCCCCGGTGAACAGCTGGTTGATCTGCATGGCACCGAGGTTCGTCCAAGTGCCCTTGGAGTCAGGGTCCTTGTTCTCATCGGCCTGTTGGATGTACAGGCGATTGATGCCCTCGTCGCAGTAGATGCGAAACGCCCCTCCCGGCTCCGCAGGACCGTACTGCAAGGCGCCTCCGGCAGCCCCGTACTCGAGGTCGACGATGTCGTCGGGCGCCGTGCTCGGGCTCCCCCATTCAATCGCGCCGGCATCGCCCAGCACGCCCGTCTGCTTGGACCCCCTGATCCACGTCAGCGTGTTGTTCACATCGTCGTTTTCCCCGTATTGACCGAGCGACGCCAGTAAGTTTCCCGCGCCCGAGAAGGTCTTGATGCCGTCATCCTTCGCGCCGGCATCGGCATAGACGCCCGTATCATCGACGATGACCTTGACGTACTCGTCGTTTATCTCATGGCCAGCGGGAACACCCGTCTCCTTGAGGTAGTACACGCCGTTTGAAAGCGGGTTGAACCGCTCCGCCGTGATCGGGAACACGCCCGCACCGGAGAGTTTGACGGGCGCGGTGAGCTGCTCCTGCGTCACCAGTCGATCGTAGTAGACGTCCTCGTCGATCGGGCGCACCACACCGCCGTCGGTATTCACCTGATCTGCCTTGTACAAGGTGAACTCGGCCTCGGCGACCGGATTGCCTGCATCGTCGACCTTCATGACGAACAGGCGGTCCTTAACGTTTGTGATATACATCGTCGATGCGAACTGGCGCTCGAAACCGTCATTCTTCAGACGCACCGTATTGGCGTCGGTCGCACCGTTCAGGCCGTTTGCGGCAGTCGTGAAGTACAGCGCCACCGTATATTCGGCCTGATCGCGCTCGTCCTCATCCATGAGCAGGTAATACTTGGCTATGTCACCCGGCAAGTCGTCGAGTTCGACCTGGAGCTGACCGCTCGCCGTCAGAGTGAAGACGTGCTCGTCGCCTTTTGCCGCCGCGATGACGTCGTCCCAGGCGCCGCCCGAAAGCACCTTGTAGCCCTCCACGGGGCTGCCGTATATGGGAGCCCACGAATCGACACCGTCCGCCTTCGTCTTCTTGAATGCGACCGCGAACAGCGTGCCCTGCGACACATCGACCTTCTCGCCGGTCTCATCCTCGACGGGGTCATTCGGGGCCGTGATGACCTCCTTCGCCACAATCGAGGCGCCGTTCTTCCACATCCAGCTATCGGAGGTTTCGGTCCCCGCCGGATCGACGAAGTAACCGCTTCCCATCTGGTCGGAGTAGATGTACTGAAGGTGCATGCATTTGTCCGTGTACTCGAGGGGCGCCTTGTGGCCGGCGGGAATCCTCGTCTCCTTGAGCAGGTAATACGTGCTATCGGCATGGTTGGGCGACGTATCGCGCTCATAGAGCTCATCGAAGCTCAGCACCGTGCCGTCGTCCTCCGTGAGCACCATACCGCCGTTGACGTCGGTGACGCCGGTGGCGAGCTGCGCGACCTCGTCCCAGTTCGCGTTCGAACGATACAGCGTGAAGCCCGCACCCGCGACCGGGTCGCCGTGCTGGTCGACCTTGACGATGTCGGTGTTGGGAACGTTCACGAGGTTGAACTTGAGGCTCATGTTCGAGGCACCCGCGCCCCGCTCAAGGTAGAAGAAACGCAGCGTGTGCTGGGTGCCGTCCTTGAATCTGCTCGAACCACCGTCGAAAGCGGAGGTCTCCGCCCCCGCAGATTCGAACTTGCCCCTCATGGTGCCATCCGAGCGCCCGTTGATCTTGACGGCGCCCGTTTTAAAACCGATGCTCAGCGTCGCCTCGTTGTGGATGCCGCCGAGGTCCCCCACCAAGATGTCATCCACAAAGACCCATACGTCGTCGTCTCCGGAGAACTCGAAGACCATAGCGTCACCCTGCGGCGTCACGCCGTCCCTGGGCTGCACGAACCGCGATGACATGGACATGCCGAAATGATGGTTCAGCCCAGGCGCATCGGCGTTGACGTCCGTTTGGACAAGGGCACCTCCCCGCTCTTCCTCGAACACCTCGTCGATGGGCGCGAACGGGAAGAACTGGCCGTTGGCGTTGTAGCTCGCCCCCGAGCCCTTGATGCCCCATGTGTCGTAGACGGAAAAGCTATTGGAGTCGACGTTGAAGGACGCGAAATTCGTCGTGTCATACACGTAATACCCGTTCGCAGCTTTGAGCAGCCCCGTGGTGCCGATGTGAGCCTTCTTGCCCGAACCCGAGAAGGCGTCGAACAGGTACGCGAGCGATTCCTCATCAAGATAGTTCGTCCCCGAAAGCACCGGGTAGCCATTCTCCAGCTTGTCCTTCACGATTCCGCCGTAGCGGTCGGCCCCGCCCGTCCACGCATTGGGACCTTCGCCAGAGCCGGCAGCGCCGCCGTTGAGGTCACCGTTGTTGAATTTGAGGGTGTGCCCGCGGTTGATTCCGCCGTTATCGCCCGAGATCGCGCTCTCATCGGCGTCGTTCACCCAATAATCGAACAGGTTGATAGTGGTGCCCGAAGGCGAGACCGTCTGGATGAGGTGTTTTTGGAGATCGTCCGCGAGAGCCGCATGGGCCTCTCCTGGCGGGATGGCCTCCAAAACCATCGCCGCAGCACACGCGACGGCGACAATGGCGCGCACACCGGCACCCATCAGCAGACGGTGCCCGACTTTAAATCGACGAGCACCCCCCTTTCCGAACTTCGTTCCGATAACGAACATAGCAGGCACCTCACAGGCAGCATAAAACGGCAGACGCGTGCGTTCATATTACACCCCTCATGCCCAGCGTCTTTACCGCGATACAGCAGGTACCGTTCACGCCGCTTTTCGTCCGCTCGCGTCGCGTTTCATGCCGCTTGTTCCGTTTTTCGCTGCGTTCGCTCCGCATTTCATGCCGCTCGTTCCTCTTGGCGCGGTGTTCGCCTCGCTTCCCGAGTCTTCCGATCTGTCAAATGAATTGAGGTCCACCACTGAAAAACATGGACGCCCGACTACCATCGAACGTCCACACCATCATCTATGCAGTTCGGGCGGAGCAACCTGGACTGGAAACGCCTTAGCAGATCTTGCAGACCCAACCGTGCTTGTCCTCGATGCTGCCGCCCTGGATGCCGGTGAGAGTCTCGCGAAGCTTCTTCATCACCGGACCGGAGGTCTCGTGACCGTCGGGGAAGACCACGACCGTGTCGCTGTCGTGGATCTCGCCCACCGGGGAGATGACCGCGGCGGTGCCGCACAGGCCGCACTCCACAAAGGCACCCGAGGTGACCTCGGCCCACGTGACGGGGCGCTCGTCAACGGTGATGCCCAGGTCCTGGGCAACCTGGACGAGCGAGCGGCGGGTGATGGAGGGCAGGATCGAGTCGGTGTGGGACTTGGGCACCACGAGCGTGCCGTCCTTGGCGACGAACAGCACGTTGGCGCCGCCGGTCTCCTCAACGTAGGTGCGGGACTCGGAGTCGAGGTAGAGGTTCTCGGCATAGCCATTGGCGTGTGCGTCCATGCCGGCCTTGAGGCTCATGGCGTAGTTGAGGCCGGCCTTGATGTTGCCGGTGCCGTGGGGCGCGGCGCGGTCATACTTGGAGACGCACAGCTTGACCGCCGTGTCGCCACCCTTGAAGTACGGGCCCACCGGGGTCACGAGGATGCGGAACTGGTACTCGTCGGCAGGCTTGACGCCGATGACGTCGCCCGTGGCGACCATGAGCGGGCGCACGTAGAGCGTGGCGCCGGAGCCGAACGGCGGCACCCACGCGGCGTTCGCCTCGACGACCTGCTTGACGGCCTCAACGAAGCGGTCCTGCGGGAAGGCGGGCATCACGAGGCGCTCGGCGGAATCAGCCATGCGCTGGGCATTCATGTCGGGGCGGAAGCAGACGATGGAGCCGTCCTCGGTGGTGTAGGCCTTGAGGCCCTCGAAGACCTCCTGACAGTAATGGAGGATTCCCGCGCACTCGGACAGCGTGATGGTATGGTCGGTGGTGAGACCGCCCTCGTCCCATGCGCCGTCCTTGTAGTTGGACACGTAGCTGTAGTCCGTCTTGCGGTAGCTGAAGTCGAGGTTACCCCAGTCCAGGTCCTTCTTCTCAACGGTCATCGCGAACTCCTTACTCGATGAAGCCCCTCGTCGGGGGCGCGCGTTCAACGTAAGGGCCCTCCAGGCGGAGGCCCCTTGCAAACGAGAATGCCGGGCACATGGCCCGGCAACGGCATGTACGCTTGATTGTACTCCGCCACGATGGAGTGTCGGCAAAATTAATCACCGCGAAACGGTTCGCGCGGCGATGCACCCGCGCCCGCGTCCCTACTCGCCCTCGGCCTCACGGCGCTTCTGCTCGGCACGCGCCGGCAGGATGCGGAACTTGATCCACCAAGCCACCACAGCGACAGCTACGACAATGATGACGACCTTCACGACGCTCGACACCCACTCGGCCTGAGCAGTGATTTGCTCCCAAGCGCCGCCGGCCCAAAAGCCGAGCGTGCACAGGATGGCGTTCCACGCCAGCGAGCCCACGAGGGTGTAGATCGCAAAGCGGACCATGTTCATCTTGGCGGTCCCAGCGGGAATGGAGATGAGGCTGCGCACCACGGGGATGCAGCGGCAGACAAGTACCGTGATCTGGCCCTTGCGGTCGAACCAGCCAATGGCCTTGGCCACATCGTCGGAATGGAAGCCCAGCATGCGCATGGGCTTGGTGTCGAAGAAGCCCTCGAGGCGCTCCTGCGAAAGCAGGCGGCCGATGCCGTAGAGGAAATACGCGCCCACAACGGAGCCCACAGTGGCAGCGACGATGACTCCCGGGAGCGTCATCGCGGTTTGCGTTGCGAGGAAACCGGACAGCGGCAGGATGAGCTCACTCGGGATGGGAGGGAACACGTTCTCGAACAAGATGAGGCCTGCGACCGCGAAGTAGCCAAACTGGCTGATGAAACTGAAGAATGCCTCTTGCATGTGATGCCCTTCTAAGCGACTGCATTGATCAACTGCTGCAAAATGCAATGTTCACCATAATAGCGGTCGCGCATAACGCCTTGGTAATGTGCGCAGTCTTTCCAGAACCCCCTCGGCATGGAGGCGTGCGACATCACGCGATCGCGCGCCCCGCCTCTGTCTCCATCTTGTTAATCCTAGCGATTCTCTCGACATTACACGGGAGGGCGCGTACACTTGCACCTCACACGCCAAAAAAGCCAAGCGCCCCAGGAGGAAGACATGGGAGCCATCGCCACCGTCCGCGAGGACATCGCGACCGTCAAGGCCAACGACCCCGCCGCGCAGAGCAGCCTTGTGATCTTCCTCTCCTATCCAGGGCTCCACGCCAAGTGGATGCACACACCCGAACATTGGTTGTGGGAGCACGGAGCACGCGGCCTCGCTCGCGTCCTTTCGCAGGTCACGAGGTTTTTCACCGGCGTCGAGATTCATCCCGCCGCGCAGCTTGGGCAGCGTCTCTTCATCGATCATGCCATGGGTGTGGTGATAGGCGAGACGACCATTGTCGGCGACGACTGCGTCTTGTACCAAGGCGTCACCCTGGGAGGCACGGGCAACGAGAGCGGCAAGCGCCACCCCACGCTTGGCAACAATGTCACCGTGGGAACGGGGGCCAAGGTTTTGGGCAATATCCATATTGGCGACAACGTACGTATCGGAGGCAACTCCGTTGTGGTGAAGGACGTACCCAACAACTGCACGGTTGTTGGCATCCCCGGGCGCGTGGTCAAGCGCAACGGATGCCGCGTGATGAGCGAAAGCTTCGATGCAAGCTGCCACCGAGAGAACATGCCCGACCCCGTCGAGGAGGACTCGATCATGAACCGCGAGGGCATCGCGGGCAACGCGCGGCGCATCGCCGAGCTCGAACAGCAGGTCAACGAGCTGAGCGCCCTCGCGAGGCAGTTCGCCGAACAATTCGAGCGATAACCGGGCATCGTTGCGAGGAACCGGATAATACGCGGGGCCCCACAGCGACCTCGACGCCACCTCTCAATGCAAGCTTTCGCGGGCGCACCCATCAGCAGCCGAGACAGCGGACCCCTCCTCGTCGGGAGTGGCGATCTCCTTGATAACTGACTCGTCGCCCTGCACCAGGTAGGTGCGCTCGCTGCCGCAATACGGACACGTGCGCCCGTGCTCGACCGTGTCGTACGTCTTTTCGCAGGCCTCGCAGAACGTGACGGCGGGCACCTCCTCGATTACAAGTTCCGCCCCACGCATCAGGTCATGCTTGGCGCACGCCCAGTTCCAGCAGTCGGTGAGGTACCTCGGGATGATGCCCGACACTTCGCCGAGCTCCAACGTGACCGAGGAGACGCGACGCAGGTTATTTTGCGCCGCAACCTCCTCAACGCTGCGGATGATATGGAAGACAATGCCCAATTCATGCATGAACAAAACTCCAAACTCAAAGGGTCAAAACGCCCTAAATCGCCTTGAAAGCCGAGAGGGCCAGGCCTTTTAGTCACCCCCCCCCGGCTGAGAGGCAAGATGGGTTATTTGGATCCCTTTGAGCCAAAGCGGATCTTGATCTCGCGCTTGAGCGCGTACTTTGCCAAGCTCGGGACCTTCTTCTCGTACTTCACCATGTTGCTGCACTCGGGATGCTCGCGGTGCAGGTGGATGGCGTCGAACGCGCACTTGGTGGTGCACAGGCCGCAGCCGATGCACTTGTTCTCGTCGACGATGCTCGCACCGCAGCCCAGGCAGCGCGCAGTCTCGGCGCGGACCTGCTCCTCGGTGAACGTCTCGACGTACTCGCGGAAGGGCTGGACCTTCTCGCGACCGTAGTTATGAACTGCGTCGCCACGGCTCGCGGTGTCGTAGCTGCCAAACTCCACGTCATCGCGGTTGAGCTCGCGATACGTGCGCGGGTTGCGACCGATGGTGAGCGTCGCGTCCTGCACGAAGCGGTGGATGGAGATCGCGGCCTCGTGACCGGCGGCGATGGCGTCGATGGCGAACTTCGGGCCGGTGTAGACGTCGCCACCCACGAAGATGTCGGGCTGGGCGGTCTGGTAGGTCTTGGGGTCCGCAATGGCTCCCTGGCCGCGCCCGAGCTCGACGGCCTCGCCCTTGAGCAGGTCGCCCCACAGGATGGACTGGCCGATGGAGAACACCACGCGGTCAGCGGAGACGGTGCGCAGCTCGCCCTCGTCATAGGTCGGGTCGAAGCGGCCCTCGTCGTTGAAGACGCGCAGGCAGCGCTTGAACACGACCTCGCGCACGCGGCCGTCCTCGCCCGCGGTCACCGCCACCGGGCCCCAACCACAGGAGATATGGACGCCGTCTTCGTTGGCCTCCACAACCTCCTCGGCACTCGCGGGCATGTCCTCGGCGCTCTCCAGGCAGAACATCTCGACATGCTCGCTGCCCAGGCGCGCCGCGGTGCGGGCGACGTCGATGGCGACGTTGCCGCCGCCCACCACGATGGTGCGGCCGGGCATCGGCGCGGCCTCGCCGCCGCCGTCCTGCTGCTCGGCCACGCCGCGGAGGAAATCGACGGCGACCGAGACGCCCTCGGCGTCCTCGCCCGGGATGCCGGGCAGACGGCCGCCCTGGCAGCCGATCGCCACGTAGAACGCCTTGAAGCCCTGCTCGCGCAGCTCGTCGAGGGTCACATCGCGACCGACCTCGACGCCCAGGCGGATGTCGACGCCCATCTCGCGGATGATCTCGACCTCGGCCTCGATGACGTCCTTCTCCAGCTTGTAGCTCGGGATTCCGTAGGTGAGCATGCCGCCGGGGCGGGCGCTCTTCTCGAAGATGACCGGCTTGTAGCCCTTCTCCGCGAGATAGAACGCGCAGGAGAGGCCCGCGGGACCGGCGCCGATCACGGCGATCTTGTCGTCGAAGCCGCCGGCGCGCGTGGGCGTCACGACCTCCGGCACGTAGCGGTTCTCGGCCACGAGGTCCTGCTGGGCGATGAACTTCTTCACCTCGTCGATGGCCACGGCGGCGTCGATGCGGCCGCGCGTGCAGACGTCCTCGCAGCGGCGGTTGCAGATGCGGCCGCAGATCGCCGGAAGCGGGTTCTCGCGCTTGATGAGGGCGAGCGCGTCGCGGTAGCGCCCCTGGGCGGCGAGTTTGAGGTAGCCCTGGACGGCGATGTGCGCGGGGCACGCCGTCTTACAGGGGGAGGTGCCCGTGTCGTACGTCTCGATGCGGTTCTTGTTGCGGTAGTCGGGGCTCCACTTCTCGGGGCCCCACTTCACGGCGTCCGGCAGTTCCTGCTTGGGGTACTCCGGCACCTTGCCCGTGCTCGCGGCGCAGAGCTTCTGGCCGAGCTTGACGGCGCCCGCGGGGCACACCTCGACGCAGCGGCCGCACGCGACGCACTTGTCGGCCTCGGTGCGCGCCACGTACGCCGAGCGGGACAGGTTCGGGGTGTTGAACAGCTGCGAGGTGCGCAGCGCGTAGCACACGTTCACGTTGCAGTTGCAGATTGCGAAGATCTTGTCCTCGCCATCGATGTTGGTGATCTGGTGCACGAAGCCGTTCGCCTCGGCCTGGCGCAGGGTCTCGTAGACCTCCTCGCGCGTGATGTAGTGGCCGCGATCGGTCTCCACCACGTAATCGGCCATGTCGCCCACGGCGATGCACCAGTCGTTCGGGTCGTCGCCGCAGCCCTCGCCCAGCTTCGCACGGCTCATGCGGCAGCTGCAGGGGCTCGCGGCGTACTTGCCCTCGTACTTGTCGAGCCAGTGCTCGATGTGCTCGATGGAGACGGAGCGGTCCTCCATCTGGATCGCCTGCTCGACGGGAATGACGTGCATGCCGATGCCCGCGCCTCCGGGCGGCACCATCGGCGTCGCGCGGGCCAAAGCGCCCTTCGATGCCTGCTCGAAGAACTTCGCGACGGCCGGGTGCTCCTCGATCTGGCTCGCGCGCATGTTGAGGAACTCGGCGGAGCCGGGCACGAGCATGGGCAAAACCCACTGCTTGGTGCGGGTGGGATTCTCCCAGTTGTACTCGAGCAGGCCGATATAGCTCATCTCGTCGAGGAGCTTCTCGAGCGGCTCGGCGTCCATCCCGGTGGCCTTGACCGCGTCGGCCAGGGTGTAGGGGCGACGCATCTTCATCTTGAGGAGGACGTCGGCCATCTCATCGGTCGTGACCTCGGCAAACGCCCAGTACTCGAAGGGCTTGAGCTCCTTTTTGCCCAGCAGACGGTTGGTGCAGTGCTCGCACAGCGCCACGATCTTCTCGCGCGGGTGCTCGGGGATGGGCGGGACGAATTCGGAGCCGATGTCGGGCTCGGTGAACGAGATTCCGGGACCGTTTACGATCATGTTGATTCCTTTCGTGCTGTGTGAAGGTGCCTCAATGTAGAGACGGCTTTTTGGGGAGGTACCCTGTTTGGGAGGACTTTTCCACATCGAGGCCATCCCTATATCGAGGCCCGGCGCCCCTCATCCGCGGTCTTCCACTCCGCCACGCGCGTGCGCAGCCAGTCGGCCCACTCCCCAATGCCCTCACCCGTCTTGGCGCAAATGGGAATGACGCGCGCGTTCGGGTTGCGCATGAGGATGTTCTCGCGGACGCGCTCCATGGAGAACGTGTCGAACACGGGCAGTGCATCGATCTTGTTGATGAGTACCACGTCGCAGATGCTGAACATGAGCGGGTACTTAAGTGGCTTGTCGTCGCCCTCCGGCACCGACAGGATCATCGCGTTGGCCGATGCGCCCGTGTCGAACTCGGCGGGGCACACCAGGTTGCCCACGTTCTCCAAAATCGCCAGGTCGACTGGCGCCCCGGTGGCCTCTTCGCCGTCGGAGCCCTCACTCGTCACAAGCTCGTCCAGGCCTTGCTCGGTCATGTACGCGTCGAGGTGGCACATGCCTCCCGTGTGCAGCTGGATGGCGCGGGCCCCGGTGCCGAGGATGGTGCGCGTGTCGACATCGGAGTCGATATCGGCCTCCATCACCGCGATGGACATCTCGTCGCGCAGCGCCTCGATCGTGCGCGCGAGCGTGGTGGTCTTGCCCGAGCCCGGGCTGGACATCAGATTGAGCAGAAATGTCCCGCGCTCGCGCAGCGTCCCGCGCAGCTCCTCCGCCTTGCGATCGTTATCGGCGAATACGCTCTGTTTGACCTCAATAACGCGAACATCTCCCATGAGCCCTCCCAACTGGCATTTCCCTGTCATATGCCGTTCAGCGAATTCGTTGACACTTTGTCAAATTATATATTGACGTTTTGTCAACAAAGGTCAAGACTGGAATCGGTAAAGGCAGGGACAACAAGGAGGAACGGTCATGGCCAGCGAAGCACCCGGTCACCACGAGCGACTCGCACACGACGATCGGCGCGGCGACATCCTCGCTGCCGTGTGGTCCGCCATCGAGGAAGACGGGATCAGCCGCCTGTCCATCTCTTCCATAACCAAGCGCGTGGGCTGCACGCGCTCGCTGTTCTATCACTACTTCCCCACTAAGGAAGACGCGCTGCAGGCCGTCCTCGACCAGAGCATCGATGCCTTTGTCGAGCGGCTCATCGATTGGAACGCCAGCCGTGTGCCCGGAGACATCGAAGGCGCCCTTGACCAAGCGGCCCATTTGCTCAAATCCATGGTGCGCGGCGATTCTGACCACACGGCGCGCTCCGTGGCGCACGGGGGAGATGCCTCGCTTTATGCGTCGTTCGTACATCGCGTTGCCGACCGCACCGCCCGCTACGTGTGCTCGTCGACCGTCGTTGACTTCGCCGCTCGCCACGAGGTGCGCATCGACCACCTGTACGAAACGTTCTACGTACTCATCACCGGCCTCATCATGTATGTGCGCACGCACCCCGATGCACCTGAGGAAACCATCAAGGATATCATCGCGAGCACACTGCACATCGAGGGCTACACGGCGAAGTACCCCGAACGCCGCCCCGTCCGCTAGGGGCTTCCTCCTCGAATGTCGATCAAGGCCGTTACGGCCCGAGATAGAAAGGGGAACAGATGTTGTTCCAGGTTTATGGCGAAAACGCCATGTTCCAGTGGCTGGGATGGATTATGGTCTTTGCGGGCCTCATCGCCGCCAACGAGATCGCCCGCCGCTCCAAGATCGGCGGCATCGTGTGCTTCCTCGGCATCCCCGCCGTGCTCACGGTGTACTTCATCTCCATCTACGTATGCGCCGGGATGGGAATGGAGTGGGCGCTCAACAACCCCACGTACCTGCACATGGGCAGCTGGTTCCACTACGCCAAGCTCTACGCCGCCACCGCCGGCTGCATCGGCTTCATGATGCTCAAGTACGGCTGGGGCAAGCTCGGGCGTAGCGAGGCCTTCAAGGTCTTCCCCTTCGCCATCGTGGCCATCAACATCCTCATCGCCGTGGTGAGCGACTTCGAGAGTGCCGTGCGTGCCTTTGGCACCACCTGGGTCTCCTCCGAGGGCGTTACCCTCATGGGCGGCTGGCACAACGTGTTCAACGGCATCGCCGGCCTCATCAACATCTTCTGCATGACCGGTTGGTGGGGCATCTACCGTTCCAAGAAGGGCGACGACATGCTGTGGCCCGACATGACCTGGGTTTACATCGTTGCTTACGACCTGTGGAACTTCTGCTACACCTACAACTGCCTGCCCACGCACGCCTGGTACTGCGGCCTGGCGCTGCTGCTCGCGCCTACCGTGGCGAACTTCTTCTGGAACAAGGGCGGCTGGATCCAGAACCGCGCAAACACCCTCGCCATCTGGTGCATGTTCGCCCAAGTGTTCCCGATGTTCCAGGATTACTCCGTGTTCTCCACGAACTCCGTGAACAACCCGCAGGTCAACCTGGCGGTCTCCGCGATCGCACTCACGGTGAACATCGCAGCCTTTGGCTACATCATGTACCGCGCCAAGAAGCTCGGCGTGAACCCCTACAAGAACGAGGTCTTCAAGGGCACCCGCGACTTCGAGCAGGCCATGTCCCGCGCCGCGTAGGACTTGCGCCTAAGCCACGTGCGTTGCCTCGGGATTCGGGACGCGTCTTGGCAGCAGTCGAATAGTGCCGCGCCGCGCCGATCCGCACGCCGCAGCCCATATCGATTCGCATGCTAGCATTTGGCACATCAATACGTCGTTCTGAACAGGTGGAGCCGCCCGTCAAGGGCGGCTCCACCTGCATGACGGGCTTTAAACCGACCTCCGAATCCACCAAGTCGAGCTTTTTCGTATTCAAATCAAATAATGGCGAGTAGCCCCGACAGACGACCCACCGTCACCTGCGGTTTTTCCTAACTTGAAACCCGGTGTACTCGGCTTCTCCGAAAACGAATACGAAAAAGCTCAAGATGCCACTTGCAGCCAAGCCCCGACACGCATCATGGGAAGCAGTTCACTTGGTTAGAAGGCCGGAGGAGCGGCGCATTGGCCTATTTTCAAGTCAGATTGGCTGAAATGCATCGCACTTTTTCGTAGCTTCGCAAGTTCGTGTGGGTACGGGCCACGCCGACCCGCGGCCCGGCAGCAACGGCTCCCATTCGGCGTCCACGCCGTTCGCGCACCGGGGAGCAAGAAGGCCCGGCGTCACCTCAGATGAGATCGCCGCCATCTTGCATAAACGACGCCATGTTAAGGCGCCCGACGCCGTCCCTCTCCTGCAGCAAGGGGTCAAGCGCGAAAAGGTAGCGCGAGCATCCGTCCCTGATGTGGCCGAACGGCCTGTACCCCCGCTCTTCCACGCCCCTATCGGCGATCGTTATCGAGACCTGGATGTAGGCGGCGATCGTCCGCCGCTCAACGGCGATGCGCTCCGTCTTGGTGAAGTGGTCGTGGAGGTTGGTGGGGCTTGTCGGGGCTCCGTAGTTGTTGATGGCGTAGGTCATGACGCGGTTGAGCATGTCGATGTTCCGGATCTTGTTGTGAGACCTGATGTCCTTGTCGACGATCTGCCCGACGACCTCCTCGTAGTCTCGGACGTTCTGCACCTCGTCGATGAAGAGGTATTTGGAGTCGTCATCGACGAGAAGCGACTCAATCTTTTCCTCCACCTGCTCGACCGTCCTTATCGAGCGGTTACCGCACTTGTCGAGGTCATGCAAATAGCATGCAGACAACAAAAAGCTCGTCGGCATAGCCGACGAGCTGCAAATTCTTGGTCGCGGGGGCGGGATTTGAACCTACGACCTCCGGCTTGTGAGCCCGGCGAGCTTCCAAACTGTTCCTATCGACGCAGGCGATAGCGTCGCTTGGGGCTATTGGCCATCCCGATTCCTTCGACAATTCCTTCCTCCATAAGCGCAGACAGATATCGGCGCACCGTTTTCACTGACATCCCCGACGCTTTCGCAAGTTCCGACGTGCTTACGCTCTCGCGATCGGCAATGTAACCAAGGATGGCAGTCTTAACGTTTTCCTTTGTGTATGAGCGGTCTTCCTGGTCCGCCATGCGTCGATGCCTCATGATCAAAACAAACTCATCGAGGGTGCTCTTCGCAATCGGCGCGGGCATCAAGGCCTGTTCGAGCTCCCTATTAATTGTTGGATAGCCTGAGCCTCGATTCTCGACGACGCGACCAACCCTGCCATCAACATCAGAGTAGGGCACATCCTCGAGAATTCGAGCTAGAAACTGGTTCCTCGAAGCCGTTGCGCCTCGTTGTCCCAAACGTTCAACCGTCAACGAGCCGAACAAGCCGCCGGGGTTGGACAACTCCATACGATCGGGGTAAAGGTCAATCATTACCGGGGTGCCTAACGCATCGGGAGAATAATCCCTATGCATCAACGCGTTGGCAACAGCCTCACGGACTGCAGCCAACGGGTAGTCCGGCACGTTTTCTCTCAACGCACCTTTTACGATTGCGCCATGCTTCATGTTTCGCGATGCAGCCCGCACCGCATCAACTACCATGATGGGTATTGGCCCATCGATATCAACCGAATCAGAAAAACGTTCCCCAGCTCTCCCCACTTCGCCCTTTTTCGGTGTCGGATAGGCTGTGAACACAATGTTGGCACGAGGAAAAAACTGTTGCGGAGAAAACCCCAATGCCATAATGCCGGCAACGGTCGGCCTCAAAACCCCTTCAGCATCGAGAGAAACTACACGCCGATTCGCCATGAGCTCCTCATCGCTTAAAGCCGCGGACCTGCCCAGTGTCGTCGACCTCACGCGCGAGAGCCATCCTGCGAGCAATTCTTGATCAAAGTCATCGATCGTTGCGCCCTCAACAACAACAGCATCGTTGCGCGCGCTTCGATATTGATTTTCGATATATCGATCGATTTCGTAAGATGACATCTTGTGGTCGCCATCGCCCGTTCTTATGTATGAGCCAAGGCGTTGACCGAGCTTTTTGACATAACATGGCTTCTCCCGTGGCGGAGCCTCGGGAACATTAACCACAACGACGGGCTTCGACTCAAACTCCAAAACCATGATGTCGACCATCTGGGGAGGCTCAACGAGTTCCCTCGCCGCTTGGGCGCTATGCGCCTGGATCATCTTCACATCGATGCCCACCGAATGGAAGCCGTCTTTTTCGCTGATGCCGAAAACGATCGTTCCGCCAGCTCCATTAGCAAAAGCGGAAATCGAATCCGGCATCGTCTTGGGAAAACCGCCTGCCGCGGTTTTGAGTTCGTATTCGGCAAGGTCCGTCCCTGCGGCCCTCATGTGCTCAACCGCAGCGGCCAACTCGATATCATTCGTTATGAACATAGCTGTCCTTCGATTGAATCATTAGTCAGCCCCTACTATACCCCAGCCATTCCCCAGTTCCGCAGTAAAGTTCCCTAGTTCCGCAGTAAAGTTCCCTAGTTCCGCAGTTTAGTTCCCTAGTTCCCTAGTTAAGTTCCTCAGCTTGCACCTTGCTGGCTTGTGTCAGATTGGGCATGCAGGGCCCGCTCTGTCCAAATGTCTCGATCTGTAATACCTAGCCGGCCAAATCGGGTCTACCTGTTACAGATTGAGATTTTCGACCGAAAAGTTGAGAATCGGGCCGATAACACAGCCCCCAGATAAGAAAAAAGCTCGTCGGCTATGCCGACGAGCTGCAAATTCTTGGTCGCGGGGGCAGGATTTGAACCTACGACCTCCGGGTTATGAGCCCGTTTACATCGCTATTCATTAGCGGCAATCCTTCGCATCCCCTTGTTTCCGCAGGTATGCATTTCCTGACTTCGCTCAATTCTTTCCTCGCAAATTCTTCGCGAAGATGATCCGAGGCTGATTCTTCGCGGATTCTTCGCGAGGAATCAGCCTCGGGCGCTACTGCGACAAGGTGCGACATTACTGCGACAAGGTGCGAAACTGAGCCGAGCGCCTACCTTATCGTGTAGAACTGCCTCGGGTCGTTGGGAGAGGAGCCGTGCCATTCGAGCAATCCCCCCTCCCCGACCAGCTTGCCGAGCAACCGGCTTGCCGTTCGACGATCCCTTCCAATATGCTCCGCGAGCTCCCTTGCCGTCACCTTTCCATTCGTGAAGGCAAGTCTTACGGCGGCGAGCTCATACTCCCCCAAGGAGGCGATCGCCTCGGGCGAAACCCTGTCCTCGAGCGCCTCGCTCCTCCTGACGGTCCGCGCCACGATGTTGTTCTCGAGCGTCAGCTGGACCTTCGTCCCGCCGGGCTCCGTGTAGACCGTGTGTTTCGTCAAGTAGATTTGAGCAGAATGGGCAGTAAAATCTGAGCAGGGTGAGCACGGAATGTGCTCATCATCTCCGCCCTGCCAGCGAAGCCGTAAAGACATCCCCCTGCGGGTGCGCATACCACGGCCATGTCCTGACGAGACCCTACAATCACCTCGGAGGGAAGTGATTAAGTTGCTCAGCGGAAATAATCTGTCGGAGACCTGCGGGATCCCACTAGAACGCAAACGCACCCATGTCGAGGTGGAGCGCCTTCCAGGGAGGCTCAACGGCGATGGGGATATACCCAAGAGGTTGATCTTGCCCAACGGCAAGATCTGACCCATAAGGACAACCGCCCGCCGCGTGACGGACGGGTGAGCGGTGTTCGGCACCCTCGTCGAGAGGTTCGACGTCTTCATGGAACGCGCAGGCGAGCTAAAGGCGATACGGCGTCAAAGCGGACGCTGGCTTGTGAGGGAAAGCGATGACAAAACCACACCCCCGCCCAAGCCTCCTTATTTCACAGCCCCATCTGCCGACACGCCAAATACCCGAGCACTAACACCCCAGTTTCTATGGGATACTTTTGTCAGAACATCGGACAGGAGAATCTATGGATGACCCTTTATTATCTTTCGCCAAGGATGCAAATACACCCACTTTGAATTGGTGCGAGTTTCTAGATCGATCTCTCGACCCCACTCACACTCTTTCTAGAAGGCAGCGCTGCACCGCCCTAAATTTATATCCGAACACCGGAATCACTTCCACATCGCTTGGCTTTTTGAAGCGCATGAAGGAGCTCGGACTCCCCGGCATGGTCATCGGCGTATCAGACTATCAGCGCGAAGCGCTCATGCTCTGCCTCGAACTTGCGTTTTCAACCGCATTGCGCACTAGGGTGAGACATTCGACTCTGCCTCAGAAGCTCCGCTTCGGCGATTTGATTGGCTTCTCTGACACGGTAATGGAATATAGAGGCACAAGCGAACATCCCGATCTCGGCACAGTTTTGGAATACTGCCCTGGCAGGAAGATGAAGCTTGACAGGTTCCCAAAGCTCCATCGGGTTCGCTCAGGGAGCACAGTCAATGTGCTCAATAAGAAGAGACTGTCCCTAAGTAAGCAGATTAAGGCTTACAGGGACAAACCCAAATCCCTCAATCACATCTTCGATGTCTGCTCGTACATACCCGAGGCAATCGGCATTGGAGTTCCAAGCACGCCACTGCCCAACGTTGCACCCAGGACTCTTGGGTCAATCGAAATCGAAGTCAAGCATAAACGCTACAGCCTCAGAGAACTATTACCCATAGCGCGTTATATGGGTGACGGAGATTACCATCTCGACTATGCGTACAAAATCGATGCTTCGCCTTCTGTCGTTTCCGCAAAACGCGATCGGGACGGAAATTCGGACCTATTTGACTTTGTTGACTACCTCGAACGAGGGGGGAAGCTGTCGTGCGTCATAGTCGAGCTTTCCAACCCCCAGGGACTGAACGGCTACATCGGCGAACTCAGGGACCTTTGGGAAAAGCACCGAGTTCATACCATGATTTTCTGCGACGCGGCGGTCGCAGCGGAAATTGAACATATCGATGACCTGAACTACGAGCGATTCATCTGGTCAAAACGGCTGTTGTCGCACCATGCGGACCTATTTCCCGATTTCTGCCTGAGCGGAGCACAGCAGGCACTCGTGAATCAAAGCTGCGCCATTCTTCCCATCGAGCCGAAGCAAGAGATTTCCAATTCTGCAAAAGGACTCGAAGCATTGTGGTCCGCTCAGCAGCAGATGACGCTTGATGAGCAGGCATCACTCTCTCAGCTCACCCGCCTACACTACCAAGCTCTTCGCCAAACAGCGCCACTCCCCCTCGACATACATCAGCAGATCGTCTCCCAGCTCGACAGCATCAAGAGATCATTATGCGGAGATTTGGGCGGGTATTCGCTGACCAAGGAGGAAACCTCCGTAGTCCGCGCCGTTTGCGATGAAATCCTCATCTCTTCCACACCGAGCACCTTGCCAAACAAGGCCGCAGCAATCGCAGGCAGACTTGAGACCCTTGGAAAAAATGAACGCCTCTGCCTAATTGTGCCCAACGAGGATTCCAGAATGACCGAAAGCCGTTTTTGGCGAGGCGAGGCATCGCGACTGGGGCTCGACCCCGGGCACTTGCGATTTTGCACACCAAGGCAATTCCTAAAAGAAGGCCCGTCCGCAAATGGCGAAGCAGTTGTTGTAAGCGGATGGTTCAATAGATCGCAAATGGACCAAATTCTTAATTCGGGCAATTCAGAACTCTACTATCTACTCCTATACACCGGCGAGGCACTAGAGGTCGATTGGTACAAGCTTGCTCCAAATGCTTGGAATCGCCGTGAGGTCAGCGCTTCCGCATGGAATCGTAATTGCCTCGAAAAGCTCGGCGTATCTCTACCCGAATGCCTAATCCTCCAGTCCAGTCCTACCCCCAGCCCCCCTCTCGTCGCAAGACGACCAAGGTGACCCGATGGAGAACCGTGAGCGCTTGGGAAGGGTAGCCGACCAGACGCGCATAATCAGACTGGAAGGTGACGAGCGCCTCGCGCGACAGGTATCTTTCTCGAATGGAGATTACTGCTTCTTAGAATGCGCGCCGGCAGGAGGCACGAGGCCATGCGTTGTGCCCGATCAATCCAACTTGGCATACGGGTGCCTCAGAAAAAATGCTGATTCCTTGGAACCCGGAGACGCAGTCCTCCGGATTCGAAGCGATGCAGACCGCATTGGGGACGCCGAGCTGTATTCCAACCAATACGCCATCGCCTTCTCGGAGGCACGCGCTTGGCACGTTCCTATTGATGCCGCGCTGAGATATATGTCGCGAAGCAGGATTGTCGACCGTATTTCAAACGCTGGGTGTTCGCGCAACTTTGCGACGATTTCTCGATGGATTGACGATCCCGACCTAATCATGCCGCACAGCAAAAAGGATGTCGAATATATCGGAAAGGCACTCTCCATGCCTTTTAGCGAGGAGGATATCCGGAAGATGTCAGAAGCTGCCAGCTATTGTCGAGGAGAGCGGATTACAAAGGGCAGGGACTTCGTGAGTGATGGAACCGATAGGTTCATGTTCCACTACCTCTCACTTGGATCGGCCCAAGCCGCCCTTCAAGAATGCAACAAGGAGTCAGAGGGACGTTGCACCTTTGAATTGCTTCGGGTGGACACAGTCAGCGACCGGATTGCTGTTCCCAGGAAAAAGCTTGGCTGGGTCATTCGTAGTAACATGGAGGAATAATGACAGATAACGATATGAGAGACGCGCTCTACAACGCCGTCTATGAGAACTTTGTCGGTCCGATTGATTCAGAAGACGCAGGACTCACCAAGCGATATCCCCTGGGCAATGCGGGATATGCGGCGGGCGTACTCTACCCAGTTGGAAGCAGCTTTTCCGAGACTCCGGATCATGATGAAAGCGATGCCCAACAATCAACGGACGACCCACAAAACAACGCTTCCAATACAGACGAAATCGTTGCCCCCGATGAGATTGAGCCACAATCCAGCGATCTTTCAGACTACGAAGAGCCCATTTCGCTCTCAAACTCCAACTTCCAATCGGCAATCAGCCTGACCGTTCGAATTCCGGACGACAGCTCCCTGAAGGTCGAAGTCCATGCCGCCACCTACAAGGAGGAGAAGTCCGACAAGACGAATTATCGTCGCCGTCCCATAACCTGGAACTGCACTGTCCGTATTCCCAGCAGCAATAACCCACGGGAGCAGATCGGTGTTCCAGAAACCAATCTGGAATTGGTCGCCGTCTACCGCTATCGCCCAGATGGCTACTCAACGGTTCTCAGCATCGCACTGAGAAACACAAATAAGGCATCAGACAGCGGCCGTTCCGGCCTTGGTAAACATTACTTCCAGTGCTCTCTAACCGTCAGCTCCTCGTCCGCCTTTCTCCCGGTTGAACTTCAACGGCCGGATGATTACCAAATGACAGAGGAAGAGCTTTCCGACTATCTCATCTACTCCCCTGTAAAGAACTACGCGCTGGGGCACGGCTGTGCCGCCGATTGGGATTCAGGTTCAGCGGCCCCAGAGACAGTCAGGACACGAATTCTGCCTCTTGAAGAAGTAAGACCGACCCTGTCGACGATTGAAGAACTTTCCGAAGTTCAATTCGAGATGCGCTCATTCGCCGAAGAGTCCAACTGGGAAGAGACTCGTGCCGCTCTCTCGGCTCTTTGCGATGCCTACGAGAGGTGGATTTCGGACACCTCCGACACCGCTCAAGATCTCCATGATTGGCGCCTCAAGCCGGCTACGGCTAATTTGGATAAATGCCGCGCCTGCCTTCGCCGAATGCGAGAGGGCCTCGACCTGCTCACAGTCGATGGAGTTGTTCGAAGTGCATTCATCATGGCGAACGAAGCAATGTATGAGCAGTACCTGCATTACAGCATCGCATCCAGGGCTGCAGACTCCCTCGAAGCCGCAGCAGCAAAACCGCGCGATTGGAGGCCTTTCCAGATCGCGTTCATCCTTCTCAACATCACCTCCATGTCAAAACCCGAAAGTGACGACCGCTCCCTACTCGATTTAATCTGGTTTCCGACCGGAGGCGGCAAAACCGAGGCGTACCTTGGACTTACCGCCTTCACGCTCATCTTAGAGAGACTCAACGGCGAGAAGTGTGACGGTACGAGCGTTATTATGCGGTATACGCTCAGACTGCTCACGAAACAACAGTTCTCTCGTGCGGCGGCCCTCATCTGCGCCCTAGAAGTCATGCGCGCGCGGAATCCAAACAGGCTTGGCAGCAAGCGCTTCTCTATCGGACTGTGGGTCGGACGCTCAACCACTCCAAATACTTGGGAACAAGCATTGCAGCTCTATGGAGACCTAAGAAGGGGCATCGAGCCCGAACAGGACAAAGGAAGTCTTCCTATACTCCAGTGCCCTTGGTGCGGCGAGCCCATGGGACAGGCAACAAAGGATGCAGCGGGGTATATCAAGACCAGAAAGCGCGATTCCACTGGAAAGAGAACCGATTACCTTCGCTTTTTCTGCCCGAACCATCAATGCCATTTCCATCAAGGAGACGACTCTCTCCCGCTATTAGTGGTGGATGAAGAGATCTATGAGAATCCACCTTCATTGCTACTTGGCACCGTAGATAAATTTGCGATGATTCCATATAGGAAGGAATCGTTCCGCCTCTTCGGCATAGGAGACGGAGGCGAGAGATTCCACACCCCGAAGCTGATCATCCAAGATGAGCTACATCTAATATCTGGGCCACTCGGGTCGATGGTCGCGTGCTACGAGACGTTGATTGACGCTCTTTGCAGCTACGGTAGTACTGGGGCATCTCCAAAAATCATCGCCTCAACCGCGACCGTAAGTCGCGCCAAAGAGCAATGCAACCAGATATTCGCCTGCGCAATGGACAATGTCTGCCAGTTCCCCCCTTCTGGGATCAGATATGATGACTCCTTCTTTGCACGCATCGATCATGGGGGTGACGGCAGACGGTACGTCGGCCTTTATGCCCCCAGCATCACCGCTGCCACCGCCTCCATCCGCCTTTATACCGAGTTGCTTTGGGAGCCTTGCACCTGGCAGGTGGATGACGATGTCATCGACCCATACTGGACCGTTACCGGCTACTACAACACCACTAGGGAGCTCGGCCAAGCTTTGACTTGGACAGTTGCCGACATCCCTGAACGCCTGCTCGAAAAGCGCCGAGCCAATCCTGTGGAGAAGCCCCGCTACCTCAATCGAACCCTTGAGCTTACCGGGCGCAAAAGCGCCTCGGATGTGCAGGACGGGCTAGAAAGACTGTCTGCTAAGCATGCAACGAATGGTGGCCACGATCGCTCTATAGACCTTTGCCTTGCAACCAACATGATTTCTGTCGGCCTTGATGTCGGCAGGCTAGGAACCATGGTCGTCGCAGGACAACCGAAAGAGACGTCGGAATACATCCAGGCAACCAGCCGAGTCGGCAGAAGTGATAACCATGGAATAGTATTCACGGCGTACAACGCATCGAAGCCAAGGGACCGATCCCATTACGAAAACTTCAAGAACTACCATCAGAGTTTCTACAAGCACGTCGAGCCCTCAAGCGCCACTGCGTTCTGTCAGCAGGTCAGGGACCGCGCCCTACCCGCAATCCTCGTCGCCCTCTATCGAATGCAAAACCCGTCGCTCGCCTCTCCGAACAATCCTCAGCTCCGCGCCATTGAGACGGCAAAGCAGATCATACTCACACGCATCAACAGCATCGACCCAAATGAGGTAAAAGATGCCGAAGCCGATCTGGACTACTGCATACAGCAGTGGGTGAACGAGGGTTACGACGTCTGGTACGACTTGGGCTTCCCCCAACCAGACACACCCACACCGCTTATCCACCCCGTCGGTGTCATTAATCCAGTTTGGGGAAACGCGGGGTTTGATGCCCCCACAGCAATGAGAACCGTTGATGGAGACTGTCAGGTCGCCGTTCTCCAGCGACGAAATGATGGGGAGGCAGATGATGTCTAGAAACCACCGCTCCAAAAGCAATCACAATCAAATCCAGAAGAAATGCAGCCTTCGCAAAAACCAGCTTTTCGGCCCATGGGGTCCCGGGGCGATACTTCCATGCCCTGACGGGTCGTCGTTGATGATTGCAGGACTTGATGAGTTCCCCTTCCAAAAAGATATGAATCAGGTTCACGATCGAAGACTTGCAAGCTTCATCGGCGTCACCCGCCTGCTTGAACCGCCAACGAATGAGGGCACCAGAATCTATGCAGTCAGATTCCCTCTCTGGATGTATTGTCCTAGGTGCCATACGATGTACAAAAGCAAACCCATTGAAACATCGATTCCGCGTTGCGGTAAACCCTCTTGCAATCATTGCAAATTGGTTCCAGAGCGTTTTGTCGTCGCTTGCCCAAATGGACATATTGATGACCTGCCCCTCCTAGAACTCATCCATGGCGAACCTGTTAATCCGGAAGAGCATGTTCTAGTAAGAAAAACGCGCGGAGGCAGCGGGACTCTTAGAGACATCTACTACTATTGCGAAAAATGCAACAAGGGCATCCCACTTGACACCATAGCCTCTCCTGGGGCTTTGGAGAAATATGGGTATCATTGCCGCGGCAGCAGACCTTGGCTCGAAGAAACCCCCTCTTCTCCATGCGACGCACCTACCTCGGACCTACGAGTCATTCAGCGAGGCGGAACCAACGTATGGTACTCGCAAACGATCAGCTCTATCTATATCCCAGATACGCATAGAAAAGCCGCTCTCGACTATGCGGAAGCAAAGTACGACTACCTCACCACCATCTCAGCATGTGGAGGGGAAGCATTCAGAGAGGTTCTTTCTCACGAGGCGAGACGCGCTGGAATTAACACCGACGAGCTGCTTGCAGCGTTCCAGTCTCTGCAGGAAGATCAAGGCGCACAATCGACGCGCTCGGAGCTTGCATATAAGCATGAGGAGTATGGCGTCCTATCCGACCCCGACAGATTCAAAAGCGACCTAGAATCGTTTGAGGGAAGCGCACTACCCTCTTCGGAGTACTCATCAAGGCTGCTGAAATCGGCCGTTGAATCGATATCCCTGATTTCAACCCTTAAAGAAACAAAGGCTCTTATCGGGTTTTCTCGCCTCTACCCCAATGTAAAGCCCGGCGTATCGTTCGACGAACAGCGTTCGATGCTATCACGGAATAGGCTCGATTGGGCGCTTGCAACCCAACTAACCGGAGAGGGCGTCTTTCTCAAGCTGAACGAGGGACTACTAGACGCTTGGAGCTCTATCCCCTCCGTGCGGAAACGAACCGAACAGCTTGAAAGTAATCTAAAGCACCCAGCGAACAGCTTTAACGCTCAAGAAGCTGATGGCACGCTTAACCCCCGCTACATTGCGCTGCACACCCTCGCCCACATACTCATGCTAGGGATAACGCAGGAATGCGGCTACCCAACGGCATCTGTACGCGAGCGGATCTACTGCAACCGCTCCCTTGATGATCCCTCGGATCAATCTATGAACGGAATCCTGATTTACACCGCTTCTGATGATAGCGAAGGGTCGCTAGGCGGACTCGTCCGTGCGGGTCGTCCCGGTATTTTTGAGCGAATCTTCGACAAGGCGATTTCCGATGCGCGATGGTGCTCCTCAGACCCCGTTTGCATCGAATCCCCCGGGCAAGGGCAGGGGTCGTGCAACCTTGCCGCCTGCTACAGCTGCGCCCTTGTCCCAGAAACATCCTGTGAGAACGCAAATAAGATTCTTGATAGGGCAATGCTGACTGGGACGCTCGAAGACCCGAGTATTGGGCTGTTTAATTTTGACGGCGGCCCTATATCGAACGATAGCCAAATGGCCGTAAGGGAGCCGCTGAGCCTTCTGGACGATACCGACTATTCCCAAACATCCGTAGCTGATATCTGTTCATCCGCTTCGTACGGCATCAAACCATCAGAAGCCGAATACATTAGTTTTCTTTCTGACGCCCTATCCTTCAAGCACATAGAGCATCCAGCCCCAAATTGCATAATCGGCAACCAGAGCATAGAGATACCTGCCACCCTTGGATGGGCGGTTGCCCGTGTCGCCCTTCTATCCCAAGAGGATGTTGAAGACAGCGGGATGTCTCTTGAAGAGCTGCGGGATGCCGCGCGCGGTTGGGACGTATATGCAATAGACGACGCTCCCGCCCCCGAAGAACTGCTCAACATCCTGGAGAATAACTGTGGCTAGAATGATTCCCTCGCGTGGCCCACGCGACTTTACCCCTGCGAGCCAAGAAGGAATAATCTATGATGCCTTGGCCTCACTCCCAGATGAATTCGTCGTGGTTCACTCGATGCGCATGGTCACCTCGCTACGTGACGACCTTCGGGAAAACGAGGCCGACTTCATCGTTTTCCACCGAGATCTTGGAATTCTGTGTATTGAGGCCAAGGCGGGACAAGTCAAGTATGAAGCCGGGGAGTGGCGGTACGGAAGCGGCCTATTGATGCCGCGCGGAGGCCCATACAACCAAGCTTCAAATTCAAAATACAGGCTCATCGATCGCTTCGAGCAGCTCCGTATGAGAGATACGCTAAGGCACTGCAAGCTGCTTCACGCGGTGTGGTTCCCCTCCGTCCGAAGGGAGGCGCTCTGCGGATACTGCCTTCCACCCGAGGGCGATCTTAAGATTACTCTCTTCTCCAACGACCTTATTGATCCAGAGCCTTCGATTCGGCGAATCTTCTCTCTTCAGGTCGCTGGAACCGCAACGCAGCTATCAGAAAATGATGAAAACAGGGTCATATCGAAGGTTCTTTGCCCCGAGCTTAACCTAATTCCCAGCAAACGCTTCTCATACGATCTAGCAGAGCTTGCCTTCATTAGATTGCTTCAGTCTCAGCAACGCGTTCTGGATTTTCTTTCTGAGCAAAAGAGCGCAATCATCTCCGGACCGGCAGGATCTGGAAAGACCCTCATCGCCGTCGAGCGTGCAAAACGCGCGGCGAGCACCGGAGACGAGGTCCTTTTCCTGTGTTTCAACACTATGCTAAAGAACGACATTGCCAGTCGACTCGCCGAATTCAGCCGGATCGAGGTAAAAACCATCGCAGGACTTGCGCACGAGAAATGCCTGACGTCTCCCCCTAGCTACGAAGGCCTCGCGGAGTATCTACTTACTCTCGATGAGAACTCTTTCCCATATAAACATGTTGTCATCGATGAAGGACAAGATTTTGGAATAGCCGAAATCGAACAGTCGGAGATCTTGGACCTACTCTTCGACCTCATCAAGAAAAAAGATGGAAGCTTTTACCTCTTCTACGACAAAAACCAGTTCATCCAAGGCTCTGAGCTTCCAAGCTTCTTGTTGCAGGCTGACTGCAAGCTATCCCTCTATGTAAACTGCAGGAACTCTGTCAATATCGCCCGATGCTCATACGGGGCTCTTGAGTCAAATCCGGGAATTGAGACGAAGACCACCTCCGCACCTGGATCTGCCCCGAAAATGATAGCGACAACCAACGTCGGCAAGATGATCGAATTCATCAACCGGGAGATTTCCGCCTTACAATCAGCAGGGATTGATGACATTGTGATCCTCACCTGTTCATCTGTAACGCAATCTCCCCTGAATGAGGAGGTTGTCGACGAGCGCTGGCGCGGGAGCGACGTGCCCTTCTATTCCTGCCGACGCTTCAAAGGCCTCGAAGCTGACGCTGTTATTCTTGTCGACATCAATAGCGATCTATGGGATGACGCCGAATTGAGCGGCGACTACGACTCAGGCGACGGACTCATGTTCTACACCGGAGCTTCCAGAGCAAAACATGAGCTTAGACTGGTCTTCGATATGTCGGAAACCGAAAGCCTTGCAGTTCTAGAAAAACTCGGCATTCAGGCTCAGCGAAAGCCCCTCAGGTCACTTGCTCGTCGCCTCAACGCCCTCATTGTCCCGGCCTAATCGAGCACTAGCTGCCTCTTCTCGACCATCTCGCAGAAGCCGCCGACATCCATGAGCCACTCCTGCTGGGAGGGCGTGTAGGTCGGGAAGAGCTGGGCGGGAATGACGAGCTGGAGCCTGCTGTCGCGCATGGCGTTCGTGTAGTCCGTGCTCACGGCGGGCTCCAGCGTGATGAGGTGCTTGCGCTCGATGCGGTTCGCCTCCTCCAGAACCTGCCTCCAGCGCTCCTTGATGGTTGTCTTCGCGCCGAGCATGGTAAGGCTCGCCGAGGGGAAGCTCTCGTCGCGGTAGCACTCGATAGATGGGAAGATGAAGTCCGGCTTCGACTTGCCCTCGGTGTAGGGTTGCGCGGAGTAGCGGATCCCCCTGCCCTTGAACAGGAACTCGAGCTGGTGCTCGAACGCGGTGCCCGCGCGGGACTTCCTGCGCTGGAAGGTGGACATGGTGGTCTTGAGGACGCCGTCCACGTCGAGCTGGCCGTTCAGGTAGGGCGCGAGGTCCCGTTCGAGCAGGTGGCGCTCGAACACCTTGAACAGCATCTCCTCGCGCTCGTAGCAGGAAAGCAGGCTGCCGTCGGGGTCGCCCGCCCAGTCGAGGTCGTCCAACGTGGACACGGAGTATTCGGTGAAGTCCAGCCCGCGCGGGAACGCGTGGCCGAACCTCCCCACCATGTCGTCCAGGTACGCGTCGGCGCTCAAGGGCGCGCGGGTCTCGATGCCCATCATGCCGAGGATGCGCGAGGCCACCGCTCCGATGCGGTTGCGCTCGCCCTTCGACACTGCGTAGCCGGAGCGGTCCGGTTCCTCGAAACCGAACAGCCATTTGAGCTGGGACTCGATACTCGAGCCCTTCTTGGCGAAAAGGATAAGCAGCCCCAAGTCGTCTGAGTTGGCGAGCACCATGAGATCGCCGGTGCGCGCCTGCCGTATCGCGGGGTTGTCCTTGTAGTAGAGGCGGTACTCGGTGCGCGTGGGGTGCTTGCGGCGCGCGTCGTACCAGGTCACGGTCCCGTCGCACATCTCGGGCTCCGCCTCGTCGCACATGTAGGCGAACGTGGTGCGGATGTCGCGGATGTCGTCGTCGCCGAACAGCGACCTCAGCGGCAGCGTGCCGTTGAACTCGTGCTGGTTGCTCTTGCCCGCGTCGATGTCGACGTCAGCGAGGACCTTCGAGACCGCGCCGTCGAAGTAGCTGCTAAGCGCCCCGTAATCCATCCTTGCACGCCCCCATCATGAGCTTGGCCACCGAGCGGATGACAGGCACCGTCACCGAGTTGCCGAACTGGCGGTATGCCTGTGTGTCGGAGACCGGGATAATGAACCGGTCGGGAAATCCCTGCAGGCGCGCGCACTCCCTGGGGGTCAGCTTGCGGGGATTCTCACCCTCGCCGCGCGAGACCAGGATCTCACTCCCGTCCTTATGATAGCGCGCGGAGAGCGTCCTCGTGGTATCCGAGGGGGTGATGAGGCCGTAGCCGAACCCGTTGCCGGCGGCCTCGTGTTTCGCCTTGTACGCCTTCAGGTAGGACCACAGCTTGTCGGAGAGCACGTACCTCTCGTCCGCGTCCTCCTCTAGGATCTCCGCTGCCTTCTGGCCGCTGTTCGGGCAGTCGAGGTCGTCCCACGAGAAGTCGACGTCGTCACGGAAGCCGACGATGTAAATGCGCTCGCGGTGCTGGCACGTCCAGCCCTTGGAGTCCAGGACCTTGTAGTGGACGTGGTAGCCGAGCTCGTCCTGCAGGACCTGCATGATGACGTCAAACGTGTTTCCCTTATCGTGACTCACGAGGTTCTTCACGTTCTCGAGCAGGAAGGCCTTGGGGCGCTTCTCGCTCAATATGCGGGCCACCTCGAAGAAGAGTGTGCCCTGGGTCTTGTCCTCGAAACCCGTGGCGCGGCCGAGCGAGCGCTTCTTAGACACGCCCGCGAGTGAGAACGGCTGGCATGGGAAGCCCGCGAGCAGTACGTCGAAGTCGGGAATATCGGATGCTGCGACCTCACGTATGTCGCCCGCCGGGGTCTCTCCGTAGTTCATGCGGTAGGTCTTCTGGGCGAATTTGTCCCACTCGCACGAGAATACGCACCTGCCGCCGAGCTCCTGGAACGGCATGCGGATCCCGCCGATGCCCGCGAACAGGTCGATGAAGGTGAATGCGGGCTCCCCCTCCTCCTCGGGCGCAAAGGGGGCACGGTGGCCGAGGGTGGAGATGTACTTCGACTCAGCTGCGGTGGGCCTCGTCTCGCCCGTCTCCCAACGGCGCACCGTGCGCTCGCCGTTGGGACCCATGCCCAGCGCAGCGGCGAACTCCTTCTGGGTCAGGCCCAGCTCCTGCCTTTTGGCCTTTACCTCATCTGTTGAAAACTGCATGACGTACCTTCTGGATAACTAACAGGACGTTATGTCCTCATTTTGCCACAGCGGGTCATTCATAGATATGATCGGCAAACGAGATGCCTGCGGCCCATGGGTTCCTCACTTCCACTTAAGCCAACTGGAATACGCCACCGAATACACACCCCATCCGCCGGAGCAGTCCCGATAGCGATAAGCTACCCTCTCGTCCGGACTTTATTATTGCTTTCAGCTCGTTAGGGAATGGGGGCGTCCGTTGGTCAATACTTGCCAGCAGCGTCTTTTGTTTACAAATAACCGCCTTCTCCGCTTCTTAGCATCTGGCTTTTTCTTCGCAAATTCTTCGCGGCTTTTAAGCGAAGGTGGAATCAAAAAAGAAAAGCAGCTCAGAAGATTTAACCTCTGAGCTGCTAAAAATTCTTGGTCGCGGGGGCAGGATTTGAACCTACGACCTCCGGGTTATGAGCCCGGCGAGCTACCAGACTGCTCCACCCCGCAATGTCTGGACGCACCGTGTGCGCAAGGAGTTATATTACGCGCAGAGCCCCTTCATTGCAAGGGCCTCCTTAAGTGTCTTCACAATTCTGACACCTTTCAACCCCGTTGGAATCGACACGCCGTTCCCAACGGTGCCCTCCGGGCACATGCTAAATCAAACCGAAATGCCGCAGCGCGTGGACCACGCCATCGTCCTTCACATGGTCGGTCACGTAGTCCGCGCGCTCCTTGAGCACCGGCATCGCATTACCCATGGCGACCTTCGTCTCCACCGCATCGAACATCGGGAGGTCGTTCTCGGAGTCACCGAACGCGAACGTGCCCGCGACTTCGCGCCCCTCCAGCTCCAGCACCTTGGCAATGCCGCTCGCCTTGGTCACGCCCCTCTGCGAATACTCGCTCGCCAGGCCCATATCGCACACGTCGAAATTGGCCTCGACCAGCTCGCACAGGCGGGCGTCGCCCATGATCGAGGGCGCCTTCAACATCCCGGGCTGCGTGAACTTGCAAAACCGCAATTCGGGAGCGAGCCCCAGCGCCTCCTCGAGGGAATGGGCGACGGGCATGTCGGGAAACGCCGGGACGGCCTCCAGCGTCCGCGACACCACGAGCGGCGTCTCGCGCGATTCGAACATCACCGTCGTGTCCACGGCGAGCACCAGGCGAATGAGCTCAGCCGCCAGCTCGGAATCGATCAGCGTCTCGTGCACGACCTCGCCGCCCAGCGACACGCACGACCCCGCCGCGGAGATCACGCCGTCGAACCCGGCGGCCACGAGCGCGTCGCTCACCATGGAAAGCGGGCGCCCCGTGCAGACGTACGCATGGTGCCCGCGCTCCCGCAACCGCCCGATTGCGTCGAGCACGCCCGACGTCGGCAAGATCTTGGTGAAATCCTCCCCCTCGGGGATGTTCGCAGGGTCCACCCAGACGAGCGTGCCATCTACATCGAAGAACAACGACGCCGAGGAGTCCCCCAATCCGCGCGCCGTCGATGTAGCCAAAGCCGCTCCGGCCTCCATAGAGGCCCCCGCAAGGGGCGTCCAAACCGCACTCGAATCATCGAGCATACATATCCTTCCCCTCTCTTGTGCTCGAACCATGATAGCAAGCTCATCAGCACAGAAGAGGAGCGTACGCGTAAGGAAGCTGCCATAATACAAAGAGATTATGGACAGACGGCCGCGCATCATACACACGATTTTGCCGCCACTTATATTAGGAGTGACCATGGCGCAGACGCCCCTCACGCCTCCCAACACTGCCGCGCACGAGTTTTACGCGAGCTGCCCCGAGGGCTTTGAAGCCGCCCTTGCCGACGAACTGCGCTCTTTCGGCCTGCGTCAGGTTCGGCGCCTCAAGGGCCGCGTCACGTTCGCGGGCGCGCCCCTCGATGCCTACCGCGCCTGCCTGTGGTCGCGCCTGGCGAGCCGCGTCTTTGTTGCCCTCGCCCGCTTCGATTGCATCACCGCGGACGACCTGTACGAGGGCTCTCGCGCCATCGCTTGGGAGAACGTCCTCGCGCCTGGCGCAACCATCGCCATCTCGGCGCGCGGCACGAGCGATGAGCTGCGCAACTCCCATTATTCCGCCCTGCGCGTGAAGGATGCCCTGTGCGACCGCCTCGTCGAGATCGCCGGCCGTCGCCCCAACGTGGACGTGGATGACCCCGACGCGCACATCCTCCTCTCGCTGCGCGGAGACCGCGCCAGCCTGCACCTCGACCTTTCCGGCGACCCGCTGTTCAAGCGCCTCCCGCGCGAGGCGATCCGCCCCGGCGCCGCCCACGTGCTGCGGCCCGACTACGCCGCACTGGTCCTGACGCAGCTTGGCTGGCAACAGGCCTGCTCGCACGCCATGACATACGCGAGCGACACGGCGGCCTCCATCGCGGACGACGGCACCGACTCCGTCTTCCCCATCCTGGTCGATGCCTGCTGCGCTGGCGGCGGCATCGTACTGGAGGCAGCCCAGATCCTCGCCGACCGCGCGCCCGGCCTCGAGCGCGACAACTGGGGGTTCAAAGCATGGGCGGAGCACGACGAATCCGCGTGGCTCTCCCTGCGCAAAGAGGCGCTCGGGCGCATCGACGCGGCGCGCGACCGCACGGCGCGCATTCTTGCCACCGACATTTCCGGTGACGCCGTCTCGTGCGCGCGCCGCGTCCTCAAGGCATCCGGCCTCTCGGACCGCGTGATCTTCGCCCAGCCCGACGCGCAGAAAATCGTCCGCAAACTCGCCATTCCCGCTATCGGCGACACCCAGGTCGTCGGCGGCATCGTCATCGACACGACCGAGGTCCCCCTCACCAAGCTGCCGCGCCTCCTCTCCCTCGTTACCGACCTGCGCACCGGCGCGGGCGCACCCTTTGGGGAAGCCCTCGTCGGCAAGCCCGTCACCGTCCTCACGCGCGACAACGTCCTCGAGCAAGCCCTCGGCACCCCCCGCGGTCGCCTGTCCATCATGCCGAACAACGAAGGGGCTCAGCTCCTCACGTTCGCCGAATTCTCTGAGGGTGACCACGAGGACACCGAGGCCGCAGACGACGAGCGAGTCGCACCCGCGGGAACCACCACCATCGACCTGGGCGATGGTAAGCCCCGCCCCGTCATGTTGCCCGAGTCCGAGCAGTTCGCGCGCCGTCTGCGCAAGGTCGCTAAGCAGCGCCGCAAGTGGGCGCAGCGCGAGGGCATCACCTGCTACCGTGTCTACGATGCGGACCTGCCCGATTACTCCGCCGCCATCGACCTGTACGAAGGCAGTGCCACGACCCCGGGCCGCTGGCTCGTAGTTGCCGAGTATGCCGCCCCGCGCCACATCGACCCGGCACTCGCCGAGGCGCGCTTGCTCGACATGCTCGCCATCGCGCCGCGCATCCTCGACGTGGACCCCGAAAACGTATTCGCCAAGGCCCGCATCCGCTCGCGCGGCGGGTCGCAATACGGCAAACAGGCGGGCGGCACGTCCGCGGCGGCGATGGGCGGCAACGGTTCCGCCGGCGTGCGCAAGGGAGGCGCCGGCCGAGGCTCGAGCCCCAAAGCCGCCGCTCGCGCACCCCAGGGCACCGGCGTGGGAACCCCGTCCGACATCCGCACCCGCAGGCTCCCCCTCATCGAAGAAGGCGGCCTCACCTTCGCCGTCAACTTCAACGACTACCTCGACACGGGCATCTTCCTCGACCACCGCATCACGCGCAGCCTGGTGCGCGAGCACGCCCGCGGCAAGCGCTTCTTCCTCAACCTGTTCGCCTACACCGGCACGGCTACCTGCTACGCGGCCGATGCCGGCGTGGAGGAGACCGTCACCGTGGACCTCTCCAACACCTACCTGGACTGGGCCGAGCGCAACATGGAGCAAAACGGCTTTGTGGGCCCCGACCACCATTACGTGCGCGCCGACGTCATGAGCTGGATCCGCGACATGCGCGCCACACGCAACCGCTGGGACCTCATCTTTTGCGACCCGCCCACCTTCTCCAACTCGAGCAAAATGGGTCGCCGCACGTGGGATGTCCAGCGCGACCACGTGGAGCTGCTCGTGGGCCTCTCGCGCCTGCTCTCCCGCAAGGGCGAGGCGATCTTCTCCTGCAACCTGCGCACCTTCCGCCCCGATACCGAGGAGCTCGCCCGCGCCGGTGTGGTGCTCACCGACATCACCGCGCAGACCATCCCCGAGGACTTCGCCCGCAACCAGCGTATTCACCACTGCTACCTGGTCCGCCGCTACACCTCCGAGGAGGCCATGCGCATGGTGGGCATGGACGAGAGCGCCATTCGCGAGCGCACGCGCGAGCTGCGCGAGAACGCCCGGCGCCATGACGATGCACGCGGCAGCGAGCCGAGCGGCAGCAATACCCGGCGCGAAAAGACGCGCCGCCGCGATGCGCGCGGCGGGCGCTGACCCAATATGAGGGCCTAAGGGGCGCGCACTCCTCGGTATCTGCGTTCCCCGAGAGTTAACTCTCGGGGAACGAATCGGGCGAACCGGGAGAAAAGCTCCCGCGAGAGTTAACTTTCGCGGGAGGAGGGCAAGGGATAGGGAAAGGAAACGGAAGCAACCCATCCTTCTATTTGCGTTCCTGCTGCTTGTGACATATAGCGTTTGCCCTGCACAATCCCTATAATGGCTTGAACGTTAGATGGCATGCACATGCCTCTCGGCGCCCGGGCACGCGTGTCCCCGCCGGGTCACACTCGCCAAGGAGCAACACCGCAATGGCACAAGCAACTGAATCCACCGCGGCGGAACACGGTTCGCACGCGATCCCCGTGAGCATCGGCGCGATGCTCATCACGCTGGGCGTGGTGTACGGCGACATCGGCACCTCGCCTATGTACGTCACCAAAGCCCTCCTCGCTGGCCAAGGCGGCATCATGACCGTCACCGAGGAGTTCATCCTCGGCGCGCTTTCGCTCGTCATCTGGACGGTCACGCTGCTCACCACCGTCAAATACGTACTCGTCTCCCTCAAGGCCGACAATCACGGAGAGGGCGGCATCTTCGCCCTCTACAGCATCGTACGGAAGTACGGCAAATGGCTCATCATCCCCGCCATGCTTGGCGGTGCAGCCCTGCTCGCAGACGGCATCCTCACCCCGGCGGTCACCATCACCACCGCCATCGAGGGCCTGCGCACCATCCCCGCGGTCCACGGCATCATGGGCGACAACCAGATGAACGTCGTCGTCATCACGCTCATCATCGTCTGCCTGCTCTTTGCCGTACAGCGCGCCGGCACTTCCAAGATCGGCCACGCCTTCGGCCCGGTCATGACCTTCTGGTTCCTGTTCCTCGGCGGCGCGGGCCTCATGTACGTGATCGGCAACCCCGTGGTGCTGCTCGCGTTCAACCCCATCCGCGGCATCAGCTTCCTGCTGTCCCCCAACAACCACGCCGGCATCATGATCCTCGGCAGCTGCTTCCTCGCCACCACCGGCGCCGAGGCCCTCTATTCCGACATGGGTCATGTTGGACGTGGCAACATCTATGCCACCTGGCCGTTCGTCAAGATCTGCCTCATCCTGTCTTACCTGGGCCAGGGCGCATGGCTGCTCGCGAACGCAGGCAATGCCGACCTCGCTCTCATTGAGGACCTCAACCCGTTCTTCCAGATGCTTCCCGAGGCCGTGCGCCCGTTCGGCGTCATCCTCTCCACCTGCGCGGCCATCATCGCCAGCCAGGCCCTGATAACGGGTGCCTTCTCGCTCGTGTCCGAGGCAAGCCGCCTGGACCTCATGCCGCATATGCAGATCTTCTACCCCGCCGAGACCAAGGGCCAGCTCTACATCCCGATGGTCAACAACGTCATGTGGGTCGGCTGTATCGTCGTCGTACTGCTGTTCCAAAGCTCCGCGCATATGGAAGCTGCCTACGGCCTCGCCATCACCATCACGATGATCTGCACCTCTGTCCTGCTGTTCTTCTACCTGCACGGCCTCCGCAAACTCAAGGTGTTCCCCTGGGTATTCGTCGTCTTCTTCGTGTCGCTCGAGGGCTTCTTCTTCGTGTCCTCGCTCACCAAGTTCTTCCATGGCGGCTACTTCACCATCCTCATGGCAGCCCTCATCATGGGCATCATGGTGAGCTGGTATAACGGCAGCCGCGTCGAGCGCCGCCAATACACCATGCTTCCCGTGCGCAAGTACCTCGACCAGCTCGACCGCCTGCGCAACGACCATCATTACGAGACGCTTTGCGACAACCTGGTGTACCTCACCAACAGCACGTCCACCGACATGCTCGACCGTGACATCCTCTACTCCATCTTTGACAAGCATCCCAAACGCGCACGTGCGTATTGGTTCCTCAACGTTGAGGTCACCGATGAGCCCCACACGTTCGAGTACTCCGTGGAGAATTACGGCACCGACTTCGTGTTCCGCGTCCACCTGTACTTGGGATACAAGGTTAACCAGCGCGTCAATGCGTACTTGCGCCAGATTGTCAGCGACCTGTCCGCCTCCGGCGAGCTGCCGGCCCAGGTTCACGACTACTCCGTGTACGAAAAACCGGGCAATATCGGCTCGTTCCGTTTCTGCCTGATCCGCAAGACGCTCGCCCCCGAGTCCGATGTCGAATCGCAGGAGCGCACGGCGATCGCGCTCAAATACACCATCCGCCGGTTCGCCGGTTCGCCGGTGCAGTGGTTCGGCCTGGAGAACTCCAGCGTGTTCTACGAGTACGTGCCGC
>NZ_CAUFLV010000009.1:0-93293 GCF_959026545.1 uncultured Collinsella sp.
GGAGGCGGGCCTGATCCTCTCGTAGATTTGTTCAAGAAGGTGTTGCCACATCACAATCGTACCGCGGGCTTGCGCGGGCGCGGGGCCTCGCCCCGCCGCCGGACCCACCCGGCGAGCGCGGTGTCGCTCGGGTAGCCGAGCTCCCTGACGGCCGCGCGGACGTCGCCCAGCCTGTCGTAGGCCTCGAGCGCCGCCTCCCTCTGCTCCCTGGAATACAAGGCTTCTCCTCTCCGCCCGGTCTCCAAGATTTCTGCCGCACGCCCTTTCCGGAAGTTTTGTCGAGTTGTGCTACCGTTTGCCGCCACAAGGCGATCCGAACAGAGACCTCATCGAACAAGCGAGTTGACCGCGGGGGCAAGCGGCCATAGTGATCGCCCCCGACCTCGATTTTGCGGGTTTCATCGGAAACATCACAGCTCGTACGTGACGACCTGGGGCTGCGCGGGGTCGACGGGGTCGGGTACCTCGACGCGCACGAACTTGAGCGTCACGCGCTCGAAGCCGGCCTTGTGCAGGACGTCGGCGTACACCTCGGCCTGCAGGCGGTGTTTCTCATGCAGCCGCCCGGGCGTCTCGTCCGGGCTCCCACCGGTCTTGTAGTCGATCAGCAGGGCATGACCGGGGCGAGCGGGGTCGGTGCACAGCAAGTCGATGGCGCCCTCGGCATAAGGCCCAAAGCGCCCCACGAGCCCGTCCATGCCCAGCGTGTAAAACGGCACCTCGGCACGGCGGCACGGCCAGGCAAGTGCCTCGGCGCGCACATCGCTCGAAAGCCAGCGCGCGACCGCGGCATCGAAGCGCTCGCGCTGGGCGGGCGTGCAGCCCCAGTAGCGGCACAGGGCGTCAGCGCGCTCGGCGGGCAAATCGACGCGATCAAGTTCGATCAACCACTGACATGCGGCATGGAAGGCGCTACCCAGGGCGGTCGGGTCTCCGGCACGCGACAGAGCGGCCCTCTCTTCGCGCTCATCGCGCAGGGCGTCGACCTCGCTCGGCGCGACCGCCTCATCGATGTCATCGCCCTCGGGAGCCCCGGCGGCGGCCGCACGGTCCTCCCCCTCCTCGTGCAACTCGGCGGAGATCGATGAATAACTGTACGAATCACGTGGGGCGCGCTCGGCGGGCACGACGCGCATGTACACACTCGCCGGCTCGACGAGCGTGAAGGAATCCGTCGGTTCGGGTGCCGGGGCGTCCGCAACCGAGGCCTCCGCATCGGCCGGCTCGGCATTCGCCTCGTATGCGGCGCCGCCATACGAGAAGTCCCTGAGGGCGATCAGCTCGAAATCGCCCGCTTGGGCGTTGTCGAACACGAGGCGGTCGCACGCGAGCGAGGCGCCCTCATCGGGCAGGATGCGCTCGAGCACGGCTTGCGTGAGATCCAACTCGGGCCTGAGGGCGAGAGCCGCGTCCTTGCCGCGGCCAACGGGCACATCCATCGCGAGCAGGCAGACCTCGCGGGCGCGCGTCATCGCGACGTACAGCAGACGGGCCCGCTCCTCGAGTGCGAGGCGGTCCTCCTCGTTGCGCATGGACAGCCATGCCTCGGCGGCCGATCCAGTCGCGCACACATCGTCGACCAAGCTCGCATCGAGCCAGGGCCCCGTGGCGCCCGATCCGCTCAGATACTTCTTGAACTGCTTCTCCACCTCGGCGCCGTCGACGAAGGAGCCGGACGAATCACGGCAACTCGGAAAACGGCCGGGCAGGGCGACGAGGCCAATCGTGCCGTCATCGCGGCGGGCGGACTGCATGCGATCGGAGTTGGATCGGATGCCGAAGCACTCCGACACCGCGACTACGGGGAACTCGAGGCCCTTGGAGGCGTGCACCGTCATGATGCGCACCGCGTTGCCCCCCTCCTCGTTGAGGGCGCCGGGTGCCTGCTTGCCCGCCAGGAAACGGTCGAAGGCGAGCGCCACCTGGCGCGGCGCGTTGCCCAACTCGGCCTCGGCCTCCGCCACGGCGTCGATGGCCTTCAGGACATTCGCAGCCTGCGCGCGGCCCTCCGCCCCCCGCTCGGCGAGACGGACCATCCAACCGGACTCGTTGACCACATCGCGCACGATCGAAGTAAGCGGGTCCTTCCCCAGGCGCGAGAGAGCCCGGCGCAGGACGCTTCGGGCACGGGCGAGCAGTGGAAGCTCCCCGAAGCCCGGTGCGTCGTCATCGACGAGAATGCCGAGCTCGATATTGCGACGGCGGGTCTCGCCGGTCTGCGCATCCCATGCCGTGGCCAGGGCAAGGAATTCCTGGACGCCCAGGGCGAACAGCGGCGAGGCGAGCACGGGGGCGAGGCCTTGCGCGGTATCGGCCAGGTTGCCGAGCATGTGCACGAGCGCGCGGACGGTCTTGGCCTCCTCCGTGGAGGCGAACACCGATCCGCCGCTGATCACGCAGTCGAGACCCTGCGCGCGGATCGCGTCCGCGTACACGCCGGCGCGGGGCATGCCGCCCAGCAGCAGCACCATGCCCCCCACGGGCTGACCGGCATCGGCGAGCGAGCGGAACCGGCGGGCGATGGCCTCGGCCTTCGCCGCCGTGCGTTCCTCGGTGGTGCCGCCGGCGACGAGCAGCGCCTGACGGCGCGAAGCCGCCGGTGCGACCAGACCGTCGACGCGCCCGTCGTGCGGGAGCAAATCGAGGAAGCCCGGCATGATGCCGCCCTTCCCGCCGTCGAAGATGCGGGCGACGTACTCGAGCACCTCGGCGTGGCTTCGGAAGTTCTTGACGAGCTCGACCACGGATCCTACGGATCCCGCGTCCGCCTCATCCTCGATACGGCGCTGCGCGCGACGGAAGACCTCGACTTCGGCGCCGCGGAATCGATAGATGGACTGTTGGGCATCGCCGACGGTGCACAGGGCGCGACCGCCCTCGCCCGTCAGGAAGTTGATGAGGTCGACCTGCTGCTGGTCGGTGTCCTGGAATTCATCGATCATGACCATGGCGAACTTGCCGGCGTACGCCTCGCGGATGCCGGCATGGTCGCGCAGCGCCTCATAGGTGAGACGGAGGAGGTCGTTGTTGTCGAGCGCCGAGCGCTCCGCCTTGAGGGCGGCGTACTCGTCGCCGACGGCGCGGGCGAGCGCGAGCAATTCATCGAGTGCGGGGCCGCCGAGGGCCAGATAGGCGTTGACGAAGGCGTCGGCCGCCTCCGCCTTGAGCAGGGCCACCTGCTCCTTGGGAAAGGCCTTGCTCGGACGGGGCATGCCGCAGGCGAGCATGCAGGAAGCGAGGTCGCCGCGCGTCTGGGGGCCGCTCTCGTACGCCTCGAGGGCGTCCAGCGCGATGCGCGCGGTCTCTGCCGCCTTGGCACTCGCGCCGAGGCACTGGCGATAGGCGTCCATGAGGCCGGAGAAGTCCGCCGTGCCGCGGACGAAATCGATGTCGTCGAAGCCGTGGCGCGAGGCGCTCGCGCGCTCGAGCAGCACGCGCACCAGGCGCCTGGCACTCGTGCCCGCCTCGAAACCGGAAGGGTCGAGCTCGCCGGTGAGCGGGAACCACTCCCTCAGCGCGCCCAAACCGTCCCGCTCACGGCCGATCACGGCATCGACCGCCCGATCCATGAGTGGGCCGGAGACGGATTCATCCAGCACCGTGAACTCGGGGTCGAGGCCGAGTTCGAGCGCATGGGCGCGCAGAATGCGTGAGCACATGCCGTGAATGGTCGAGATCCAGGCGTCGTCGACCTGCAGGGCGACGTCGGCCATCCCCTCCTCGATAAGGGCGCCACGGACGCGCTCGCGGATCTCGGCCGCCGCATCCTTGGTGAACGTGATGGCGAGCACCTGGTCGAGGCTCCGGATGAAGGGGCCGGACTCGGGCGAGAGCGCCCACAAGATCCTGCGCGTGAGGGTGAAGGTCTTGCCCGAGCCCGCGCCCGCCGAAACGAACAGCGGGCGGTCGAGGGTGGTCACGATGTCGCGTTGCTGCGGCATGAGGGTGGAAAGATCCATCGTTTAAGCGTCCCTCCGCTCGAATCCAAGGTCGTGATTGAACGCGCACCGCGCGCCTGGCTTCTCCGCCGCCGCCACGTCTCCCGCCTCGAGGGAGTCGAGCTTGCGCGCGATGGTCCGCTCGACGCGGTCGAGCAGCTCGTCAAAGCTCATGGAACCGCCGCGTTCGGTGTCGGGGAAGCCCGTCCGCAGGCCGGGCACGCGGCCGTCGCCACGCTCGACCTCGGCGAATTCCTCGGAAACGGCGCCACGCATGGCGGGGGCGCCGCCCTTGGTCGAGAAATAGAGGGCTCCGCGGGCGTCGAGGGCGAGCTCGGAGTGACGCAACGCCTGCGCGTAGATGAGCGACTGCGTATGCTCGGGCAGCCAGTCGGGGTCATCCGCCGGGACGGTGCCGTCGCGCTTCGCCACCGTGGGGTCGGAGAGCTTGAAGGCGTTGACGTCGGCGCGGTGCTTGTAGTCGATGACCATCGCGCGTCCCTCGGCATCGACGTCCACGCGGTCGATGCGCCCGCCGAGCGGGCGCCCGGCGTACTCGACCCCGAGGCCGTTGAAAGAGTACTCGAGGTATTCCGGCGCAAAGGGCGCGAGCGCCTCGGCCTCGTACCGGACCACCGCCTCGAGCTGCGGAAGGATCTCATCCACCTGCGCGCGCTCGAGGGCCGAGTGCGCGACGAGCGCGCCGGAGCTCGAGGTCTTGTTGCGCGCATGCTCGGCTCGGACGCGATCGAACACGCTCCGCAGCCTCTCCAGGCACCCCGCGAGATTCTCGGGCGTGACGCGCGGGATCCCTTCCTCGATGAGCTCGGCGTGCAGGCGATGCATGACGTCGTGAACGAAATTGCCCTTCTCCATATTGCCGAACCCCGCATCAAGCGACTGGGGGCGGACGCGCGATGAGATGAACCAGCACAGCGGACAGGTCGCATAGCTCTCGATCTGCGAGGCGGACAGCTGGCGCGGCACGAGACGGGACGGGTCGGCGGGGTCGCGTTGGTACAGTACCAGATGACGGAGGGCGTCCTTCCCCAGCTCCTGCGGGGGCAGGCACGCCACCCGCTCGCAAGCCAGGCCGGCGCCGGCGGCGATGTCGAGATCCCCCACGATATCGCCCTCGCCCGCCGAGACGACATCCGCGACGCGCCCCGACGCGCGAACGGCCGCCGCCAGCTCCGTCCACATCGCGGCGGGGTAACGGTCCTTCGCCTGGCGGTCATGCGTGACGCGGGCGAGGATTGCGCGAAAGCGCGCCGCGGCCAACGCCCGGTCGAACAGGTCGCGCAGGCGGGCAGCCGGCTCGAGCTCGACGGGAGCGACGCCGAGCTTGGCGGAAAGGGCCTCGAGGGCCCCTTCCTCGTGCGCGAGCGAGAAATTGTCGACGTCGACATCGGCGATGAAGACGGCGTCCACGGAGCCCGTGGGCAGCAGGGCGGCATCGGCGAGCGTCATGAACCGCACGCAGGGCGCCGTCGCGCCCCCATCGGGGCCCGCATGAGCGAAGCCGCTCGACTCGGCGCGACGACGGGCGGATACGGTTAGGCCGTCCAAGACCGTCACGGCCACGGACTGGGGGACGTCCATCTCACGGGCGGTATCCGCCAGGGCCTCGATGGCCTTGGCGGCCATGGTAGCCTCGACGCCGGCGCGGACCGACCCATCCCTCCAACCGAAGGCGCTCGGGGGAAGCGCCGCGGCGACGGCGCACATGGCCTTGAGCGCCGAAACGGGGCGCTCCTGCCACAGATACGAGACGACGCTCGCGCAGACGGCGGGGACCTGGGCATAGGGCCCGGAATGCTCGGAGCGCTGGCGCATGGTCGCGGTCTGGCTCTGGTAGCTCTGCAGGGTGCGCAGAACCGCCTCGGGCGTCAGGGAGCGATTGGAGCGGATCTTCTTATCGAACTTCCGCGCGGAATTGGAGTCCATGCCGGAGAGCGGCGAATAGAGCCAATCGGTGAGTTCCGGCGCGGGCCACCACGTCGCAGCGCGTTCGGGGTCCTCCCCCGCCTCCTTCATGCGGGCGACCACGTCGGACAGGGAGGCGAAGCGACGGCCGACCTCGGTGTCACCAAACCGTGCCACGAGAGCGCACTCCGAGCAGATCCCACGAGCCGCCAAACGGGGCGAGACCTCATCGAACACGTCTGACGGTCGAGCGGAGGCAACCACCACATCACGGCCGTCCGCCACGAGCCCGCTGATGGCGCGCGCGTAGGCGGCTCCGCGAGCATGCGGGCCCGCGACCTCGAGGAACTCGGGGTCGCCCTGGAAGCGCGGGGCAGATGCGAGCGCATCGAGCCCGACCACCTCGACGGGGGTGGGCAGTCCCGCGGCGAGGGATCGCTGGTCGGGGTTGAGCAGCACAGCTGCCTCGCCCACGCCGGCGACGGCCATCAACAGGCGCATCACATGTCCGGGCAGGCGGGAGACGTCGCGCACGGCGACGAAACACGCGCACGCGGGCGCCTCGGAGTCGACGAGCCGCGCCAAGAGGCGGGCGGCCTCCGACGCCTCGACGAGCCCGCGCGCCTCGAGCATGCCGGCGTAATCGCGCACCAATGAGAACACGACGCGCTCGGCGTCATTGTCGGCCTCGGGCAGTTCCTTTCCCGACGCCGCGGGGGCGGCAATCTCAGGCAGCAGCGCCTCGGCAATCTGGCAAACGAGCCGCACCGTGCCCGGATTGCCCCGCAGGGGCGCGATAAAGGCGGCGCTGCGGCCGGCCATGAGCGCGGCGACGAGCATGTGGCGCTCGAGCGGAGCCACGATGCGGCGCCCGTCGCCGAACAGCTCCCACATCCCCTCGATCCACGTCGTGGGCGTCGCCACGTCGACGCCCGTGCCGACATGCGCGTCGGCCAGGGCGCGGCGACACAGGTCCCGCTCGGCGAACGTGGGCACCAGCAGCGTGGCGCGGCCGTGCTCGCGCGCCGCTCCTGCGAGCAGCGATACCTCGGCGCCCGTGAGCGCCGACGCGGATTGCGTCGTGTAGACCTTCAGTCCCATGTCCCCATCCTCGATAGAAGTCTCATCATTCCATCCTACACGCGCGCGCGGACACGTTCGTGTGGCGCGGGCAAACCCCATGCGATCGATGCGGCGGTTGGTCCCCGTCCGCCGCGCAAAAGAAACCGCCCCCCGCAATCTCGTGACTGCGAGGGGCGGGCTTTGGCAGTTGTCGGCACGCGCTAATTATCGCCGAGCTTGACGAGGATACCGCGATAGCCGCCGTACTCGCCGTTGAGCGCCTTGGAAACGCGGCTCACCGTGGTCGACGAGGCTCCCGTGCGCGCCTGCACCTCAACATAGGGCTCTCCCTCGTCGAGATAACGGGCGACCTGCAAGCGCTGCGCGAAGTCGCAGATCTCGCGCGGCGTGCACAGGTCGGTGAGGAATGCGCGAATCTCATCGGGGCCCTCGACGAGACGGAACGCCTCGACGAGCTGATCGACATCGGGTCGCTCGAACATCTTTTCTATATTCATGGTCACCACCAGGCATCATCAATGTACTTGGCAGTAACCCTACTGCCAAGGCGAAGTTTAGCACACTAGCGTGCTAAAGCACCGATGTCATCCGCGAGCGGCACGCGTCACCAGCTTGGTAGCGTGGGGACGAGTGAGAGACGCTCGGCAATTCCGGATGTCCAGCGCACCTCATCCGCATCACTTATGAGCACCGCCTCGACGCCATCGATGCTCTCGGCAAAGGCGAGCCCCTCATCCATGCCGAGCATGAGCACCGTCGTCGAATAGCCATCGCAGTCAAGCGAACGGTCGGCGATGATCGTCGCGCTCGTGACGTCCGTGTGCGCGGGCATGCCGTCAACGGGACTCAGTATGTGGTGATACGTCCGTCCGCCTTTCGAAAAGCGGCGCTCGTGCAGGCCGCTCGTCACGACCGACCCATTCGCCACGTCCACGATCGCGCGATAGTGGGCGGGGTCGCGCGGATTCACGATGCCGATCTTCCAAGGGTCACCGGCATGCACGGGAGGGCGCGACGCCTCATCGGCAGGACGTCCGCCGCGCATAACCACGTTACCGCCCAAGTTGATCGCAAAGCGCTCGACGCCGTGGGCCACGAGCAGCTGAGCAAGATCGTCGGCAATGTAGCCCTTGGCGACCCCGCCTACGTCGAGAGAGCATGCAGGGTCCTCGATGGCAAGCCAGGGCGCCTCGTCGGGCGCGCTCACGCGTATCGCGTCGATGTCCACATGTGGCAACGCACGGGCAAGCTCCAGGGCGCTCGGAACAACTCCCTCGTGAAAATCCCACAGGCGCGTCACCGTCCCCATGGTGATGTCAAAGCAACCCCGGCTTCGCGCGCAGTACCCGCAAGCCAAGCGCACAAGCTCGGCCGTCTCGGGCGCGACATCGATCGGATGGGGGGAGGCGGCATGGGCGCGGGAGATATCCGAATCCGATCGGGTCCGCGATAGATGGCGCTCAAAGAAGAGGCACCGATCCCGACATGCCCGCAAGGCGTCATCGAGTGCCTCGACGGTACGCCCGGCACCTTCGTCTTCCGTCCTCTCGCGACCGTCCCCGCAATACACGTGGAAGTGCACATCGGTGTTGAAGACGAAAAATGAGATGACGCGCGAGCCATCCTCGCCGGGATAAGGCTCCGCCGTCTCAATCTGCGCATAGGCGTACTGTTGCATGGCGTTCCTCACACGTCCGTCGGAATGACGGGGCTTTGGGTAGAATATCCGAGAACGGCCATGACAATGCCACGGCCGCGTACCATTATCTTAGCGTGCACGCCACGTCCTCGGATCCTTCATCGCATATCCGAGTCGCACGCAGACCGAGAGGCCTCTCATGCGCTTTTTCCTCAACTGGCTCTTGACGTCCATCGCCATCGCCATCGCCACGTTCCTCGTCCCCGGCATCGCTCCGTTCGGAGCGGCGGATCCCTGGCTCAGCTTCGCGTTCGTCGGGCTGTTTCTCGGCTTGGTCAACTCGTTGGTCAAGCCTCTCATCACCGTCATCTCGCTGCCGCTCACGTGTCTTACCGTGGGGCTCTTCCAGCTGGTGGTAAACAGCTTCATGCTCGAACTCGCAAGCTGGCTCTCGGTGAATCTGCTCGGTTCGGGGATCTCCATTGCCGGATTCGGATCTGCGCTCATAGGCAGCATTATCGTGAGCATCATGTGCACGATTCTCGGCGTGGTGACCGAGGATTAAGGCAAGCGGCTGGCTATTCTTCCGCCTCCGGATGAGCGCACATCAGATCGGCTATGGTCACGCCCTCCAGATAGTCCTCGATGAGATGATCGAGTTCCCTCCACACATGAATCGTGCGGCAGGTAGCCGCGCGCTCGCAGATGTTGTGCTCTTCGCTCAGACACGACACGGGAGAAAGCGAGCCCTCGGTCAGACGCAGGACCTCCCCCACCGTGAACTGATCGGGCTCACGCGTGAGACAGTAACCGCCGCCTTTGCCGCGCAGCCCCGACAAAATACCGTGACGTACCAACGTCGACAAGATGTTCTCGAGGTACTTCTCCGAGATTCCCTGGCGGTCGGCAATCTGCCTGAGCGGAATACGGCCCTCCGAAGCGTGCTCTGCAAGATCGACGATGACGCGCAGGGCATAGCGTCCCTTTGTGGAGACCAACATGATGTCCGTGCTCCCTTCGCAGTGGTCCGATATGCCGAAGGATAACAGACAACCCCCCTTCCTTTATAGGCAACGATGGTTTTTTCAGCCGACTCCTGCGGAAATGAACGTCATGTTTCAGATTGATTACCTATTCCCTATATGATTGGTATGTAATTGAAGGCGTGCGTACCATGGTCCGCGTGTATCATACAGCCAAGCACCTCACCCCCTCAGAGGGCGGGGCCTCACGTTAGGAGATCGCCATGAGTGCCGTCTACGCATCCATCGACCAGCTGATCGGACATACCCCCTTGCTGGAGCTGACACAACTCGAGCGCGAGGCCAACGTCAACGCGCGCGTCCTCGTCAAGCTCGAGCGCCAGAATCCCGCCGGCTCCGTCAAGGACCGCGTGGCGCTCAACATGCTGAACGAGGCCGAGGCGGCGGGCCTCATCGCACCGCACGACGGCTACACCATCATCGAGCCCACGAGCGGCAATACCGGCGTGGGCCTCGCCGCGCTGGCCGCCGCGCGTGGCTACCGCCTGATTATCGCCATGCCCGAGACCATGAGTGCCGAGCGCCGTGCCCTCTTGGCCGCCTACGGTGCCGAGCTCGTCCTCACCCCGGGCGCCGCGGGCATGAAGGGCGCTATCGCACGCGCCGAAGAGCTGGCGGAAGCCACGCCGAAGAGCTGGATCGCCGGCCAGTTCACCAATCCGTCCAACCCCGCCGCCCATGAGGCCACGACCGGCCCCGAGATCTGGGAGGACACCGATGGGGCGGTCGACATCTTCGTCGCAGGCGTGGGCACTGGTGGTACCATCACCGGCGTGGGTCGCTACCTCAAGTCCCGCAACCCCAACGTCCACGTCGTCGTGGTCGAGCCCGCGAGCTCGCCGGTCCTCTCGGGCGGCGCGGCGGGCCCGCACGCCATCCAGGGCATCGGCGCGGGCTTCGTGCCAAAGGTGCTCGACACCGCGGTCTATGATGAGATCATTCCCGTAGAGAACGAGAACGCCCTCGCAACGGGCCGTGCGCTCGCGCGCAAAGCGGGCGTACTGGTGGGCATCTCCTCCGGCGCCGCCGTATGGGCAGCCTTCGAGCTCGCGAAGCGTCCCGAAAATGCGGGAAAGACCATTGTCGCCCTCCTGCCCGACACGGGCGAGCGCTACCTCTCCACGGCGCTCTTCGCCGAGTAGGCAGCCGCGCCTGCACCCATATCGACCATCCGAACACCGAGGAGCCCCATGACCCGTAAGCGCGTACTCGTCGCCATGAGCGGCGGCGTCGACTCGAGCGTCACCGCCTTCCTGCTCAAGAGGCAGGGCTACGATTGCCTCGGCGCGACCATGCTGCTGCACGGCGACGCCGCGCCGGGGGCGTGCGGAAGCGGCTCGGACGCCGATGACGCCGCCGCCATCGCCCACCGCCTGGGCTTTGCCCACGAGGTCATCGACATGCGCGCGACCTTCGAACGGCGCGTGGTGGAGAAGTTCGTGCACACCTACGAGGCGGGACGGACGCCCAACCCCTGCATCGACTGCAATCGACATATGAAGTTCGGCGCGCTTCTGGCACATGCCCGCGAGCGCGGCTGCGATTACATCGCCACGGGGCATTACGCGCAGATCGGCGCGCTCGACCATGCCCCGTACGCCGACATCCCCCCAACCGAGGCGGACCTGCTCACCGCCATCGTCAATCGACACGACGGGACGGAGGCCGCGCGCGCGCTTTCCTGTGCGCTCGACCCCTCGAAGGACCAGAGCTACGTGCTGTACTCGCTCACGCAGGAGCGCCTCGCACGGGTGCTGTTACCGCTCGGGGGCCTCTTCAAGGAGCGCGACGTGCGCCGCATCGCTCGCGAGCAGGGCTTCGAGAACGCCGGGAAACGCGACAGCCAGGGCATCTGCTTCGTGCCCAAGAACGACTTCGCGACCTACATCGAGCAACGCAACGGCGTGTCTTTGCCTGAGGGCGACATCGTGAACACAGACGGCGAGGTGCTGGGGCGCCACCATGGCGCCATCCGCTACACCGTGGGCCAGCGCAAGGGCCTGGGCGTGGCATGCGCGCACCCCGTCTACGTGACGGGCATCGACGCCGTGGCGAATACCGTCACCCTGGGCGAGGTCGAGGACCTCATGGCGCACGGGCTCATCGCGGACGACTGGATCTGGAGCGCACCTGCTCGCGTCATGGAAGAACTGCTGGATGAGGCGGGGGCCGAGGGTCTCCCCGTTCGCGCCAAGATCCGCTACCGCCACCCCGCCCAGCCTGCGCGCCTATGCCGGGCGACGAGCGGCGACGATGCCACGTTCGAGCTCGTCTTCGACGAACTAGAACGCGGCATCGCCCCCGGCCAAGCCGTCGTGGTCTATGCCGGCGACGTCGTCTTGGGCGGCGGCAGCGTGGTGCGTGCGGTCAAGTAGCCCACCTGCCTCCCCGACGCTCACCTCGTCTTGAGATCACAACGCATTTGACGGCGGAACGCAATGCAGCACCATGCCGTTGCGACCTCCGCGATCTCGCCGAATGGACGCTCTGCATACACGCGCAACCGTACGATGCGTTGCACGTCATCCGGATAGGTGCAGAGGAGCTCGCCGATGCGGGCGGCTCGCGCGGAATTCGCAGCGAGCTCCGACAGTTCCCCCATCTCGTCGCATCCATCGGAAACCTCGCGATCGAGCTCGTCCAGCGACACCGTTGCGGACGCCGAACGGCTTGATCGCAGCCAATCGATCACCTTGTTCGAGGCGATGCGATAGAGCCACGTGCGAAACGAGGCGCGCCGCGGGTCGAATCCCGGCAGTCCTCGCAACGCCGCCACGAAAATCTCCTGCGTCACGTCGCGCGCGTCCTCTGTGGATGTGATCTGCCTCAACACGAACCGCAGCATCTCGTCGTAATATGCGCGCACCAGCGTGTCCGCCTTGGTGCGCGACCCCGTGCGCACAAACGCCCGTACCAGCCGCGCATCGCGCCGCACCACCGCGTTTGCCCCGCGCGCCTCGTCCAAACCAAAAACGCTTCCCAGCTCCATCTCATCACCTCCCCGTCTACTTCTATATACGGTTCAGGGCTCTATTCGTTGCAAATAATTCGACATCCCGGATCCCCGGCCGTTCGTGACGGGGAGCGCGGTGGGCATGCAATAGAACTGGAATTGCCGCCAACCGTTGGACGCCTATATCGCTGACTCCCCCAGCTCGACCTCAAGTAGATCCTCCATGGCGCAATGTAGGACGCGGGATAGCGCCGCCACCGAACATGCCTGGGCGCGGTTGATGTCCTTGTTTCGTTGCTCGTACATTTGGATGGAACGCAAGGACACCCCCGACCGATGCGCCAACTCGCGCTGGCTCAGCCCCAGGCGCTTGCGCATCGCGGCGAGACGCGTCTCCCCTCTCGCCTGCTCTATTCTCTCTGCAACAAGCTTCGCCACCCGTTCTTCGGGCACGCCGGGGCCTACTCCGCCGCCGCCTCGCGGTCGGTGAACATTAAGAAGAACGCCGCGAGCAGCAGCAGGGAGCAGATGCCGATGGCGGACAGACCGAAACGCTCGAGGCACCAATTGCCCAGCACGGCGCCGCACACGAACACGGCGATGACACCAAAGTACAGGACTCCGTTCATGAGGAAGCCGCGCTGGTGCGTGATGATGTAGTCGTCGACGTTCTGCAGGGCACTGCGCAGATTGCCGATGCACATGGTGGTGGCGATGCCGCGCCCGTGGATCTTGCGGAAGCTCTCAACCTGCATGCCGCAGGCGAGCGACGTGAGGCCGTTGGCGAGTATGTTGTACTCAGACGAGAGCAGGCCGACGCCGAGCAGGATGACCGCCTCGACGAGCACGGTGAGCTGCCGCCAATGCATGGCACTCGCGAAGCGCTCATGCACGAGGTCGCTCAGCATGATGCCAACGGAGAAACACAGCACCGGGAGTAGATAGCGCATGGCAACAGCGAAATCGCCTTCCGAGAGATGCACGCCCACGAGCAGGATGTTGCCCGTCTGCGCGTTGGCGAACACGCCATCGCGCCCCATGTACGAGTACACATCCATGAAACCGCCGACCAAAGCCAAGATGATGCCGAGCTCGATGGACTCGGAAACCTGTTTCGCGCGCTGCACGAACCTCTCCCCTCTTCTCGCGCCGGCCACGTCATGATGTCCGGCACCTGTACAGCATATGTCATGCGCACGACGCGCGATAGCACCGCGAAGATTTAACCGATAGCCATCAGCTTATCCTCGGTTCAGGGTCTTGATTCCTCGGCCTCGATTGCATGCCTGCCCCAAATTGAGGTTATCAGCTCCGCAGCTTTACCCTTCCTTTACAAACCTACCTAATTTATGGATTAGAGTAGAATCGCGCTTGACAACCATGTAGGCCGGTCTACACTAGCGTACGATTCTCAAAGAAGGCCACGGCCGTGACATTGAAGGAGGTGCGTCATGGACCACCCTGCCAGTAGCTGCGCCCCGCAGACGGCGAAGCCCCGATTGCGCCATGGCGGCACCGACCGCGTCACGGGCATCGGAGACGACTGACGAACAGCGAATTCCGCGAGAGTTAACTCTCGGTGCCTAAAACCGCCAAAACCGGTTCATATATGCTTCGAGAGTTAACTTTCGAAGCACTTCCCATGGCCCGAGCGCGACATCGCGCGCGCCTCACGTCGCCGTTCTGCATGGGCGCACCTCCCCGGTAATTGGACAACCGGCTCAGCAGCGCTGAGCACGACGTCAAGGAGGTGCCTCATGACTTGGATGAAGCACACCGTACAAAACGAGCAGGCGAACCTCGGCCGTAACCCCCTCACGGTCTCCGGGATCGCCCGCCCCACAAAGACCCATATGCGCCGCGGCATCCACCGCATCATCGGCAGCGTGAGCGCGCATGTCCGCCACAGCGTGAGTTCGGCAGTCGCCGCGCGCCGCACCGAGGGACTCGACCCCGAGATCGCCCGCATCGGGGCGCTCGAGGCCTCCGAGGTCATGGACCTGCTCGGTTGCGGCCCGCAGGGACTCACCGAGCAGCAGGCGCATCGCATCCGCTCCGTGCACGGCGCCAACATCATCGCGCCCGAGCACCACGACCCACTCGCCGCGCGCCTCTCCCGCGCGTTCCTCACGCCGTTCACCCTCATCTTGCTCGCCTTGGCGGCGATCTCGCTCTACACCAACGTCTACCTCGCCGCCCCCGGTGACGAGGACCCCTCCACCGCCATCATCATCGGAGTGATGGTGCTCATCTCCGGTGGCATCTCGTTTTGGCAGGACACGCGCGGTGCGGCGGCGGCCAACGCCCTCAAGGGCCTCGTCTCCATCACCTGCCGCTGCGTGCGCGAGGACACCGGAGCTGCCGAAATCCCGCTGGCAGATGTCGTCCCGGGTGACCTCATCGAGCTCGCCGCGGGCGATATCATCCCCGCCGACCTGAGGATCGTCACCGCCAAGGACCTCTTCTTCACCCAGGCAGCGCTCACCGGAGAGTCCGACCCCGTCGAGAAGACGCCGGCGGCCATAGCCGAGCCGGCGGGCCGCGCGCTCGTCATCGACGACTGCACGAACTTCGCCTTCGCCGGAACGACCGTACAGAGCGGCTCGGGCACGGGCGTGGTGGTGACCACCGGTGCCCGCACCTACCTCGGCGGCATCGCGAGCGCCCTCGACGCGCGGCCCACCACCACGAGCTTCGATGCCGGCGTGGCCTCGGTCTCCCGCGTTCTCGTGGGCTTCATGCTCGTCATGTGCCCCATCGTCTTCGTGCTTTGCGGCCTCACCAAAGGTGACTGGCTCGACGCGCTGCTGTTCTCAATCTCCGTCGCCGTGGGGATCACCCCGCAGATGCTGCCCGTCATCGTGACGACGTGCCTGGCGCGCGGCGCCGAGGCCATGCGCGCGAAGGACGTCGTGGTCAAGGAGATCTCCTCCATCCAGAACCTCGGCGCGATGGACGTGCTGTGCTGCGACAAGACCGGCACCCTCACGCGCGACAAGATCGTGCTCGAGCGCCATCTCGACGTGCTCGGCGCGCCCAGCGACCGCGTGCTGCGCCACGCCTACCTCAACAGCCTGTTCCAGACGGGCCTGCGCAACCTCATGGACGAGGCCATCATCGAGCGTGCCGAGGCGCTGGCGGCGGGCGGTCGGAGCATGGACGCGCGGGCCGGACGCACCTCGCCCGGGACACCCGGTCAGGCCGGCGCGGGCGCCTCCCCCGCCGCCCCGCAACGCACCTCGCCCGAGGCCGATGCCATCGCCGCTGCGCGCGAGCAGTGGCGACTCGTGGACGAGATCCCCTTCGACTTCGACCGCCGTCGCATGAGCGTGGTGGTCGCCGACGGGACGGGCAAGCGCCAGCTCATCACCAAGGGCGCCGTCGAGGAGATGATCGACGTCTGCAGCGAGGTCGAGGTGGGCGCCGATGTCCTCCCGCTCACGCCCGAGCAGGCGGAGCGGATCCTCGACCGCGTGCGCGGCCTGAACGAGCGCGGCATGCGCGTGGTGGGCGTCGCCCAGCGAAACGACGTGCCCGCGCGCGACCTCACCGCCGACGACGAGCGCGACATGACGCTCATCGGCTACCTCGCGTTCCTCGACCCGCCCAAGGCCAGCGCCAAGGCGGCGGTCGATGAGCTCTCCGGCCTGGGGGTGACCGTCAAGGTCCTCACCGGGGACAACGCCGCCGTGGCGGCGACCGTGTGCGAGCAGGTGGGCATCAACGCCCGGAACATGCTTACCGGCGCCGAGATCGACATGCTCAGCGACGAGGAGCTCGCCGAGCGCGCCGAGCACACGGGGCTGTTCGCCAAGCTCTCGCCGTTGCAGAAGGCGCGCATCGTGAGTGTGCTGCGCGAGCGCCGCGGAAAAACCGTCGGCTTCATGGGCGACGGCATCAACGACGCCGCCGCCATGCGCGCGAGCGACTGCGGCATCTCCGTTGACACCGCCGTCGACGTCGCCAAGGAGAGCGCCGACATCATCTTGCTCAAGAAGGACCTCACCGTGCTCGCCCATGGCATCGTCGAGGGGCGCCGCACCTACGGCAATACCATCAAGTACATCAAGACCACCGCGAGCTCCAACTTCGGCAACGTCCTCTCCGTGCTCGTCGCCGCCGCCTTCCTACCGTTTTTGCCCATGAGCGCGCTGCAGCTGCTCCTGCTCGGCATGGCCTACACGGTGAGCTGCGCCGCGCTGCCGTGGGACAACGTGGACGAGTCGTTCCTCGCCCGCCCGCGCACCTGGGACGCGCGCGGCATCGTGAGCTTCATGCTCGGACTCGGCCCCGTGAGTTCGGTCTTCGACATCCTGACCTTCGCGGCCATGTTCTGGGTCGTGTGTCCGCTCGTGGTGGGCGCACCCTGGGCCGCCCTCACCGACCCCGCCCAGCGCGCGCTGTTCGCCTTGGTGTTCCAGACCGGCTGGTTCGTCGAGTCCATGTGGACGCAGACCCTCGTGATTCACCTGCTGCGCACCGAGCGGCTGCCCTTTGTGCAGAGCAAGCCGGCGGCCTCGCTCAGCCTCCTCACCATGCTGGGCGTGGGTTTCGTCACGGCAATGCCCTACGTCCCTGGCGTGAACTCGGCACTCGGCCTGGTTCCGCTACCGGGTGCGTTCTTTGGCGTGCTCGCGGCGATGATGGCCGGGTACCTGCTGCTCACGAGCATCGCCAAAGCCCTGTATGTCCGCGCGCACGGCGAGTTGCTGTAGACGGAATCCCTTATGGAAGTGCTCCGGAACGACATGCCCCGCAGGGATGTTGAGGTTTTTCGTATCGTTTTCTCATTCCTTGAAGTACATCGTTTTTTTGCAGGGCAAAATGCCTGCTCAGCATTGCGTCCTTTCGAGGTGTACTTGGCTTTTCCGAATATGAGTACGAAAAACCTCAACTTCCCCCGCACCCCTTCCTCGTGACCGCACCGTTTTGCTGCAAATCGCGGCCCGTGCCACGAGCTGATACCATACTGCCTCAGGCATCTCTTCGAAAGGAACCCATGCAGGCAGTCATTTTCGACATGGACGGCACACTCATCGACACCGAGCGCGTGAGCCAGGCATCGTGGCGGCGCGCGGCGCGGGATTTTGACATCACGATCCCCGAGGACATCTTGCACGCCTTCGTGGGCTGCAGCATCCCCAACGCCATGAGGATGATCGACGATGAATTCGGCGATCACGCGTTCACCGAGCGCCTCTTCACCCGCCGCCATGAGATCTTCGATGCGACCTGGGAGGATGAGCTCTCGCTCAAACCCGGCGCCGCCGAAGCCGTGACGACAGCGCGCGAGCGGGGGCTTGCCGTGGCGCTCGCCACCTCCAGCGTGCGCGAGCGCGCCGTCACCAGCATGAGGCGCTTCGGCCTCATGGACTTGTTCGATGCTGCGGTCTTTGATGAGGACATCGAGCACCACAAGCCCGCACCCGACGTCTACTTCGCCGCCGCCGGGTGTCTGAGCATCGATCCCGCGCTCTGCATCGCCGTCGAGGATTCCTTCAACGGCGTGCGCTCCGGAGCCGCAGCGGGCATGCGCGTGGTCATGGTCCCCGATTACAACGAACCCACAGACGAAATCTGCGCGCTTTGCGCCGAGGTGTTGCCCTCCCTGCTCGAACTGCCCGCGTCCCTCGATCGGCTGTGCGTTTCCCAACGATAGCCTTCCCCGAAAACAGAGCGCGCCCGGTCTTGGCGTATGCTAGGACGATACCGACACCGATGGAAGCGAGCATCATGCCCAAGCATCCCGCCAAGAATCCCATTCGCACATCGAACAAGAAGCGGGGCAGGAGCGCAGCCGACAGCTCCCGCACCCCTGCCCGATGTCCGGGCACCAAGGGGCGCCCGCCGCGCGAGGCGTTCCTGCCCATCTCGCGCGCAGACATAGATGCCCGCGGCTGGGACCGGTGCGATTTCGTCTACGTCTGCGGCGACGCGTACGTAGATCACCCGAGCTTCGGCATGGCCATCATCACCCGCGTCCTCGAGGCGCACGGGTACCGCGTGGGTATCATCTGCCAGCCCGATTGGACCGATCCCGCGAGCATCGCCGCCCTCGGCGAGCCGCGCCTAGGCTTCCTCGTCTCGGCCGGCAACATGGACTCGATGGTCAACCACTACACCGTGAACAAGAAACCGCGACACGAGGACGCCTACACCCCCGGCGGCGTCGCGGGCGCGCGGCCCAACCGCGCCGTCACGGTCTACGGCAACCTCATCCGCCGCACGTTCAAGGACAAGCCCATCATCATCGGCGGCATCGAGGCGAGCCTGCGCCGCCTGGCGCACTACGACTACTGGCAGGACAAGCTCAAGCGCTCCGTGCTGCTCGACTCCGGCGCCGACATCCTGCTCTACGGCATGGGCGAGCACTCGATCGTCGAGGTGGCCGACGCACTCGACGGCGGGCTGCCCGTGGATCAGATCACCTTCGTGAACGGCTCGGCGTATCGTGTGAGCGGGCCAGATGCGCTCGACAACGTATACGACTACGAGCTGCTCCCCAGCTGGGACGACCTAACGGCAGACCGCCTTACCTACGCGCGCTCCTTCAACATCCAGCAGCAGAACATGGACCCCATCACCGCAAAGCGCTTGGTGGAGCCCTACCCGAACGGCGTTTACGTGGTGCAAAACCCGCCGGCGGCTCCGCTCACCACGGCCGAGATGGACGAGGTGTCGGAGCTCCCGTACGCCCGCCACTGGCACCCCGACTACGACGCGGCCGGTGGTATCCCCGCCTTCGACGAAATCCGTTTCTCCATCAGCAGTAATCGCGGCTGCTTCGGCGAGTGCTCGTTTTGCGCGCTGGCCTTCCACCAGGGCCGCATGCTGCAGGTCCGCAGCCGCGAGAGCATCATCCGCGAAGCCGAGGCGCTCACGCGCGACCCCGAGTTCAAGGGCTACATCAACGACGTGGGCGGGCCCACCGCGAACTTCTTCAAGCCCGCGTGCAAAAAGCAACTCACGCACGGCGTGTGCAAGAACCGCCGCTGCCTGTGGCCAAGCGTGTGCCGCAATATGGACACGAACGAGGATGCCTATGCCGAGCTGCTGCGCGACCTGCGCCAAATCCCCGGCGTGAAGAAGGTCTTTGTGCGCAGCGGCATCCGCTTCGACTACACCATGGCCGATGCTTCCGACAAGTTCCTGGTCGAGCTTTTGCGACACCACGTGAGCGGCCAGCTGCGCCTGGCGCCCGAGCACGTGAGCGACGCGGTGCTCAGCGTGATGGGCAAGCCGCGCCGCGAGGTCTACGACGCGTTCGTCGAGCGCTTCGAGAGGCTCTCCGCGTCATACGGCCTCAAGCAGTACGTGGTGCCCTACCTCATCTCGAGTCACCCGGGCTCTACCATGAAGGAGGCCGTGGAGCTGGCGGAGGCCGTGCGCGACATGGGCTACATGCCCGAACAGGTGCAGGACTTCTATCCCACGCCCTCCACCATGAGCACGTGCATGTTCTATACGGGCGTGGACCCGCGGACCATGAAGCCCGTCTACGTGGCGCGCGACCCGCACGAGAAGGCCATGCAGCGCGCGCTCATCCAGTACCGCAAGCCGGAGAACCACAAGCTGGTGAAGGAGGCCCTGCGCCGCGCCGGACGCGAGGACCTGATCGGCTACGGGCCCAAGTGCCTCATCCGCCCCGTGCCGCCCAAGCCGGGCGCGGGCGGCGGAAAGACGCGCGGCAAGACAGGTGACAACAAGTCGGGCAAAGCCGGCAAGATGCCCACTGGAGGCGGCAAGCTCGCCGCCAAGGAAAAGCCCTTCAGCGCGCCCAAGTTCGGGGGCGCGCCCAACAAGGCAGCCAATGCCCACGCCCGCAACCGCGCCGCCCAGGGGCGCCAAGGCGCGAACCGGCATTAACGCGGACCCATAACGGCATCGGGCGCCGCCGCGAACCATCTCGCAGCGATGCCCGAAATCTGGCTCCAGCCACACGGGCGAGCGATCAGGCACCCGGCTCGCCGTCCTCGCGCTTGCCACGCAACGCACGCTCGGCGCCCTTGTGTGCTCCGAAGTATGCGGCGATGCATACCAGAGCGATCGGGACGATCCACTGCAGCAGAATCACTACCAGCGAAACCGACAGCTCGGCCGTACCAATACCTGTCATTGCACTCTCCTTTCGTCAGGGCAGCCTGCTGAGCCAACGCAAAGTGGGCATCATACATGTCTGTGAAACGCACGCCACAGCAACCATACGTTGATGGCGAGCACCAGCACGAGCAACGTGATGGAGCAGTACATAAACGCCGGGGCCGTGTCGTAGAACATCGAGCCGTCGCCCTCGAGCGCACTCGTTCCCATGACCGCTGCCACGCACGTCAGCGACACCATGCCAAACGCCATACTCAAAAAGATGGGCACCTCGGCACGTTTGACCCGATACAGGACCAACGGGACCACCACAGCCAGGATACCGAAGCCCAAAGACCCATACGTGAGCATCGTGCTCTCCTTTCAGTCACACGCCTTTGCGCTTGCATACCCAAAGCCGCCAATTAAACATGATTGCCCCTCCATTCAAACGGCCCACGCGTAAGAGACGCGTCGAAGAAAAGCCCACGGGCTGCACTGAGTGGTTTGCTACAACTGAAACATCATGTACGCTGGAGGCGCATTCCGGCTCCCCATAAAACACGGACAACGCAAAACCATCGAACCTGATGGCAAGGTTCGCTTGCCATCACGTAAGATTTCCCGTACCCACCAAGGCGAAAGCCCCCGAATCCTACCGCTCGACGTCCAGACTCCTAAGAACATCTTCGCAACCAACAAGATATGCCTCCATGTCCCTGTCACTCTCTGCAACCATGTCAGCATCCTTTAGTTCGCGCAATTCCATGCTTTCCCCGACCCCCTCATGGACCATACAAGTAGGATTGCCGTCGGCAGCAATCTTGGCGAATGGCGACACTACAAGCGTCCATGCATCGCCCACCACACGATTATGAGGAGCGCGGTTGAGGAACAGCACGTACTCCTCGTCTTCGCGCATTGGAGTAGAGCCGAACTGGTATGCGTCGACTGCAACCAGACACCTCGTTCCACCCCAATCTCTCAGGGAAACGGGCTCATACACATCAATTGATACTCCTTGAAGGCAATCGTCTCCGCGCAACACCTCCATAACTCGCATTTCCGAGGCAAATGCCTTGTAACGATAGATAGAAGAAGCCTTTTTCTGAACACGAGCGACAAGCTCAGCATTGCTTAACGCTTGCGCCGTGCTAGCATCGCCCATCCCTTTCGCGTATTGCTCAAACCGTTCCTGTGAATAGGGCGCCACTTCATACGGCAGCCCATCCATCGTCTCGGGATGGGCGGACACGTCGCCGTAGCTTATGCGCGTAACGACCCCAATCACAAGTGCCGCGACCAGCATAAGCCCCCACGCAAACACCCATCGGGACACAGACCTCGGTCTCATTGCTCTACACCTCCCGTATCCGTCCATCGCCCATGATGAACTGGACATCGGCAATGCGATCGAGCTCCTCACGATCGTGAGACACCACGATAATCGTAGTCCCTCGGTCGCGTTCCTCAATCAGAACTTGTCGAATCGCCTCTTGCCCATCCTCGTCCAGAGCGTTGGTGGGCTCATCCAGCAACAACAAGCGGGGAGCATCCATGAGCGCCTGAGCAAGGTTCAATCGTTGCTTCATGCCCAAGCTAAAGCTCTTAATTCGTCGCAGATCATCGGGGTCGAGCCCCATGCGAGTGAGAGCGGACCTGAGATGATTCTCTCTCGGCCTGCCACGCAACGACGAAAGCAGCGTGAGCATCTCAAGCCCTGTGAACTCGTCCCAAAGCTCAAGGGGTTCGACCATGAATCCAATCCCCACCGGAAAATCGCCTCGCGCATCCAGCTTCTCGCCAAACACCTCGATCGATCCCTCATCGATGGAAATCAGTCCTGCAATCGCCCGCAAAAGCATCGTCTTGCCCGACCCGTTGTGCCCGCGAATTCCACTCACGCGCGCGAGGGGGAACGACGCGCTCACACCATCGAGCACACGGTTGCCCTTGATGGTCTTCGACACTGCGGAAACACGGACCCCGACGCGGCTCGCCTTGCGCCCTTCCACACCAGTATCCATAGCAACCTCCATTACGCTTTCGGCTCAAACGAAACGTTAGGCCTTGCTTAAGCCCCTGCCGCAGTCAAGATAGTCAACCTTACCCGCAGCCAGCCAAAGCAAGACGCCCAAAACCAGCGATAACGACACAAGCACTCCAGCTTGGACAACGATCGCCGCCCAACCGGCGCCGTCCGGGACAATTGCCAAGCTCCATCCAATCGGCGGGAGCCCTCCGCCCACAACATTCATGGCCATGAAATCCCACATCCCATACAAAATGCCCGTCAGGCAAGAGAACGCCGAGGAATGGAATGCCAACATAGCAAGAAAGCTCACCATGCCGGCATTGGCCAACACAACGCCTTGGAGAACCAAGTCGACGGGACGCAGCGCCTCCCACATGGGAATCGTCCCGAACCGCCAAAACAGAACAATGAGGGAAGTCACCTGTAGCAAAACGCTCATGAGCAGACCGGTCAGCACGCAATCTGCGCATATGCGCAGCGCCACACGCGAGCGGCTCCCCAAAGCCAAAGCGCATTGGGGCGAAGAATACAACTTGAGCGAGCGCATCTGGCCGACGCAAAACAGCGGAATAAACAGAAACGTGGCAAAATCGACAGCGTTCATCGAGAGATACGAATCGAAAAGCGAATCTGCAGCATGGGAAGGCCTGCCAAGCACCGTCATCTGCAAAAGACGACATACGAGAGCTGCCGCCAAGGTGCCACATGTACTTCTATTTCTTTTGACATGAACGTACAGCCATGAAATCATAGCAACACATCCCTCCCACGCTTACACGCCACGGCCATGAGGCACACCGACGGAATCAAACAAAGGCAGGGTGTCGCAATAAAACGAAAAACGCTGATTACCTGATCGTTCAGCTTGGGATACATCACATAAAAGTGCAGAAGATTGCCAAGGCGCGGAGCCACTAACGGAAGCACCACGAACGCCGCCAATGAGATGGCGGCAGGCACGATCAGCGCCAACTTATTCCGGCGCATGAACATTCCCAGCGAGCACGACAGTAGCGCCGATGCCCCCGCCCAAAACGCAGCGCCACAGGTAAAAATTATGTTGTATGCATAGGGCGAACTATTCCAAATCCCAGCGAACAGCCCTCCCGGCGTTCGGAGATCGAGGTACATAGGCATCCCCAAATAGCCCTCAAACGTCCCCTCCACAGGAAAGGCAACGAGCGCAAGCACCTGTAGGAGTACCAGTGCCACAAACGTCAGCAAAAACGCTCCGATAAAGCTCGTTATCCCATAGGCGAGTACGCAGGTTGTCACAGATGTTCGCGAAGCCAACAGACAGGCAGCACCAGACCGCAAGTCCTGTCGGGCGGCATCCGCAAAGACCAGCGCTGCGGCGACGGGCATTACAAAGAACAGGTACACACGTGAGGCGTTCACCTGCATTGCGTCCATGTTCCACGCCCATGCATAGGCTGCCGAGGGCAATTCACCCACGTCTGCGCCATAGAACTTGAAGCACGTTTCGCCAAAAGCGATAAGACAGCACAGCAGGGTTACCGTAATTGCAATCCTGCATTCAGCCCGTCTGAACATACGGAGGAATAGCACCTTAAGCAGAGCCGGCATGGGCATTTTGCACCTCCCGCAAAGCCGCGGTCTCCCCTATCTCATGATACGGAAGGGGGAGACCGCGAAGATCAAGCAGAGAAGGAAACGGTTCGTCAAATCGGTTAACAGAACTTAGAAGCTCACGTAACCACTGATGTAATTGGGATCTTGCCAACCATCCGTGCAACCACGCAAATAAACATTACCAGAATTGCGGTTGTAATATGACAAGGTATATTGATTGTTACCCGTCACCAAAACGGAGTCGGTCAATCGCGTTCCAACGCTGGGAGCATCACACCATAACCAGCACTTTCGCGTACCGCCGCTGCTGACGCTCACACTAGCAGAAGCAGATCCACTGGTACGAGTACCCGCTTGGACGGTAACATTTTCTTGGAAGCCGGGCAGCGTGTAGCCGAAATTATGGGACGAAGCGTATGCCGCCCCACTGAAGCCACATGCCAAGGCCACGCACACGCCGAGCAGCGCAACCTTTGCCTTAAGGCTCTTGAATACCTTCATGGGAACCTCCTTACTCCCTTCTCTGCCTATATTTACTAATATCTTCTTAATATATAATATTGTCTATACTATACGGGCAGACGGGTGTATATCGCCGGCAAACGGACAGGAACCTCGACAGCCCCCTTGGTTTATCACATGGGAAATGCACGGGACGAAAATCCCTATAACATTGTCAAGCATGGGGAACATCCACAGTTGTTCCACATTCGGCAATCGGTTAGTTCTGACTTTGCACTGATTGCCACTCATGGAAAATATGCTTAGTCCTCGGGCAACGCGCCAAACGTCTCGACATACTCTTCGTCATCCATCCAGTCGATGATGTCGCCTGGTTTGCAGTGCAGAGCCTCACACATCGCCTCAAGTGTTGAGAAACGAATACCTTTGAGGCGACCGGTCTTGATACGGGAGATGTTAACGGGAGAGATGCCGACTTTCTCGGCAAGCTCAAGGGAGGACATCTTCCGATCTGCCATAACACGGTCGAGTCGCATGACGATGGGCATTCGGCTGTCCTCCCTTTGAACGCTTTTAAATGGATATCACAGGATGTTATCGGAATCCTCCTGCAGTTTCCTGCCGTACTCAAAAACACCAGCCAGTGCGAAGAACATGATCGATGTGGCAAGCGTCATGAGGTTTAGACTGGGACCGACTGACATGGGGCCGACTGCGCCTTCGAGCAAAGCGGGAACCTCAATGGAAGGAGCGAATAGATCCAGCACAACGCGAAGTGCAAAGCAGATGGCAATCGTCAGCATTCTTTGGCTCTGCTTCCGGGAGAAGAACTCCTTGGAAACGATTGCGGCGCGCACCAACCTCACGAAAACCAAAAGCGGGATAATCACAAACGAGACAGTGATAAGTTGATTAAGAACAAAGGCGAAAAGATGACTGCCCATTTTCGCATCCAACAAGGCAGCAATACCCGTCACCATATTGACGGCGGAGAAGAGCGCGACTGCGATCAGAACGAAGCAGATCAGTCTAAGCAAAAGCGGCATCTTGCCAACAGGTAACTGGCTCATTGCACGTTTCCAAATCCTTAATACCCCACATGAATACCGAAAATATCTTTACAGGCGGTCATCGTAACGCCCTGCGCTTCAATAGTGAACAGCATTTTACCCTTCCTATCCTTGAATATGATTTATGAACGCCTCGACCGTCCGCTCGATTGCGCTGCGGTAGTACGCGCAATACGGGTCGCGCTCGGTCATGCAGCCGTGCTCATCATATGCCCGAGCCCTGCATCCACCTCCACAGAAGTATCGGTTTTCGCACGATGAGCAGCCCTCGATTTCCTCCACCGAAGGCAAGGTGAACTGAGAAAGATTATCCGCAATCGCAGCTGCGTCATCGGTGAACGCATTGCCCAGAGCGAACTCGGGTTTATGAAGCATGTGGCAGGGATACACCGTTCCGTCCGAAGCAACGCTCACCGAGTTCTTGCCGGCACCACAGCAGGTGCGAACGGACAGTGCCCGCATGGGATTGAAGGCGTCGTCAATCGACACGGCATCGCCCTTGCTCGCCACCTCGACCATGATTTCCGCAAGCTCGGCAAGACAAGAATCGTCGGGCATGAGGTCGCCCAAGTCTGCATGCGTGCCGCTCAACAGGCTAAAGCCAACCGTGCATCCCAATTGTTTTGACAACTCGACGTAAGCGGGGACATCCTGAACGTTGCGCGCATGCAGCGTGGGCAGCATATGCGCGTGGATTCCCGCAGACTGGATGCGTTTAACGGTGTCGACAAGCACCTCGAACAGCTGCTCTCCCCTGATGCACGCAGGAGCCTCTGGACTCGTGCCGTCGAAGGAAACGGAAACCACATCGACACTGCCCGCCAGCTTTGCAAACGCCTCATCACTGCAATGCGTGCCGTTGGTCAGAACAGTGATGTTCGTCATCTCCTGCTCGCGCGCATGCTGCGCGATTTCCGGCAGGTCTTCGCGCAAGAACGGCTCGCCGCCCGAAATCACCAAGCGCGTGACACCCAGGCAGGCGAGGACGTCAATCGCGTGGCACAGATCATCAAGACTCGGGTCGACAGCTCGGTTGCGATTGCAGTCGGCCGAGTAGCACCCAACACACGAGAGGTTGCAGGTATTCGACACATGGAGATAGGCGGACGCGAGGTGGTTGCACCCACCCGCTTCAGCCTCTTCCGTAAACCCATGACTGACAAAATGAGCCACGAGCTCCTTGCATCCAGCGGGAACCTCATCCATGGCGACTTCACGCTCCAACATAGCGTCGCACAGCTCAGCCCCTTCCGGCGTGAGGCCCACAAGGGCGCCGGAAGCCGTGTTGCCGATTACGGGAATGCCCCGCATATCAAAGCGAACGATGTGGGAGGCAAGTCGCATAATCACCTTCCATGCCATAGGATACTTCGTTCTTAATATAGAGCGTTGTGTTCTATATGCAAGAGCTCTTCGGTAGGCGGAAATAACATGGAACTGCTTCCCGCCGAACCTTTGCCTAGAGGGCTATCGAAGCAATTCACGGCACAGATGCAATCAAACCTTGTCGATATACTATTCTTGGTATGCATACTTTTGCAGATATACTAATCTGCATACTTTTGCATGAGGAGGAGTCCATGGACACGATGCCGATTGTCACGCCGCGCCAAGCCGGAATCTACGTACGCCGCTCCCGCGAGAGTCAAGGTCTCACGCGTACCCAGCTCGCCGCGGCGGCGGGCGTGTCCGAGCGCCTGCTGGCGTCCCTCGAGCTCGGTGACGCCACCGGTATCCGCCTCGACAAGCTCCTCGCCGTCTTCGGCGCGCTCGGTATCGGACTCGCCGCGCAAGGCGATGACATCGGGCGCAACGTGATCGCCACAGACGAAAAGCAAAATCATGCAATCAATCCCAGCACTAGCAGCTCCCCAATCATTCAAGCCAGAAATCGAACCAGGGCCGCACAACGCCGTCCACGTACCGATACGTCGAAATCACCAGCCGACTACGATTCCGTCTTTGACGATTTTTTGAAACATCAAGGTATAGATGATGTGGCAACGTCTTTTGTTGCAAGGAGGTAAGCCATGCCTGCACGGTCTCTCAAGGTCATCGTCTGCAACGACATAGCAGGAACCCTCGAACAGAATGCTCATGGTGCCGTTAGCTTTAGTTATGACGAAGGCTATTCCGGAATACCCCTCTCGAGCTCCATGCCCATAAGCAACAGAAGCTATGACCAAAAAACCGTTCTCCCTTACCTGTTCGGGCTCCTTCCTGACAGCGAGCAGCAGCGCCGCGCCATTGCAGCCGAATACGAAGTAAGGCCCAATAATCCGCTTGCGCTTTTGGAACACATCGGTCTCGACTGTCCGGGAGGGGTTCAATTTTACAGGGAAGAGGACCTCAGCGCGGCACGCAGACGCAAAGGCTCTTACCTCCCGCTGAGCGACCAGGCAATCGCAGCACGCCTTGCCAGCATTAGGCAGGATGGCGATTCCTCGTGGATGGGAGGCGAAGAAAGTTGGTCTCTAGGAGGCAATCAGGGCAAGTTCGCATTGGGCCTACATGACGGCATATGGTGCGAGTGCCAGGGATCCGCTCGCACGACCCACATTTTCAAAAACGGCGTCATAGGATTTAAGTTTCAGGCCCTCAACGAGTACATTTGCATGGCGACCTCCAAGCGCTGCGGTGTCGCAACTTCCGATGTTGAATATCGCCTCTTCGAAGATGAACCGGCCTTAATCGTCACTCGCTACGACCGTGCCCGCCGCTCCAACGGCAACGTCGTCCGGCTGCACCAAGAAGACTTTTGCCAAGCTTTGGGAATAATGCCAAACCAGAAGTACACCTCAGATGGCGGTCCGACCACACGCGATGCGCTGGCCCTGCTATGCAGCACCAATCGCGCTCACTTCAATCTTTTGGTTTTCACGCAAATCCTGTTCTTCAACTGCCTTATTGGGGCCCCCGATGCCCACGCCAAGAACTATTCGCTGCTTCTCGGACCCGATAACGACAGGGTCATAGCTCCCATGTACGATGTGGCGTCCGGGCTGGCCTACGAGAACCTGCGCCGCAAGGGACGACTTGCCATGGCGGTCGGCGGGGAGAACCGCTTTGGTCGTGTGGGCTCGGGGGCTATCCACCGCTATATGGGCGGCAACGACCCCGCGCTCGCCGCGATGCTCGAAAAAGCCGAGTTTACGGAGGACTCTTGCACGGCGATTATGGCCGATCTTGCCCAAGAGATTCCCGTGAGCATGGCAGAAGTGTTTGACGAAGCCGAAGCAAACGGCATCCCGGGTGCCGCCGAACTGCGCGAGCGCATGCTCGGCGCCGTGTGCGAGAACTGCGCCAAGACGCTTGCGCTTCTATAGTGGGCTGCCTCCTTTACCAGGGCCGGTGCTGACGGCAGAAACCCGCGCGGCGGCATCGTCGGTTGGCAGAACGTCACCCAGAATCGCATCGTCATCCGCCGCCGCCCCGTCCTCCTCGTCGTCCTCGGCCACCTCGACCTCAGGCAGGGCGTCCGAGACGTGCCAGGCGCGCTCGAACATGGCGATGCCTCCGGCAAGCAAGCCCCCAAAGACTGCGAACACGATGGGCGTGGGCAGCACGTTGACCATGGGAGCCAACGGCGCGACGAGATAGGACGAGGCGTTGAGGGCGAAGTGCAGCAGCATGGCGTACCCGAGCTTGCCCGTTCGCCAGAAGACCCAGCCCTGTAGGATGCCCAGGGCGAAGGCATAGCTCCCCTGGATGATGTTCATGTGGAGGACGCCGAACGCGAGCGCCTGCAACACGTTGGCGACCCAAAACGCGCGCACGGAGACGGTCCTGCGACGAGCGCGGTGGCGAGGGTCCCAACCGGGGCTCACGGCGCGCATCGCGTACTCGAGCATGACGCCGCGGCACACGATCTCCTCGTTGAGCGGCGCGAGGATGACCGTCGAGATCACCTGGATAATCGCGAACACCCCGACGGCGGAATCCTCCATGAGCTCGGCGTACTCCGCCATCGTCTCGGGGAAGAACAGCTCGACAAAACCGAGGATGCCGCTCACGAAAAACTGGGCGGCGAAGCCGACGAGCAGCAGGGAGGCGATCGTCTTCATGACGGGGGCGCCTGCGGAAGCGACCGCCCCGCGGCGCCCGGCGAACGAGCCGAGCCGGACGCGCCGCCACCAGAGCCCGAAGATCGCGGCAGCGATGAGCTGCGATACCGCCATGACCACCTGGATGCCGTTGTCGAACAACGCGTCGCCGACTTCGGTGCCCGCGCCGTCGACCGCGAAGCTGATGGAGACGATGACCGTCCCCCCTATCAGCGACACGACGATTTGCAGCAGGAGATACAGGGCGAGCACGCCGACCATGGCGAGAGTCCACTTGACGAAATGAAGCGCACGGGAGGTGCCCGGCGCGGCGGGCGCCCCCGACGATGGCGCCGGCGTTCGCACGCGCACGTCACGCTCGTATCCCGCGGGAGGCGTCGGGCCTCCGAGACGCCCGCCCTCAATCGAACGGTCGCAAGACGGCAGGCAGCCCTTGGCAGGGTCAATGCCACTCTGGGTGTCCGAACTGCTCTGGGACGAATCCATGAGGCCCTCCTTACGCGTGCGCTCAAGTTTCCCATGACTGTACCACAGGGCGATTCAGAAGCTTGCGACCGCTCTCCCCTTGCACGCTAGGCGCGGTTGGCGCGCAGCTGAACGGCGCGAGCGTAGGTGCGGGATCGCTGCCGTTGAAGCCGCCGATGGCCATCACGGGCAACTCGCTCGCGAGCTGATAGCCCGCTGCGTTTTGCGAGCCCGTCGTCGCGGCGGCCCAACGGTACCCGGAGGCGTTCTCAAGCAACAGGTTCACAAGCTCGTCACTCGCATCGCCGCCACCATGCAGTCCTCCCGCTCCGTCCTGGCCGGATGCGCCACCTTGACCGCCGGGCTCACCCTCACCCGAGGGGCCAGCCGTCGGCAATGAGCTGTGATGTCCCGAGGCGATGGTCTCCGCCGTCCACGCAAACGGACCGGCTAGGCACGCCAACACACCAAGACCCACGCCAACCGCAGTGAGCCATCGGCGCACCTCGGCGGCGAACAGTATCGCCATGGCGGGACGTACCCACCAATCTCCTCGATTTACCCATGCGCTCCAACAATATCCCCGACGATGTCGCTGCACTCATCGCGGCGGCGCCGGCGATGCCGCCCAAAACGCCGAAGACGAACAAAACCTCGCCCGTGCCCTCGCGACCATCCTCGAGCACAGCGAGCAGCATCATCAGCGGCGTGGGCCTTGCGCTTGTGTACGCATTGGTAGCGTGCCTTTCGGGCATGGCGATCAAGCCCACAGCGGAAAGTTACGCCAAGCAGCGGCGGTTCGTCACCGATGCAAGCCACGAACCCAAGACCCCGCTCTCCGTCATAAACGCCAACACCGAGGTCATAGAGATGACCGACGGTGAGAGCGAATGGACCAAAGGCATCCACGAGCAGGTCGCACGCATGGCTCAGCTCACCGAACGCCTCGTCTTTTTGGCGAAAATGGACGAGGGCGGCGAGCTCGATATGGAGGATTGCGATCTCTCCGAACTGGCAAAGCGCGCCATCGCCGAGGCGCACCATGGCAAGGCCCTGTGCACGACCAACGGCGTCGACACCATCACGTTCGGCATCGTACTGCGCCCCTAGCGCCGCCGACGCGAGCCCTATGCCCGCGTGCGCTCGATCTCGACGGAAACGGTGCGCAGCGGCAAACCCACCGGCGCCCAGGGCTTCTCGAGCTTGACGCGCACGCCGTACGCGCCCGGGTAACGGTCGAGCAACATGGCGGCAACGCTTTCGGCCGCCGTCTCGATGAGTTTGAAGGTATGCACACGCATGAACTCGTCGATGGCATGAGCCGCCTCGCCGTAATGGATCGACGCGGAAAGGTCATCGGTCTCCCCCGCACGACGCGTATCGGTATAGAGCGTCACGCTCACCACGAACTTCTGGCCGAGCTTGTTCTCCTCGGGAAAGACGCCGTGGTTGGCGAACACCTCGAGCCCCTCGATGGCGATTTTGTCGAGTGTATGCAGCTGCTCCGGGTCCAGGCGCGCGAGCTGCGTGCGCGTGGCGGGAAGGCCGGCCTCGCGACGGGCAAGCGTACCGCGGTCGTCGACGATGTTCTCGGGCAGATGTTTCATATCCATGGTGTGCTCCTCACGTTTCCACGCACTTATATATCTATCGAAAGGTTCTTGCGCTCGTCTGGCCAATAGCAGGCGTCGCGGACGCGGCAGGCGTAGCAGGCGCGCGAACGGTTGTCGGCTTCTTTGATGAGATGGGCGAGTGACTCCGCCCCTTCGCCGCGACGCGTCCCGCTCGCATGACGCGCACTGCCCATGTACCCCCGGTCGTCAGCTTCACCCGTAGGGACCTCTGCAGCCCGCGGTGCGACAACGACCTCCCCGTCCGCGCACGCACCCCGATGTCCGGAGACGGCGGCAAGGATGACAGCCCGCTCATCGGCGTCGAATCGAAGGCCATCGGGCAAGCTGTCTAGGATGTCGGCGGCTATCCGTGCGCCCGCGACGTCGTGGTCCTCGCCCGTCGCGTACTGCTCAGAGCGGCCGAGGTCGTGCAGGAGGGCGGCGGCGTAGACGACCTCGCGGTCAAAGCCGAGCCCACGCTCGAGATTGAAAATCCAAGCGATGCGCGCGACGTCCAGCAGGTGCGTCATACCATGTTTGCAAAACTCCCGCGTTTGCTCGGCATCCTCGATGCGCCTCATGTGCCCGCGGAATGCGAAGCTATCTTCTATCGCATGAACACGTCGCATGTTCGTCTCCATCAATCGCCAGCTGTTTAGCTGTTGTACCCAATCCATGCACAAAGCGGCGTGAACGGCTTTGGTAAAACGAAACACCACCGCACCGCCCAATTCCTACCAGTCACCGAAGAAGCCCCAACCAAGCGCCACAATTCCTACAAATCTCGCTAGCATAGGCATTCGTGAGGTCTTGCCCCATTGCGTCACGGCACGTCCCCACGGGAAAGGAAGGGCCATGGGACTACGTTCTTGGATTAAGAGGCACATCGGGCACCATGACGCTCCGCAGACTTCGCGGGCGCAGCAGGCCCCCGCGTCCGTCGAAGCACCACAATCCGCATCCGAGGCAGCGTCGAGCACGCAGGCGCCGGATACGTGGGAACCGGTTCCCGCATACCTGCCGGTCGATGCCCACGAACACGCACACGCATGCGTTATCGCATCGGCCATTGCCGCGGGGGACCACCCCACGAGCGAATTTCGCGTCAAACGCGTGCTGGTTGCGAACCCGGAGCACCGCACGGTCTCAATCATCGCCACGGCGCTCGCCGCCGGTGCGCTCGAGCAAAGCTCGTTCACGGTCAAGAACATCTACAAGATGAAAGAGGAGGGCAGCCATGCTGCGTAAATTCAAGATCTCAATCGATGGGACCCAGTATTTGGTGGAGATGGAGGAGGTCGGCGCCCCGACCCCGACCCCGGCGGACGCCGCACCGGCGCCTGTTCCCGTCGCAGCCCCCGCACCTGCACCTGCACCGGCTCCGCCTCCCGAGCCCGCTCCTGCAGCCCCCGCCCCCGCTCCGGCCGGCGCCTTCTCTCAGACCGCGCCCATGCCTGGCACCATCCTCGACATCCACGTGCACGTTGGCGATACCGTCGCCGCCAACCAGCCCATCATGGTCCTCGAAGCCATGAAGATGGAGAACGAGGTCGTCGCCGAGCAGGGCGGCACCATCGCCTCCATCAACGTCGAAAAGGGCGCCATGGTGAACCCGGGCGACACGCTCTTCACCATCGCCTAAGTACACCCCGACGCGCCGCCGCCAAGGCGGCGCTTTCTTCCAGAAAGAGGCATTATGGAAATCCTACTCGACGGCGTGCAGGCGCTCATCGCCGAGCCGGGGCGCATCGCGATGATCCTCATCGGCTGCGTCCTCATGTACTTGGGCATCAAGAAGGAGTACGAGCCCACGCTGCTCGTGCCCATGGGACTCGGCACCATCCTGGTGAACATCCCGGCGTCCGGCGTCCTCATGACCGGCACCGAGCCCGGACCGTTCCAGATCCTGTTCGACGCCGGCATCGAGACCGAGCTGTTCCCGCTGCTGCTGTTCATCGGCATCGGCGCCATGATCGACTTCGGCCCGCTGCTCGCCAACCCGTTCCTGCTGCTATTCGGCGCCGCCGCGCAGTTCGGCATCTTCTTCGTGACCATCGTGGCCACGGGCGTCTTTGGCTTCGACATCGCCGACGCCGCCTCCGCGGGCATCATCGCCGCCGCGGACGGCCCCACCTCGATCTTCGTGGCCAACTCACTCGGTTCGAAGTACATGGGCGCAATCATGGTCGCGGCGTACTCCTACATGGCGCTCGTCCCCATCATCCAACCCATCGCCATCAAGGCCTGCACCACCAAGAAGGAGCGCGCCATCCGCATGACCTACCGCCCCGGTCAGGTCTCCCAGACGGCAAAGATCCTCTTCCCCGTCACCATCTGCGTGGTCGCCGGCCTCATCGCCCCGGTGTCCCTGCCGCTCGTGGGCTTCCTCATGTTCGGCAACCTGCTGCGCGAGTGCGGCGTGCTCAACTCGCTGTCCGCCTCCGCCCAAAACGAGCTCGTGAACCTCATCTCGATCCTATTGGGGCTGTGCGTCTCCGTGAAGATGGAATACAGCGAGTTCCTCCAGTTCGACACGCTCATCATCATGGGCCTCGGCCTCATCGGCTTCATCATGGACTCCGTGGGCGGCGTCATGTTCGCCAAGCTCCTGAACCTGTTCCGCAAGGAGAAGATCAACCCCATGGTGGGCGCCGCGGGCATCTCCGCGTTCCCCATGGCTTCGCGCGTGGTCCAGAAGCTCGCCACCGAGGAGGATCCCGGCAACTTCATCCTCATGCAGGCCGCTGCCGCCAACGTCGCCGGTCAGATCGCCTCGGTCGTCGCCGGCGGTCTCGTCCTCGGCCTTCTGCTCTAGAAAGGGGTGCTGGCAATGACCGATCTCATCGCATCGCTCGGACTTTCCACCGACCTGTCCCTCGCCATCCAGATCCTCATCTTAGGCTGGGGCGGCATCTTCATCGTCATGTTCGTCATCTACGTGATCTCGCTCGCCCTCGCCCGACTCTTCCCGCCGTCGAAGGAGGCCTAGCATGACCCGCAAGATCCGCTTCATGGAGACCGTCCTGCGCGACGGCCAGCAAAGTCAGATCGCCACGCGCATGCCCATCGAGGACATGCTCCCCATCCTGGAAACCCTCGACGAGTGCGGCTTCGAGTCGCTCGAGGTCTGGGGCGGTGCCACCTTCGACAGCTGTCTACGCTATCTCAACGAAGATCCCTGGGAGCGCCTGCGCACCATCCGCGCCCACGTCAAGAACACCAAGCTCCAGATGCTGCTGCGCGGCCAAAACCTGCTCGGCTACCGCAACTACGCCGACGACGTGGTCGAGGCCCTGGTCAAGAAGTCGGTGGAGAACGGCATCGACGTCATCCGCATCTTCGACGCGCTGAACGACACCCGTAACCTCCAGACCTCCATCCGCGCCGCCAAGGAGGCGGGCGGCGAGGTCCAGGCCGCCATCTCCTACACCACCAGCGACGTGCACACCGTGCGCTACTTCGTGAGCCTCGCCAACGAGATGGCCCGCGCCGGCGCCGACTCCATTTGCATCAAGGACATGGCCGGCGTCCTCACGCCCGACGTCGCCTTCGAGCTCGTGAGCGAGATCAAGGCCTCCTGCGACCTGCCGCTGCAGGTGCACACGCACGGCACCGCCGGCATCGCCCAGATGACCTACCTCAAGGCCGTCGAGGCGGGCGCCGACATCATCGACACCTGCTCCTCCCCCTTCGCGGAGGGCACGAGCCAGCCCGCCACCGAGTCCATGGCCATCGCGCTGGAGGCCCTCGGCTACAAGACCGGCCTGGACATCGAGAAGCTCGAGGCCGTGGCAGCGCACTTCCTGCCCATCCGCAACCGCTTTTTGGACGAGGGTGGCCTGAACCCCAAGGTCATGGCCGTCGAGCCCAAGGCGCTGCTGTACAAGGTCCCCGGCGGCATGCTCTCCAATCTGCTTGCCAACCTGAAGGACATGCATGTGGAGGACAAGTACGCCGAGGTGCTCGCCGAGGTCCCGCGCGTCCGCGCCGACCTGGGCTACCCGCCGCTCGTGACCCCGCTGTCCCAGATGGTGGGCTCCCAGGCGCTCATGAACGTCATCTCCGGCGAGCGCTACAAAGTCGTTCCCGCCGAGATCAAGGACTACGTGCGCGGTCAATACGGCCGTCCGCCCGTGACCATCTCAGAGAAGATCCGCCGCCAGATCATCGGCGACGACGAGGTCATCACCTGCCGCCCGGCCGACCTGATCGAACCCGCGATGCCGCGCCTGCGCGAGGAGATCTCGCAGTACGCCCGCTCGGAGGAGGATGTGTTGTCCTACGCCCTGTTCCCCGAGCAGGCACGCGACTTCCTCGGCCGCCGCGAGGACCCGTTCTACGACGTCCCCGTGCAGGAGGTCAACGTTTCCATCGACGTGGCATAGGGGGCTCCGGACAGTCAGGCCGGCTCCCGGCCCGACGTCAAGCTCCCGGCCCGATATCCTGCTCGGCCGCCACCATGAACGCACAGCGCCCGCGGCACGCAACGCCGCGGGCGCTTTTTGCGGGCCGAGATCGGTTCGGCAAGGACGGCGTGAGCCCGAGGATAGACGGACTGGAAGCGACGTCTCTGACCCCGCAAACTCCCTCATGGAGACCACGCTTGGACACGTGCCTCGTCGCCGTAAACCGCCGAGACGGAGCTGGCCCCTCGTCTTCGACCTTAAGGCACTCGGGCTACTCGCCCATGAGCGAGAGCGGACGAATCGAGACATCCGCCGCATCATAGCCGGCAACCGAACCGTCCCGCTGCGCGACGAGCGCGCGGCCATACCCGTCGACTCCCAAAAACGTCCCCTGCGCTCGCTCCTCACCGTCGATGGCATATACGCGCACCCGCTGTCCCACAAAGGCAAGGCAAGCGTTATAAGGTGCCAGAAGGGGTGCCAGAGGACCTTCGGCGCCGCCGCGAACGGGGTCTTCCGCCCATCGGGCAATGTCATATCCCGGAACGTGCGCAACAGGCCTCCCCGACCCGCGGTACGCCGCGGTTTTCCCGTAAGCGGCCTCCCAATCCGAGGCGGCATCCAAGATGCGCTTTCGAACGAGCTCTGCCAGGTCCTCGAGCGACGGAGGCGTCATGCCCGGTGCGAGCTCGTCCAACAAGCCCGTCGGATGCAGCGCGGCAATGCTCCCCGATCGCGTCGATACGACGGGGGCTTCCATGTTCACCCCAATACCGCACACCGCGAAAACGTCCTCGCCCGTTGCGACAAGTTCGGTCAGGATACCAGCGAGTTTGTGATTACCTACCACGATGTCGTTTGGCCATTTGAGTCGAGCACGGGGACATCCCACCTCGCGAAGTGCCCCCAGGGCGCCCAAGGCGCAGGCAACGGGCAGGGCGGGCAGGGCCTCGCCCGGGACTTCGGGACGGATGAGGACGGATAGGTACAAGCCACCCTCGGGCGACGCCCAGTCGTGCGAGCGCTGCCCGCGTCCCGCAGTTTGGACGAGTGCCCTGAGCGCGGCACCATGGGGCGCACCCACGCGGCCGCGCCTCTTCATCTCGGCGTTCGTCGAGGGCACTTCAGAGCGCAGTTCGATCGGTTCTAGACTGTCCATAAGGCCCCCGCCATCTTCCTCCCCGCTGACGGCCGGTAGACCTCCCACGGATGCCCGGCCAACTGGTAGCACAACTCGACAAAACTTCGCGAAATCGGGGGGTTTTTCCTAGTTATGCTACCATCCGCACGCCAGCCGGTGTCATCTCCCCAACATGCGGAAGAAACGCTCTTCCCACTGCGCGGCCTCGACGCCGGACTCGGCACATACGCCACGACGGGCAAGCGTGGTGGTCTTGGTGCCGGGCTTCTGCACGCCGCGCATGGTCATGCACAGGTGCTCGGCCTCGATGAGCACGATGACCCCGGCACAGTCGAGATTGTCCATGAGGGCGTCGGCAATCTGGCCGGTGAGCTGCTCTTGCAGCTGAAGTCGGCGGGCGAACACTTCGACCGTGCGTGCAAGCTTGGAAAGCCCCGCCACGCGCCCATTCGGAATATACCCGATGGTCACCGTGCCGTAAAAGGGCAGCAGATGATGTTCGCACAGGGAGTAGAACGGGATATCGCGCTCTATGACGAGGCCGCTCTCGGTAACGGAAAAGGTCTTAGATAGATGCGCGGCCGCGCTTTGATCCATGCCGCCCGCGAGCTCGGCGTACATGCGTGCAACTCGATCGGGCGTCTCGAGGAGCCCTTCACGCGTCGGGTCCTCGCCAATGCCCTCGAGCAGCAGGCGAACCGCCTCGCACACCTTATCTTGATCGACCATGTTTCACTCACTTTCCGCAGATAATATCGACAATCGTACCACGCGCCGGAAGACACGAGCCGCACCATGCGGCCTCTACACCCAATGCTGTGGGTAGCGCTCCCAATAGCCCGAGTAGGTTGACGCATCGGGCGCGAAGTCGATTTGACAGAGTTTGAATACCACGTCAATGCCCTTGGGCTGCCAGTGCTCTCGATACGAATAGCGATATGTCATGCCACAGTGCTCCATCACGCGACCAGATGCCGGGTTGAGCTCATCGTGCGTCGCCGTGACGAATGGATAGCCCGCTCGGCGAGCCTCACCGAGCATCGCTCGCACCGCCTCGGTCGCGAAGCCTTGGCCCTGCGCATCGCGAGCCAGGGCGTACCCCATATCATATGCGTCGCCCTCAGCGTCGATGCTCACGAAGCCGAGCAACTCGCCCGCCTCTACGCGGCCGCGCTTGCGGCAAATCGCGCAATGCATGTCGAGCGGCAGCCCATCCGAGCGGCGTTCGTCCGCGTCGGCCGCGCGATACCATCGCAGGTAATTCTCCTCAAGATAGCTCGCCGTATCTGCCACACTCCCGTGCACGGCGTACGGCAAGAAACGATTCACCTGCGCATCGCTCATCATGGGGAACAGCGCCGACGCGTCCGCCTCGGTAAAGCGACGCAGCACGAGCCTATCTGTCTCCAACGTTCGCATCGTCTCCCCTTTCCCGTGCGCCACATGCCGTGGTGACACACATCAAACGCCACCGACTGCCGCGATGCCGTGACCACCGCGCGGCCCATCCCGTCCTCGCCGACCGCGCCTACATCGAATGCGCTGCGTACACCTCGGCGTCCCTCCACAGACGCACAGCGTCCGCGGGGGCCTCCCCCGCAGCGAGCGCGGCGAGCGTGGCGGGCATGTCGATGATGCGCTGGTTGGACGAACCGCGAAAACGCAGCGTGATGTCGTGCAGGTCTTGGACGAAGGGGCCATCCACCAGCACGTCGATGCAGGCAAGCAAGCGGTCGGTGAACTCCGTATGGTGTCGCCCACCCGCCACGAGCTCGCGGTCCCATGTGTCGCCTGTAAAGCACCAGATGGTCTTGCCGCAGCTGCGCGGGAACTCCTTGCGAACGCGCTCCACGAACTCGACCAGGCCCTCTTGGTTCTCGGGCTCCATGGGCTCGCCGCCCAACAGCGTCAGCCCGTCCACGTAATCGGGGCGCAGGCTCCCGATGATCTCGTCGGCCACCTCGGCCGTGAAGGGCTTGCCCGCGGCGAAGTTCCACGCCACCTCGTTAAAGCAATTCTTACACCCACGGCGGCACCCGCTCACAAACAGCGTCGTGCGCACTCCCTCGCCATTGGCGATATCAAAGTGCTTGATCTCCGCGTAGTTCATCCGATTCCCCTACAGATGCAGCACGCGATCGCGGATCTCCTCCGTGCGGCCCTGGTTCCAGAACTGCGTGCCGATGTAGCCGCAGGTGCGGCGGGCGACATTCAGCGTCTCCTGGTTGCGATTGCCGCAATGCGGGCACTCCCACACCAGCTTGCCGTCGTCCTCGACGATCTTGATCTCGCCGTCGTAGCCGCACTCCTGGCAGTAGTCGCTCTTGGTGTTGAGCTCCGCGTACATGATGTTGTCGTAGATGTACTGCATGACGCGGATGACCGCCTTGAGGTTGTCCTGCATGTTGGGCACCTCGACGTAGGAGATGGCGCCGCCCGGGGACAGGCGCTGGAACTGGCTCTCGAACTTGAGCTTGTCGAAGGCGTCGATCTCCTCCGAGACATGGACGTGGTAGCTGTTGGTGATGTAGCCCTTGTCCGTCACGCCGGGGATGATGCCGAAGCGGCGCTGCAGGCACTTGGAGAACTTGTAGGTGGTCGACTCCAGCGGGGTGCCGTAGATGGAGTAGTCGATGTCCTCCGCGGCCTTCCACTCGTTGCACTTGTCGTTCATGCGCTGCATGACCGCCATGGCGAACGGCGTGCCCTTCTCATCGGTGTGGCTGGCGCCCGTCATGAACTTCACGCACTCGTACAGGCCGGCATAGCCGAGGCTGATGGTCGAGTAGCCGCCAAAAAGCAGCTTGTCGATCTTCTCGCCCTTGTCCAGGCGCGCCAGAGCACCGTACTGCCACAAAATGGGCGCGGCGTCGGACAGGGTGCCCAGAAGGCGCTCATGGCGGCAGCGCAGGGCGCGATGACACAGCTCCAGACGCTCATCGAAGATTTCCCAGAACTTGTCCATGTCGCCCTGCGAGGAGAGCGCGACGTCGGGCAGGTTGATGGTCACGACGCCCTGGTTGAAGCGACCATAGTACTTGGGCTTGCCGGGCTCGTAGTTCTTGGCGCGGGCCACGTTGTCATACCCGTTGCCGGAGCGATCGGGCGTGAGGAAGCTGCGGCAGCCCATGCAGGTGTAGCAATCGCCGTTGCCCTCGGTCTCACCCTTTGAGAGCTTGAACTCGCGCATCTTCTTCTCGGAGATGTAATCGGGCACCATGCGCTTGGCGGTGCACTTGGCCGCGAGCTGGGTCAGGTAGAAGTACTCGGAGCCCTCGCGGACGTTATCCTCCTCGAGGACGTAGATGAGCTTGGGGAACGCGGGGGTGACCCACACGCCCGCCTCGTTCTTCACGCCCTCGTAGCGCTGGCGCAGGGTCTCCTCGATGATCATGGCAAGATCGCGCTTCTCGGCCTCGCTGCGGGCCTCATTGAGGTACATGAACACCGTCACAAAGGGCGCCTGGCCGTTGGTGGTCATGAGGGTGACGACCTGATACTGGATGGTCTGCACGCCACGGCGGATCTCATCGCGCAGGCGGGTCTCCACGACCTCGGACACCTTCTCCTCGGGGGCATCCACGCCAAGCTCGACGAGCTCCGCCTCGACCTGACGACGGATCTTCTGACGGCTGACCTCGACGAACGGTGCGAGGTGCGTGAGCGAGATGGACTGGCCGCCATACTGACAGGAGGCGACCTGGGCGATGATCTGCGTGGCGATATTGCAGGCGGTGGAGAAGCTGTGGGGGCGCTCAATGAGCGTGCCGGAAATGACCGTGCCGTTCTGCAGCATGTCCTCAAGGTTCACGAGGTCGCAGTTATGCATATGCTGGGCGAAGTAATCGGAGTCGTGGAAGTGGATGATGCCCTCGTTGTGGGCCTCAACGACCTCGGCGGGAAGCAGGACGCGCTGCGTGAGGTCCTTGGAAACCTCACCGGCCATGTAATCGCGCTGCACCGAATTGACGGTCGGGTTCTTGTTGGAGTTCTCCTGCTTGACTTCCTCGTTGTTGCACTCGATGAGTGACAGGATCTTGTCGTCGGTGGTGTTCTTCTGGCGCTTGAGGCCCTGCACGTAACGGTAGATGATGTAACGACGGGCGACTTCGAAGCGGTCAAGGGCCATAAGCTCATCCTCGACCATGTCCTGGATCTCCTCGACGGAGACCGTGTGGCCGGCCTCTTCGCAGCGGTCGGCGACGTTTTCCGCGGCGTAGCGAACCTGACGATCGGTGAGGCGCTCACTGCTCTTGACCTCACTGTTGGCGCCGTTGATGGCGTTGATGATCTTCTGGAGGTCAAACGTGACCTCGGAACCGCTGCGCTTGATGATCTTCATGTGACTCCTCCGCGACCCAAGTTTGCTCGTGACTTCGTTACGGGATAGGAAAGCCCCGGCCCCACGCATTTGCATATGGCAGCGGGGTCGAGGCTCATCATTGCCTTTCACAAGTATGATACGGCATTTTGTCATCAATATCTGGTGACATCCGTAAACGGAATCACTATATGTTGTGTTTTAGCAGGTCAACAGCAATGTGCTTTTTTTACCTCTCATTCACAGTTGCAAAAATCGCACGCTTAGTAGAAGAGGGCTCACCCTCCCCCACCTGCATTGATGCCAAAATGCGCGCGGGAGCCGCAACCGAGGTGTCCACAAGTTCTCCGCCAGTCGCCGACAAGTGGAACAAGAGACCCTCACCATAACCGCAGGAAGCCTATATGTTGTGATTGGGCTTCGCGCACTCGGAACGCGGAGGAACGAAAGAAAAAATGGACACCCCGTGGGGTGCCCAGCATGATCATATGGAGGCGAAGCCCGGATTCGAACCGGGGGTAAAGGCTTTGCAGGCCTCTGCCTTACCACTTGGCCACTTCGCCTTATATGCAAAGGGCCGATTGAAATCGGCCCCGGCACATTCAATGGAGCGGACAACGGGGCTCGAACCCGCGACCCCAACCTTGGCAAGGTTGTGCTCTACCAACTGAGCCATGTCCGCTTATGGTGGGCGATACAAGATTTGAACTTGTGACCCCTACCGTGTCAAGGTAGTGCTCTCCCCCTGAGCTAATCGCCCAACTCAGGTGCGCATCAGCGCGGGGATTAATATAGCCCAGATACGAGCGTTCGGTCAACAACTTTTTCCATCTTTTTTAAAATTGTTTGAAACAGCAGTCTAATCTCGGGTTTTACGCAGATTACCGCGCACCGATCTCGAGGAGGATGCCTGCGACTCACGCAAGCCAACGAGCCCTGCGGCAAGAACTCGTCGCCGCGGCACCGGTGCGGACTTGTCGCGGCGTGCCCGTGAGGACAGGCGGTCGCTGTCTGGACGACCCCAAGGATCACCCCAGCAGCGTAAACAATCATGAAAAATGACTTGCACATTATCGTCTGATTGCGTATAGTACTTTCTCGCAAGCGGACATGGCTCAGTTGGTAGAGCACAACCTTGCCAAGGTTGGGGTCGCGGGTTCGAGCCCCGTTGTCCGCTCCATTGAATGTGCCGGGGCCGATTTCAATCGGCCCTTTGCATATAAGGCGAAGTGGCCAAGTGGTAAGGCAGAGGCCTGCAAAGCCTTTACCCCCGGTTCGAATCCGGGAGCCGCCTCCATATGATTTGATTGAGGGCATCCTTTGGGGTGCCCTTTTCCGTACCAGACCATGCTCGTCAAGAGGGGTCATTGCCCAGGCGCCAAAACAAAACCAGTGGCAACGAATGCGATCCCCGCCCCGCCGCAGGAGCATCAAGCGATCATCTTGATAAGGCGCACCTGCGTGCCAGGCGCGTCGACGCGACGGCGCACGTCGACGCTATCGACCAACATGCGCATGAGTCGGATGCCGCGACCGCGCTCTCGACTCTCTGGAGGTTCCTCGCCGTCCGCGATCTCGAATCCGCACCCGCAATCACGCACCTCGATCACCACGCGGTCGGTGTAGGCGATCACCGTCATGGTGCTCCCCTTGCCGCCGCAGGCATGATCGTAGGCATTCGACAGCGCTTCGCCCGCCGCCAAAGCGGTGTCGAAGCAGTCATCGCGCGACAGCGGCAGGCCACCCAGCAACTCAGCGATGCGGTGCCGGTACATGCCCAGGTTCTCGACGCCGGGTCGAATGGCGAGCGTTTTGCTCCACAGGGGCGGCGCATCGGGCGCAAGCACCGGAATAGGCGGCTTTTCTGCGGCCGAAACATGCAGGGCGTCCAGCAGGCGGGCGATCTGGAGAAAGCGAACCACCTGGGGAGAGGTGTTCACCAGCGAGAGCAGCCCTTCGCGATCGAATAGCGTCCGCGCGCGCACGAGCAGGAACGCCAGCCCCGTCGAGTCGATGAAACTCACATTCTGGCAGTTCACCAGAATGCGCCGTACCCCGTTTTCGATGAGGGCATCGACCTGCTCACGCAGGCGCGGTACCGAAGCGATATCGATATCGCCCGCCGGGGCGATTACGGCTATGTCATTCCACTCGTTCATGTTGCTATGGTTCCCCGTTCACCGTCCACCGATACCCTCGCACGCAAACGCATCAGACGCCGCGCCGGTCGAACCTCAACGCCACGAGGGCGATATCGTCATCGAGTGCCGAACCCGTAAATGCATCGAGCTCATCCAGAACCTGTGCGCACAGGCCTTCAACGCCCTCAGCAGCGGCACGAAGCAGCACCTCACGCAAACGAGCCTCGCCAAAGAACTCGCCTGCAGCATCGCGGGCCTCGATGGCACCGTCGGTGTACATAAAGAGAATGTCCCCGGGGTTAAACGAGAAGGTACCGTTCTCGTACACCATACTCGAGAAGGCGCCCACCACACCCGACTGGACGCTCAGCAACTCCGCCTCCACGCCATCGGCCTCGTTGGCCTTCACGAGCATGGTGGGGGGATGGCCGGCCGAACAATACGTCGCGCGCCCATGGCGCAGATCGAGCTTTGCGATGAACATGGTCACGAAGGTCTCCACGCGCGAGAAACTCATGAGCATGCGGTTGAGCGACCGCGCCATACGCGCCGGGCTCGCCCCCTCCCAGGCATATGCGGTGAGTGCCGTCTTGACGAGCGCGGACATCGACGCAGCCTCCACGCCCTTTCCCGACACATCGCCCAAAATCATCACGGCGCGATCGTCGGGCAGGCGGATGAGGGTGTAGAAGTCGCCCCCCACGAGCGCTTGGCGCGTGGCGGAAGAATACAGCGAATCCGAGGTGATGCCCGGAACAACCCCAAGGTCGTTGCGCATGCCAGCCTGCAAGGTCTGGGCAATGCGACGCTCGCTCTTCTGCTGCACGGCCCCGTCCATGATGAGCTCGAAGTCATGCGCGAGATGCGTCAGGTAATCGAACTCCATATCGTCCACGGGTTCTTGGGAATCATCACGTAGCAACAAGAATCGACGGGGCGGGAGGACGGCGGCGAACGGGCCGTCGTCTTCGACAAATGCGCCCTCGTCTTGCTCGCGACCCATATCCACGAAAACGCCCTGGCACGGAAGGCCGTGACGCTCAAGCCACTCACCGACCCAGGTGATGCGGTCCACACGCGCCAAGCGAATCTGCTTGGGAGGCTCGGGCGCCGCGAGGGCACCCGCCTCGTCACCAAGCAGGTCGGCCGATGCGGGAGCGCCCACTCGGGCAGCGGGAGTCGTCACCGAGAAAAACATTTCCTCAACGTCGCAGGGAAGGTCCATGCGGCTTCCGCCATCAAAGTCAATCACGTAGGCACCGCGCTCCACATCATGTAACACGGGCAAAAGGTGGCAAGACAACTGCTCAGTGACTTCGCTTGTCATCTCGGTCCATGCCGCAATGGGGTCCTTTCCGTTCGCGTACAAAAGCTCGCGAATTCGACTAAGCGAGCGCGTGAGGGACGAGGTGCGCGCGGCACGCAGACTGCTCACCACCCCCATCAACTCAATGGACAGATAATCGCATATGACCTCGAGAACACGGACGTCGTAGATGCGCGGATTGCACGGGCGCGTCCAGCCGAGCTCAACAACGCCCAAAACCTGCGTTCCAAAGTACACGGGGACCGCAATCATGGTCTTGAATGGAGGCATGTCCTGCAGGCGCACGTTGTGCCGCACACGGGCATCGAGGTCATAAAAGGCGCCGGGTGCCGTAGGGTCTGCGGGATCGACGGGCACCAGCGACAGTCGGCAGGCTCGTTGCTCGCGTAGGACGTGGGTGGGCACACCCGCGCCATAGGGAATGAAATCGGGTACATACCTGGCCGCAATGCCTCGGCTCACACCGCGCAGCTTGAAGCCGCCACCCTCGGCAAAGTAGATGGTCGTTCCCGCCGCATCGAGCGTGTCGGCCATGCGGTTGAGCACCGTGTCCAGCAACGTCGACATATCGCTGGAGCCCACCGTGGACATGATGACCGACAGCGTGCCCGAGAGGCGTTTATTGGCGGCTTGGAGCTCAGAAAGCAGGCGCTGCGTCTTGCGATCGTGGGCGTACTGCTCCTCGAGGCTGCGGATGGCGACCACATATCGATGCGCATGGCAGTCGCCCTTCTCCGTCTCGATGAGCTCAAGCGCACGTACGCGTACGGGGATGAAGGAGCCGTCGGGCAATTTGAGCATCAGCGTGTTCTCTTCGCCATCGGACGAAAAAGGCATCTTGTGACCGGCGGCTCGCTCAAATCCCGAACTGTAGAGCAGGTCTTTGATGTCGGCGCCGACGACTTGGGAGCGGCTCATCTTCTGGAGGACGAGAAACTGGCGGTTGACATGGCGTACCGCGCCGTCGGCATCACAGATAGCGACGGCGTCACTCGTCACCTCGACCAAACGGGCGACGTCGCTCAATTCCTCGTTGTGCATATGTTCCATGCGCCACCTCCGCCGTACCAACATAACGCGGACGCGCGAGGGGGCTGCCGGCGAATCGCACGGCCGCGTGCGATATATAGCAAAAACGCGAACCCAAACCGGGCTCGCGTTTCACATGCGTGGTGTCGGAGGCGGGACTTGAACCCGCATGACCGAAATGTGGTCACTAGCACCTCAAGCTAGCGCGTCTGCCAATTCCGCCACTCCGACGTTTGCTTTCGCGTTACCGCGTCTGCAACGAGGAAGATAGTACCCCGAGTCCCATCATTCGCGCAAGCCCCTTTTTCAAAAAAGTTTTGCGAAAGGGCCTGCAGAAGACTTCCTTGCAAGAAGTACCTGCAAAGATCCCTCTGAACGCAGGTGAGAGGCGGGGCCTGGCAGTAAGAAAGATCCGCCCTTCCCCGCTGGGGATTTAGGGCTAGACGAGCTCTACGGAACCAAGATCGACGAGCCCGTTCGGCAAGACATTCGCCATCTGCACGCGATCAGATGCGACCTTGGCATACGCCGGATGCACCAGGGGGATCATCGGCATCGCCTCGGACGCAAGGACAAGGGCCTCCCTTGCGCGCTCGGTACGCTCCGTCGCGTCGCGCTGCTCGGCCATGGTGGTGAGGGCGGCGGTGAGCGCATCATCTTCGTATCCCGCCCATGAGCCTCGCTCAGACGTGGTGCCAAGCAACTGGGACACCACCGTGTCGATTGTGGCAGCCGCCGGGTCGAACGTGACGAGGCAGCACGCACAATCGCCCTTATCAAGGCTTTCGGCGAGGTCTTCCGCTGCCAGCGCAGCGGTCTTCACCGTCAGCCCCAAGTCGGACAAATCGCTCGCGATTTGGTCGGCGATGCGCCCCTGCACGCCCCCCTCGCGATACGTTAGGGTGAAATCGAGATTCAGCGGCTCCGCCGTCATCTCTGGAGCGTCTTTTGACTCTTCGGCAGAACCCATGGTCTGCTGGGCCTCGTCCTCCCGCTCCTGCGCGCTCAGCCCCTCTATGAGCTCCAGAGCCCGGTCAGCATCAAACGCGCACGCCTCCCACGACACCGCCTCGCCCACGCATGGGGCAACCGGGCTCATGGCGGAAGCGGCGCTGTAATTGAGCACCTTCTTGCAAAGGGCTTCGCGGTCGATACCGCAGGAAATCGCACGGCGAAAGACGGCGTTGTCGAACGGGGCCACACGCGTGTTGCACACCATGTACGTCAACCCGGCTTCAGGCCCCTGAACGAACCGCTCGCCCGGTTTCATGATCCCCACGCTCGACGAAATGCCGCGCGCATCTTCGGCATCCTTCAACTGGTCAACGGGCACATCGCAGATATCGAGGACACCCGCCTGGAAATGGTTGTATGCGGCAACGGTGTCGTCATGAATGGCGAGTAGGGCGCCATCCACCAAGCTCGCACCATATGCGCACTCGTCAAAGCGCGTGAGCCGAATGTCGCCCTTTCCCTTCCACGGGCGGTCTAACATGAACGGTCCATTGCCCATGGGCTGTTCCGAAAACATAACGGGATTGTCCTCCGCACTCGCGGGAACAGGACCGAGAGCTGGATGCGAGACAATCGAGGCGAAGGCTGCATGCGGCTCGGTAAGCGACACGGTAAGCGTGAGGTCGTCAGGACAGCGCAAACCGACCAATTCCGAGGCCCGGCCGCCAGACAGGGCATCATACCCATCGATGGCGGAAAGCAAGGATCCCCAGCGGCTACGAGGGCCCTCGCCACCATTCTCCTTGTGTGTCCGATCCTCATCCGTATCGTCGGACATCGGCTTGACCAAACGCTCCCACGCCCGCTTGAAGCAAGAGGCCGTGACGGATTCACCATTGTGGAACGTCGCACCTTCGACAAGGCTGAAGGTGAACGTGCGCGCGTCATCGGAAGCGGTAATGCTGCGGGCTGCAGCGGGTGTCGCCACGCCGTCCACAATGCGCGTGAGGGGGCAAAAAAGCGCATGAAGCACCTGGAGGCCAAACCGATCGGAGACGAGCAGGGGGTCGATTGCCGAGGGCTTGCCGATACGACACGTCACCCATGAGGGCGGGACGTCATCACTTGAGCCCGCATCGCCACCCTCAACCTGGCTGCACCCGCTTAGTCCAAGCCCCATCACACCGCATGCCGCAGCGCCTAGGAATGCACGCCTGTCGATCATCTCGGCCCCTTCCCGGATCTATTGCACAGATGCACTTTCATCCCACCACTCTAAAGCAAAACCCGCGCAACCCCAACCGAGCAGTGACCATCCCAGCAAAGTCCCCTCATGCATGAGACTTTTCTCGTCCACGCTCGCGACTAAGTACGGACAGCCCTCGCGTTTCACATCCAAGCGTACATTCCGCAGAAAGCCCGCCAAAGGCGGGCTTTCGAGGACGTTTGATCGGTTGGCGTCATGAGGGCTGAGGGGCCCTTACAGGTCGATGTACGACTCCTTGATGGGGAACGGCGTCGCATAATGACAAGCACAGAAGTGGCCCGCGCCGATTTCACGGAACTCGGGCACTTCCTCGGCACATCTGCCCTGCGCGATCGGGCAACGCGTGTGGAAACGGCAACCGCTCGGCGGGTCGATCGGACTCGGCGGATCACCGGCAAGAATGATGCGCTTGCGGCTCTTCTGCACGTCCGGATCGGGGACCGGCACGGCGGAGAGCAGCGACTGCGTATACGGATGGTTCGGTTCGGCGTACAGACTCTTCCAGTCGGACAGCTCGACCATCTTACCGAGGTACATGACGGCGACGCGATCGGAAATGTGCTGAACGACGGAAAGGTCGTGGGCAATGAACAGATAGGCGGTACCGTACTGCTGCTGAAGGTCCTTCAGCAAGTTCAGAACCTGGGCCTGAATGGAGACGTCGAGCGCGGAAACGGGCTCGTCACAGATGATCAGCTTCGGACGCAGAATGAACGAGCGGGCGATACCGACGCGCTGACGCTGGCCACCAGAGAACTCATGCGGATATCGGTTAATGTGCTCGGGATTGAGGCCAACGACGTCGAGCAGCTCGCGAACGCGATCCATGCGCTCCTCGGGCGTACCGATGCCATGGATGACCATGGGCTCGGAAACAATCTCGCCGATCGTCATACGCGGATTGAGCGATGCATACGGATCCTGGAAGATGAACTGCATGTCGCGGCGCATATCCTTGAGCTCGGCCTTGTTCATCTTGGAGATATCTTTGCCCTCAAAGTACACCTTGCCGGACGTCGGCGGGTCGAGGTGCATGATGGCGCGGCCGGTGGTGGACTTACCGCAACCGGATTCGCCCACTAGACCGAAGGTCTCGCCAGCGCGGATCTCGAATGAGACGTCATTCACCGCAGAGACGACCTTCTTGGAGAACCTACCGCCCAGGAAACCGGAGCCGGTGGGGAACTCCTTCGTGAGGTGCTCAACCTTGAGCAGCGGAGTATTGTTGTCTGCCATTTAGGCCTCGCCTCCCTTCGAAGCTGCGACATCCACGTTATCGGGAATCGCGGTCGGCATGGTCCCGCGGGAGCGGGAGGTGTCGGGTGCGAACTTCTTCACGAAGGCATCATCATCGGCGTAATGACACTCGGAGTAATGGCCGTTGTCCATGACGAACTTCTTGGGGCGTTCCTTGTGGCAGAGCTCCGTGGCATACGGGCAACGAGGCGCGAACGCGCAACCCTGCGGCAGGTTGACGAGCGACGGTGGATTGCCGTGAATTGGCGTAAGCGGCTTCTTCTCGTCGGTAGCCTGCTCGGGAATGGAGCGAATGAGGCCCCAGGTGTAGGGGTGGCGGCTCTCGTAAAAGATCTCGTCGGCAGTGCCGAACTCCACGGGGTGACCTGCGTACATGACCATGATCTTGTCGGCCATGTCGGCGACGACGCCCAGGTCGTGGGTAATCATGATGATGGCGTTACCGTTCTTCTCCTGCATCTCCTGCATAAGTTCGATAATCTGCGCCTGGATGGTCACATCGAGGGCCGTAGTGGGCTCGTCGGCAATCAGGATGTCGGGATCGCAGGCGAGAGCCATGGCGATCATGACGCGCTGGCGCATGCCGCCGGAGAACTGGTGCGGATACTCGTTCACGCGCTTCTCGGGCTCAGGGATGCCCACGAGGTCGAGCAGCTCAGTGGCGCGCTTGAGCGCCTCCTGCTTGGAGTAGCCGCGGTGCAGACGAAGGCCCTCCCCCACCTGACGACCGATCTTGTAAACCGGGTTGAGCGAGGTCATGGGGTCCTGGAAGATCATCGCAATGTCATTGCCGCGGACGTGCTGCATCTCCTCCTCAGACATATTGAGGAGGTCGCGACCGCGATAGGTCACGGAACCGCCCTCAATCTTACCGGGAGGCATGGAGATGAGGCCCATGATGGTCATGGCGGTCACGGACTTGCCAGAGCCGGATTCGCCCACCACGCCGAGCGTCTCGCCGCGATCGAGCGTGTAGCTCACGCCGTCAACGGCATGCACGACGCCGTCCTCGGTGTGGAAGTACATCTTCAGGTCGTCGACCTCGAGCAGATGCTGGCCCTCGGGGATCGGCTGCGTCTTGAGGTCCACGAAAGTATCGTTGTTCTTAGCCATGGTTTTACGCGTCCTTCATCTTCACGTCGAGAGCGTCACGCAGGCCGTCGCCGAGCAACGTGAACGCGAGCACGGTGGTCAGGATGGCGATGCCGGGCATGATCATGAGCCACGGCTCGGTCTGCAGGTACTTCTGACCCTCCTGGATGAGGGTGCCCCACGACGGATCGGGCGGGACGACGCCGAGGCCCAAGAAGGACAGGGCGGACTCGGTCAGGATGGCGCCACCGATGTTCATAGTGGCATAGACCACGATAGAAGCAACGGAGTTGGGGAAGATATGGCGGGCGATGATGCGCGCGTCGGAAGCGCCCATGGATCGGGCGGCATCCACGTAGTCGCTCTCCTTGACGGAGAGGATGGCGGAGCGGAACACGCGGGCGATCGAGGGCCAGCCAAGGATGCCGATGGCGATAAACACGTTCTGAATACCATTGCCGATGACCGCGATCATAGCGATGACGAACAGCGTGTAGGGGAACGCCAGGAAGATGTCGGCCAGACGCATGATGATGGTGTCCCAGATGCCGCCGTAGTATGCGGCGAGTGCGCCCATGACCAGTCCGATGGCAGTGGAGATGCCCGTGGCGACGATACCGACGGTCAGCGAGATGCGCGCGCCGTAGATGACGCGGGAGAGCACATCGCGGCCAAGGGTGTCGGTGCCAAAAGGATGCTGGAGGGACGGTGCAAGGCGGGAGTTCATAACCATGGTGGCCGTGTCGGATGCGTTCGGATCGCCGAGCACACTCGGAACCCACAGGTCCGCGGTGACCGCGATGACGACGACGATGAGGATCCACACGATGGCGAACATCGCGAGCCTGTTCTTCCTCAGGCGCTTGAAGGCGTCACCCCACAGGGTGCGCGTGGGTTTGTCGGAGCCATTGGCAACGACATGGGCCTCGGCCGCGGCGGCGCGAACCTGCTCGCCCATTGTATTCATTGGGTACTGCACGTCTCTTGCCTCCTACTTATCGCTCTTGTTACCAAGGCGGATACGCGGATCGAGGAACGCGTAGCTCACGTCGACGATCAGGTTGATGATCATGACCACGATGACGATGACCGTGACGGCGCCCATGACGATGGGCCAGTCGCGGCGAGTGATGGCGGTGTACGTCATCTGGCCGATACCGGGCCAGTTGAAGACTGTCTCGGTCAGGATGGCACCGGCGAGCATCGCACCGAAGTCCATGCCCACATAGGTAACGACCGGGATCAGGGCGTTCTTGAGCGCGTGGTGGAAGATGATCGAGCGCTTGGAGAGGCCCTTGGCCTTGGCAGTGCGGATGTAGTCCTGGTTCATGACCTCGATCAGCTGCGAACGCATGATACGGGCCGTGTAGGCGGTGGATACCGCAGCCAACGTGATGGCGGGAAGGATGTAGTACATCCAGCCGGGGAACATCGGGCGCGGACCGGGGACGCCCGAGACGGGCAACGCAACGGCACCGCCGGTAGCGTCTTTAAGCCAGATGCCAAATATCAACTGGAGGAGCAGACCGAGCCAGAACGCGGGCATCGCCACGAGCATCGAGGTGGTGAGGGTCACGAGGATGTCCCAGAAGGAGTACCGCTTAATAGCCGAGATGATACCGGCGCCAATGCCCACAATTGCCTCGATGACGATGGCGACAACGGCGATCTGCACCGTGTAGGGATAGGCATCGAGAATCATGGTCGACACGTCGATGCCACGCTGGTAGGAACGGCCAAGGTCACCATGGAGCAGGCCGCTCAGATAAGTGAAGTAACGATCCCACATGGGGGTTTCGATGGTGTCACCGTTCTCGTCGAAAACGATGTCGCCGTTCTCGTCCGTCACGATTAAGCCGTGAGCGGCGCGGATGTTCATCTCGGTAACCGGGTCGAGCTTCTTCTCGCCGGCGATCAGCTTGATGGGATCGCCGGGCACGACATTCTGCATGATGAACAGAATGAGCGTGACGCCGAGGAAGACCGGGATGAACTGCAGGATTCGCTTGAGGATGTACCTGAGCACAGCGATACCCTCCCTAGTCTCTTGGACACTACACTTTGCTGCAGTATGTCGCAGCGTAAATTGCAATTATACGTCACCCGCTAAGGAATACTGCGGGGATTATGCGTAGATATACACGATCGATTCCGCACTTTGCAGCATTACCCGCCAAACAAAGGCAGGACACCGCTTGCGCGATGTCCTGCTGTTCATGCGCTATCGGGTTTTGATCCCGGTCGCTAGGCGATCTCAGCCGTCTCGAAGTGTGGGATGGTCTGAGCGTCGTAGTTGAAGTTCTTCATGCGCTCAGAGGCGACGTAGTTGTGAGCGTAGAACATGATCGGAATAACCGGCATATCCTCACCGATGAGAGCGCAGACCTTGCGGCAAGCTGCCTTACGCTCCTCCTCGTCCTGGATCTGACGGGCCTCTTCCATCATCTTGTCGACCTCAGGGTTGGAGTACTTCTCGTAGTTGTTGTCGGCACCCGTGTAGAAGTTCGGATACAGGAAGTTGTCCATGGTCGGATAGTCGGCAGTCCAACCAAGGCGGCCAAGGGAGAACTCGTCCTTGGAGAGGTTGTCGAGGTAGGTAGCCCACTCGACGGCGTCCTGCTTGACAGTGAAGCCAACGGCCTCAAGGTCGAGCTGGATGGTGGACATGAGATCCTCGTGACCACCGTCACCGTTGTAGTTCAGCGTAACCTCAAGACCGCGCTTGCCATCGGCGTCTGCGGTGTAGCCAGCGTCCTCGAGAATCTGCTTGGCCTGATCGGGATCGTACTTGCAGTACTGCCAGACATTCTCCTCCGAGTCGTCAATGGCGGTCGGCATGATGGAGGTGGCGGGCATGCGGGAACCCTCGTACAGGGTGTCCACGATGTTCTGACGGTTGATGGCCAGGGAGAGGGCGCGGCGGACGTTCACGTCGGCGAGCACCGGATCCTGGGAGCACGGAATCATGAAGTAGGTGGAGAGCTCGACGCCCAACAGGCACTGCTTGCCCGGGGTGGAGGTGTAGCCGTCCTCGGACTTGCCGTACTTGTCCACATTGTCCTTGATCTGGCCCGTCGGGATCTGAGCGAAGTCGATGGTGCCGGCCTTGAACTCGTTGTAAGCGGTGTCCGGGTCCTTCTGGATGGAGCAGTACACGCCGTCGATCTTGGGGGCCTCGCCGTGATACTCGTCGAACTTCACGAGGTTGATGTACTGGTTGTGCTTCCAGGGCTCGTCCATCTTGAAGGGGCCGTTGCCGATCGGCTGCTCGAGGAAGGACTTCGGATCGTCCACGGCGGCCTGGGGAACCGGCACAAGGCCAGGGTGGCAGCACACGGCCGGGAAGTCGGCCATCGGAGCGGAAAGGGTGACCTCGAAGGTGAGCTCGTCCACGGCCTTGAGACCGGTGAACTCATCGGTGTCGCCGGCGTTGAACTCGGCGTAACCCGCGACCGGGGCGAGGTGGTAGCAGATGTCGGACGGGGTCTCCATCTTGGGGGAGGCAACGCGCTTCCAGCCGCGGACGAAGGACTCGGCGTCGACGGCGTCACCGTTGTGGAACTTCATGCCCTCCTTGAGCTTGAAGGTGTAGACCAGACCATCCTCGGAGACGGTCGGGGCCTCGGCGGCACACACGGGCACAGCGGAGTTGGTGTCCCAGTCCCAGGTCATGAGGCCATCGAACATGGCGCGCGCGATAGCGGTGCCCTGATTCTCCTGAGCGTTGTACGGGTCGATGTAGGCGGGCTCGGAGAGATAGAAGCCCATCACGTTGTCGCCGGCGGGAGCCGCGGTGGTGCCGCTGCCCTCAGTGCCGCCACCGCCGCCGCAACCGGCGAGAGCAGCAAGGGCACCCGTGGCGAGGGCGCCGCCCACAAACGTACGACGACCCATCACGGGCTGGGTAAATTTGGTATCAGCCATGCCATCCTCCTTATAATGCAGGTTCACGGAACGCGGAGCCGGATATGCACCCCTTTGGTGCGACCGGAGGTGCGAACACGTATCGCATCCCGCTTGCTCTTCGCGAGACCGTTAGGCTGATCGGTCACGCGCGATGGTCAATACATTAGCGCACTTTTGCATAATGGAGTATGAGGTTTCTGGTAATCGGCGCACATTTTCTTTAGTTTGGCGAAGCATTTGCATGATAAACCGTACTTTAGTGCATAAAAGAACGATCAAATGGATATCTTTCGCCAACGTATTGTTTCAAGTGTGTAACACTTGATGCAGACATGCATAGGCTCCCGATCGCCCCATGACAAAGCCCGTCCGGATTCACTCCGAACGGGCCGATGCACGCAATGTGGTTGGTGGGCGTTTGGCCTACAGACCGACGATGCCCTGTGGGAAGAAGAACATGGCGAGCACGACGCAGGCGGCGAAGACGCAGGCCACAATCACGGTGAGCTTGTCGAGATTCTTCTCCATGACACCCGTGGCGGTGCTGGCGTTGTACAGAGAGCTGGCGATCATATCGGAGACGCCGGTGCCCTTGCCGGAATGCATGAGGACGAGCGCGATGAGCAGAAGCGTGGACAGCGCCCACACGCCAAAGAGGATGATCTGGAACGGACCCACGAGGACTCCTTCTAAGCTGAATTCACGTACAGCGGGTAATGGTACCACACTCCCCCTGTTCTTCCACGAAACTACAAATGGAGAGTAGGCGAGCGGACCTCGTGCGGGCCTTGTGAGGCCCTCGCAACCAAAAGCCCCCGGCCCTTTTGGTTGGCCACGCTTTCTCGCTGCCTATAAGGCGCACGCCAGCGCTTCGGCGATATTACCCCCACGGTAGGCGTTCGTTGCCGCACGCTCTGCTTCTTCGGTGGCGTTGAAGGCAATCGAAGTGCCTACCAGCTCGAACAGCGGGATGTCGGAACGGCTGTCGCCAATAGCCATGCAGGACGCAAGAGCTACGCCGCGCTTTTCACAGAGTTCACGCGCGTATGAGCACTTTCCCTCGCCCTCAAGCGCATGCGCCACGCCGCCCGTGCATACGCCATTCTCGACTTCCAGCTCCGAACCAACATAACCATCAAACCGAAAGCGCTTGCAGAGGTACTCCCCCACAATGCCCCAAGCAAGTGAAGCAATATGGGCCTCACCGCCAGCCGCATGAATCGCATCGACAGCTTGAGTGATGCCGTCCACAAGTGGCATGTCCTCAAGCATATCGAATAGCTCGCTGGCAGAGCGTCCCACATATCCCGCAGCGTCTATCCGGCAGACGTCGTCGTTTGTAATCTCGCCTCGCGCGCAAGCTGCCTCCGCCTCTTCCATGGTGTGCCCATGGCCGAGCAGATTTGCGAGATAGGCACCCGAGGTCACTCCCCTTGTAAGCGTCCCGTCGATGTCGAAGAAGACTATCCGATCCATGGAACCTCCCGGTTGGCCCAGATGCCAAGGCGTGCATACACGCCCCGCGCCCAAACGAGCATCATGGTGTTTCCGTCCTTTTTCAAGCAGTATCATAGCGGCAAGAAAGACATCAAGAGGGGAGCACGCATGGCGGACTATCACCTTGTTATCTGAGAAGCGCACGGTGAAGACGCAGAGGCGCTGCTCTCCTGCTTGAAAACCGTGGGCGGAGAGACCGATAACCTCACGTTCGGCTCGGAATGTGTTGCCTCTTCCGTTGAGGCCGAGCGCGCATGAGGCACCCGAAAGCGTTTTACTCGTTGCGGTCGAGGAAGGCGAGGTCGTGGGCGACGGCAATCTTGCTGGCAGCACGCGCCCTCGCTTGGCTCATCGCGAGGAGCTCGGCATATCCGTACGGCGTTCGCATTGGCACCGTGGCATCGGGACGCGCCTGCTCAGAGCCCAACCAAAAGCCCCCGGCCCTTTTGGTTGCTGATAGGTCGCACAACTGCCCACATGGATCGCTCGAAGCGGGTTGTCAGAGTCCGCCAGGCAAACCTCGAACTTGGTACGGCGCACGTCGTCGGCAAGCGCCTTGTTGCGCGCAACCCATCCGCGCATGCGCTCGATATCCCCTTCGAGCTCGACTGCACGCTCTTTGTCGGACTTCCCCTCATGCTCCCAAGGAGCGTCCCACAGCTTCCATTCCGTCTCGTCCGTTTCCCAGCGGATGTGGTCAGCGATATCGCTTTCGATAAAATCACGCAGGATGGCCGTTTCGTTTCTCAATACGAGCATGAAACCTCCCCAACTAAAAGCCCCCGGCCCTTTTGGCTGGTTGGTACTTCACTCATCCAACAACGCGCTTGATGAGATAACGGCCCAGCCCGGTCAAACGCTCGATCTGCCGGTATGAAAGGCCAACCTCCTTCATTCTCCTCAAGATGCGATCGCGTTCGGGAACGGGCAGCGCGGCTACCGCTGACGGGTCCTTTCCCTCCGTCGCAATACGCGCGGCTTCCGCAAGCTCTGCCTGGTCCATCCGGCTACCCATACGCGGGTAGTACACGTCTGCCTTGCCGGCAGCGCTGAACTCCTCGAAGTGCTCGCGTCCGCCAATCGCCTCGAATAGAAATCGAGAATCCACCAGGCCGTCCCCTCTTGCATATTCAGAATAGCTGCTCCATCGATACTCATCTCGCCCGATTCCCAATGAACAGGGATTGTCGTGAATGTACCGAATTGCCTGGAGCATATATGCCTGGCTCTCAACCGGCTTGCTCAGAAACCTGCCTTGGAACACCGGGCCGATATGCCCGTTTCGGATGTTGAAATGCTGGGCATATCGCGAGTCAAGATAGTGAATCGCCCGAACGAGACCGTCCCCGCCGTCTTCAATCAGCAGGTGAGTGTGGTTGTCCATCAAGCACCATGCAAGCAACGAGATATCGTACTTTTTGATAGCCTGCCGTAAAAAATCAAGGTACATTCGACGATCCAGGTCATCGTTGAAGATAATCTGACGTCCTGCACCTCGCGTCATAACATGGTAGACGCCCGTACTCGAAAGCAATCGAGACGCTCTTGCCATAGCAACCCCTCCCCCATCGGCCCGCGTGTTCCACCTTGTACCCAATGCCTAAGAAAAAAGCTGCCACCTCGAACAGGTGACAGCTTTCCAACCAAAAGGGCCGGGGGCTTTTGGCGAGTCCGGCTACTCCTCGACAGCGAGCACGCGGCCGGTCATCTCGGCACTGGGCTCGAGGCCGGCCATGGTGAGCATGGTCGGGGCGATGTCGGACAGGCGACCATCCTCGATGCCGGTGAGCTTAGCGGTGTCGCTCACGATGATGAACGGCACGCGGTTGGTGGTGTGCGCGGTGAAGGGCTTCTTCTCGCCGTCAACCACGTCGTACATGTGGTCGGCGTTGCCGTGGTCGGCGGTGATGAGCGCGAAGCCACCCTTGGCCTGGATGGCCGGAATGACCTGGGACAGCGCGTGGTCCACGGCCTCGACAGCCTTAACGGCAGCCTCGAACACGCCGGTGTGGCCCACCATGTCGCAGTTGGCGAAGTTCACGATGTAGAAGTCGGCGCGATCCTCGTTGATGGCAGCGACGAGCTTCTCGGTGACCTCCGGGGCGCTCATCTCGGGCTTGAGGTCGTAGGTGGCGACCTTCGGCGAAGCCACGAGCACGCGCTCCTCACCGGCCTTGGGCTCCTCAATACCGCCGTTCAGGAAGAACGTCACGTGGGCGTACTTCTCGGTTTCGGCGGTGTGGAGCTGCTTAAGCCCATTGGCGGCGATGACGTCGGCCAGGACATTCTCGGGGAACGTCTTGGGGAAGGCGACCTCGACGTCGAACGTGGGGTCGTACTCAGTCATAGTCACAAAGTGAGAAAGGGCGATCTTCTCGCGCTCGAAGCCGTCGAACTCCGCATCGGTGAAGGCGCGGGTCATCTGACGGGCACGGTCGGGGCGGAAATTGAAGAAGATGACAGCATCGCCGGCGTGAATGCCCTCGTTGTGGCAGGCGAAGGGATCGACGAACTCGTCGCCGCGCGGATCCTTCTCGTAGAAGGCCTTGATGCCCTCGACCGGGTCGGCATCGGCGTCGCAAGCGTTCACGAGCACGTCATAGGCGCGCTCGATGCGCTCCCAGCGGTTGTCGCGGTCCATGGCCCAGTAACGGCCGGAGACGGTGGCGACGCGAGCATCGCAACCGGTCTTCTCGGACAACTCGCCCAGGAAGGCGACAAGCTCGGATACATAACCGGCGCCGGACTGCGGGTCGACATCGCGGCCATCCATGAAGCAGTGGATGCGCACGGTCTTAACGCCGCGCTCGGCGGCCATGGAGACGAGCGCCTCGCAGTGGCTCTGCATGGAGTGCACGCCACCAGGGCTCATAAGGCCCATGAGGTGCAGCGTCTTACCAGTAGCGGCAACGTCGTCCATGGCCTTGACGAAAACCTCGTTCTCCTTGATCGAGCCATCCTTGATGGCGTTGTTGATGCGGGAGAGCTCCTGGAACACGATGCGGCCGGCACCAATGTTGAGGTGGCCGACCTCGGAGTTGCCCATCTGGCCGTCGGGCAAGCCGACGTCCTCGCCAGAGGCGCCGAGGGTGGTATGCGGATACTTGGCGTACAGGCCGTCGATGAACGGCGTGCTGGCAGCGCTCACGGCGTTGTTGGCTCCCTCGGGCGCAAGGCCGAAGCCGTCCATGATACACAGGAGTGCGGGAAGATGATGGTTAGCCATGGCTAATTATCCCCTTTTCAAAAGAGTGGGCCGCAGCGCGCTGCGCCACGGCCCGGGACCTAACGGGTGCTACTCCGCGGCCTTCACGACCATCGAAGCAAAGTCCTCGGCCACGAGGGACGCGCCACCCACGAGGGCGCCGTCCACATCGGGCTTGGCCACGAGCTCGGCGATATTGCCGGGCTTGGCGGAGCCGCCGTACAGAACGCGGATGCCTTCGGCGAGCTCGGCGCCGAAGATCTCGGCGAGAGCCTCACGCACGGCGCCGCAGACCTCCTGGGCATCATCGGCAGTGGCGGTCTTGCCGGTGCCGATGGCCCAAATGGGCTCGTAAGCGACAACGAGCTGGGAAGGATCGGTGACCTCGAGACCGGTCAAGCCAGCCTTCACCTGAGCCACCACGTGCTCAACATAGGTGCCGGACTCGCGGACCTCAAGGGGCTCGCCGCAGCAGAAGATCGGAACGATGCCACCGGCGATGAGCGCGGCGGCCTTCTTGTTCTGATCTTCGTCGGTCTCGTGGAAGTAGTCGCGACGCTCGGAGTGACCGATGATGCAGTACTGCACCGGAACGGACTTGAGCATGGCAACGGAGGTCTCACCGGTATAGGCACCCTTGGCCTCAAAGTAGACGTTCTGGGCACCGAGCTTGACAGCGGAGCCGTCAAGCTTGTGGGAGACGCAGCACAGATCGATCGTCGGGGGGCAGACGCACACCTCGACGCCCGCGGGAACCTCGGGCAGGGCCTCGACGAGGGCGGAGGCGAGAGCCTTGGCCTCCTCGCGGTCGTTGTTCATCTTCCAGTTGCCCGCAATAAAGGTGGTACGGTTACTCGGCATCGTTCAGAGCCTCCACTCCAGGAAGAGCCTTGCCCTCGACGAGCTCCATGGAAGCGCCACCACCGGTGGAGATCCAGCTCATCTTGTCGGCAAGGTCGAACTTGTTGACGGCCGCGACGGAATCGCCGCCACCGATGATGGACGTTCCACCGTTGTCCTTGAGCTCGGCAACAGCCTCGGCGACAGCCTGAGTGCCGTGGGCGAAGTTATCGAACTCGAAGACGCCCATGGGGCCGTTCCAGAACACGGTCTTGGCACCCTTGATGGCCTCGGCGTACAGCGCCTCGGTCTTGGGTCCGATGTCCATGCCCATGCGGTCTTCGGGGATGGAGTCGGAAGCGACGACCTCGCCGGTAGCGTCCTCACCGAAGTGGTCGGCAACGACGTTGTCGATCGGAAGCAGAATCTGAACGCCCTTGTCCTCGGCCTTCTTGAGCATCTCGGCAGCGCGCTCGACCCAGTCCTCCTCTTTGAGGGAGGTACCGACGGTCTTGTAGCCCTTGGCCAGGAAGAAGGTGTAGGCCATGCCACCGCCGATGATCAGGGTGTCGGCAGAATCGATGAGGTGATCGAGCACGCCGATCTTAGAGGAGACCTTGGAGCCGCCGACGATAGCGACGAAGGGACGCTCGGGAGCGGCGAAGATGCCGGTCAGCGTGTCGACCTCCTTCTCGAGCAGGAAGCCGGCGACGGCGGGCAGGTAGGCGGCGGGGCCGACCACGGATCCCTGAGAGCGGTGAGCGGTACCAAAGGCGTCGAGCACGAAGACGTCACCGTAGGAGGCCAGGATCTTGGCGATCTCGGGGTCGTTCTTCTTCTCGCGCTTGTCAAAGCGGACGTTCTCGAGCACGAGAACCTTGCCGGCCTCGAGCGCCTCAACGGCAGCGGCGGCCTTCTCGCCATAGGTATCGGCAACGAAGGTCACGTCAAGACCGGAGAGCTCGGCGAGCTTGGCGGCAACGGGCTCGAGGGAGAACTCAGCCTGGAAGCCGGTGCCATCCGGACGGCCGAGGTGGCTCATGAGGATGACGCGAGCGTTGTGATCGACCAGGTACTTGATGGTCGGGAGAGCGGCCTGGATGCGGGTGGTGTCGCCCACGACGCCATCCTTGATCGGCACGTTGAAGTCGACGCGGACGAGGACGCGCTTGCCGTCGACGTCGATGTCGCGGACGGTCTTCTTAGTGAAAGCCATGTCCAATCCTTTCTGTATCGAGCAAGGGCGGTATCGCCTCTTGCAGGTAAAAAGGGCGCGACCCCGGGCATACGCCATGAGGCCGCGCCCTCCTATAGACGCTTGGTCTAGATGCGAGAGAAGCCGCTCAACTTAGGCGACGAACTTCTCGAAGTACTTGATGGTGCGGACCATCTGGGAGGTGTAGGAGTTCTCGTTGTCGTACCAAGAGACGACCTGCACCAGGGTCTGGCCGTTGCCCAGCGGGTTGCACATGGTCTGGGTGGCGTCGAAGATGGAGCCGTGGGTCTCGCCGATGATGTCGGTGGAGACGATGTCGTCCTCGTTGTAGGCGAAGGTCTCGGAGATGGTCTCGGCGTAAGCCTTCATAGCGGCGTTGACCTCATCGACGGTGACCTCCTTGTCAACAACGGCGTAGAGGTTGGTGAGGGAGCCGGTCGGCGTAGGAACGCGCTGAGCGGCACCGATGAGCTTGCCGTTGAGCTCGGGGAGAACGAGGCCGATGGCCTTGGCGGCACCGGTGCTGTTGGGGACGATGTTGACGGCGCAGGCGCGGCCACGACGCTTGTTGCCCTTGCGCTGCGGGCCGTCGAGCGGCATCTGGTCGCCGGTCCAGGCGTGAATGGTGGTCATGATGCCGGACACGATGGGAGCGAAGTCGTTCAGACCCTTGGCCATCGGGGCGAGGCAGTTGGTGGTGCAGGAAGCGGCGGAGATGATGTTGTCCTCAGCCGTGAGATCCTCGTGGTTCACGTTGTACACGATGGTCGGGAGGTCGTTGCCCGCAGGAGCGGAGATGACGACCTTCTTGGCGCCAGCGTTGATGTGAGCCTGGGCCTTGGCCTTGGAGGTGTAGAAACCGGTGCACTCGAGCACGACGTCGACGTCGAGGTCGCCCCAAGGCAGGTTGTTAGCGTCAGCCTCGGCGTAGATCTTGATCTCCTTGCCGTCGACGATGATGGAGTCCTCGGTGGCCTCAACCTTGTGATCGCGGGAGTAGTTGCCCTGCGTGGAGTCGTACTTCAGCAGGTACGCGAGCATGTCGGGAGAGGTGAGGTCGTTGATGGCGACGATCTCGGAGCCCTCGTGACCGAACATCTGACGGAAGGCCAGACGACCGATACGACCGAAGCCGTTGATAGCAACCTTAACTGCCATGTGTGTCTCCTTTCATTGGACCTCCCGCGGGCTCCCTGCCCGCCGTTGAAGTCCGAAAACTAACCACTCACCAAATATAACCGTTTTCCGCTTGCTCATTCGCGGGATTGGGAACTTTCGAATAAATCTCGCCTGTTGAAACGCTTCATCATGTCTGAGCGTATCTTTCTCCCCCGCCATGAGCCTTCAAGCAGGGGGTCACGGTTCGGCGGTGCCCGTGTGCGCCTCCTCCACCATCTTCTCGAGGCGCAAGACGCGATGGTACAAGGCCGATTTCGAAAGCGGCGGATCCGCAAGCTCCCCCAGATCCCTGAGAGACAAGTCTGGATGGGACTCGCGCAACGCGCAAAAGGTCTCGAGTCCCTCGGGCAAGCTGCGCCGCAAGCCCAGTTTCTCAAGAGCTTCAATGAGCTCGAGTTGCCGTTGCGCAGCGCCAGCCGACCGCGTCTGGTTTGCAAGCTCGGCATTGACCCGGCGATTCACCTCGTTCTTGACCGACTTGACCGCACGGGCGTCCTCGATCTCAGACACTGCGCGCTCGGCACCCAAGCGCGAGAGCAAGCGCTTAATGTCCTCCGCGCTCTTTATGTAGACCGCATACGCGCCGCGACGGGGGTTGACGCGCGCCTTCACGCCCATGCCCGCGATGAGGCTCGCAAGGTCGTGGGCAAACTGCTCCCCCTGCACAGCGATCTCCAAATGAAAGTCGCCCTTGGGATCGGCGACGAACCCGCCGGCGATAAGGCTCCCACGCACAAAGGCCCTTCGACAGCAGGCGCGGTTGGCGACATGTCGGGGCACCCCTTGGACCAGGCTCCCCGACCGATCGAGAATCCCCAGTAAAACGAGGGCCTTCTCAAGGTCGGGCTGGTCGGGCAGGACGATGAGGTAGTTACGGACTTTATGCAAAATCGATCGGCGGACCGTGAGATCGGTTTTGAGCTTGAGGATCTTGTGCGTGAGCTCGATCATCGTACGTGCCACGGCACCTGTCTCGGTGGCGACCTGCAGCTGATAGCCTCCCTTGCCCGTGATGGAAAGGGTGCCGCACACGCGCACGAGCGCTGAGAGTGTGGAGACGTCGCAGTATGCGCACTCGGGCGCACAGCGCGCGAGCTCGTCGCGGACTTCGGCGGTAAACGACACGGACTACCCCCTGAGGTTCGCCTTGGCAAGATCGCGATGCGAGATGCCCACGTGATAGTGCTGGCGCTCGAGATAGCGGCCGGTCGCCTCCGCAATGGCAACGCTACGATGCTGGCCGCCCGTACAGCCCACGGCAATGGAAAGTTGGGGCTTACCCTCCGCGATGTAACCCGGCATCACGACGTCGAGAAGCTTGAACCACGCATCGAGGAACTCCTTCGTCTTGGGATGCTCGATCACGAAGTCCGCCACCATTGCATCGAGGCCCGTGAGTGTCCGCATTTCGGGGTCGTAGAAGGGATTGGGCAGGAAGCGGACGTCAATCATGAGATCGGCCTCGACGGGCAAGCCGTGTTTGAAGCCGAACGAGAACACATGGACATCCATGAGCTGTTGGTCGGTCAGCTCGGAAAAAGCGGTCTGGAGACGCTTGCGCAGGGCGGACGTGCGCATGCGGCTCGTATCGATGACCATGTCGGCTCGTTCGCGGATGCTCGAAAGGGCGATGCGCTCACGCTGGATGGCATCTGCCGTGGTATCGCCCTGCTTCGCGAGTGGATGGCGACGACGATTCTCACTGTACCGGCGGATGAGCACCTCATCGGAGGCCTCGAGGAACACGACCTTGCAGGTCATCTCATGAGCTCGCAGTGAGTCGATGGTATCGAGCAACTCGTCAAACAGGCCTTGGCTGCGCAGGTCGCTCGTCACACATAGGTGGCGCCCCACGCCGGAGTTGATGCCGATGATTTCAGCGAGTTGCAAGATGAGGCTCGGCGGCAGGTTATCGATGCAGTAGTAACCCATGTCTTCGAACACGTGCATCGCCTGCGTACGGCCCGAGCCCGACATGCCCGTGATGATGACGATGTCCGGTACGCGATCGGCAAGCTCAGCCGAGGTGATGCTGTTCGAATCTGACATGGTGCCTCCTGTTCAACTGCCACCAGTATACCTACTTGGTCGACTGCTCGAGAGGGCGGGCATATCATCCCCGTGCTCAAACAGTCCCGGCTCGTGCGAAACTGTGTGCGGAATGATATGCCCCACTCTTTCGCGTTACGGCATCATGAGCCTTCTCAGTAAAAAGCCCCACCTCACATGAGGCGGGGCATTTTCGATCGTCAATATCGCCTTAAGGCCGGGGGTATATTCTTGGAGGGTGTTTTGTGGAGCGAAGCGGAACCGCACCCGCAGAGAATATATCCTCGGCCGACAGGTGGGCCTACTCCTCAAGCGCGGCCTTGAACCAGCTGGTGACGCTTGTGGGGTGCGTGATAGCAGTGCCCACCACCACAGCCCAGGCACCGGCGTCGATGGCGGCGCGGCCCTCGGCGGGGGTGTGGACATGACCCTCGCAAATGATGGGCAGGTTAGGGAACTCCGAGGTGGCTTGACGCAGCAGCGGTAGGTCCGGGCCCTCGTCCAGCGTGGTTTCGATCGCCGGTTTGTTGTGCGACAACGTGGTCGACACGAGGTCGAATCCAAGCTCGACGGCACGGCGGATATCCTCGATGGTCATGCAGTCGGCCATGAGCAGGATGCCTTCCTCCTTGAGGGGGCGAACCGTGTCCTCAAGCGTTTTACCGTCGGGGCGCGGACGGTCCGTGGCATCAATGGCAACGATATCGGCACCGGCGGCGATGCACGCGCGGGCATGGCGCAGCGTCGGGGTGATATAGACGCCCTCGTGTCCGTCCTTCCACAGGCCGATGACGGGAATCTCCACGCGGCCCTTGATGGCCGCGATGTCGGAAAGACCCTGACAGCGGATGGCGGCCGCCCCGCCGAGCTCGCAGGCGCGGCTCATGGCCGCCATGTGCTCGGGCGTACGCAGTGGTTCGCCGGGGTATGCCTGGACGCTCACAATGAGCCTGCCCTTAAGCGATTCAATAATGGGGTTCATAGGATTACTCCTTGCAGGTTAAATCTACCCGGATGTATGGGGTTTCCAAGGCCTTCCCAAGTGCTGCAGATCGCCTTGAATGAGGAGGGCGCACGCCCGGCGTGCGGCACCCGACGATTGAAGGGCGAGGTGGGGTGCAGTGGAAAGCCGCCCGACTAAAGTGACGCTAAAAGGTTCTCGGCGGCGCCGATAAGAGGGGCCTCGCCCTCGAGGGTGCCGATGAGAATCGGCGTGTCGAGCAGTGGGTCGAGCGCTTGGCTGGCAAAGCCCTCACGGATGGAGTCGCGCCAAGTGACGCTTCTCCAACCGTCCTTGCCATGGATGACGCCACCGGAAAGGACAATCACCTCGGGGTCGAGAATGTTGGCCAGGGAGCCCAGGCTCGCACCGAGCGAAAAGCCGGCATCGTGGATGACGTCGACGCCGCGCTCGTCACCAGCACAACACAGATCGTTGACGTCGCGGCCCACTGAGGGACGGCTTCCATCCACTCGACCGTAGCGCTCATCGAACATGCGCCCGATCGAAGTGCCTGAGGCCACGGACTCGAGATGGCCCGAACGCCCACAGGCGCAGTCGATGCCTGCCGCAGCCGTGCACTCGATGTGACCCATGTGGCCGGCGGCACCGTGGAAGCCGCGCATGGCGCGACCGTCCTCAACGTAGCCGCCGCCGATGCCCGTGCCGATACCCAAACACAACACGGAGTAATGGCCGCGGCCCGCGCCCCAATGGGCCTCGCCCAGCGCATGTGCCTGCACATCGCCTATGACCTCGACCGGCATATTCAGAGCCTCGCGCAAACGCGGCCCAAGCTCGATCCCACTCCAGCCGGGCATGATCGCGTTAGCATAGGCGATTGCCCCCGTCTTGGGATCGACCACGCCAGCCGAACCCAAGCCTACGCCGAGCACCCTGAGCTCAGGTTTTTCCTCGAGCGCCGCACGGATTGCGCCTTCGATGCGCGCGTACACGGCCTCGCCACCCTCTTGGGCGCACGTGGGCACCTCGGCGCTATACACCACCTGGGGGCGGCCGCCCGAAGCGGGATACTCAAGGATGGCGCTGGCGATCTTGGTACCACCGATATCGACGGAACACACGTAGCGGGGTTCAAGAGACATGCTCAACCTCCCAATACACGTACCGACCGCGTGCCCTTCAACGTGCACGCGGTCGGACTTTGCCGAATCTTACAGCAGGCCGCTGACAGCGAGGACCTCGCGGATCGCCTCAACGTTCTTGCCCTCGAGTGCCTTGACCGGGCGAAGCATCTGGTTGGACTCAAAGATACCCATGAGCATGAGGGCGGTCTTGAAAGCACCCACACCCGCGCCGTAACCCTGCACGCCATCGGTACAATCAAAGATATGGGAGAGCTCGTTGAGCTTATCCTGCTCGAGCTTGACCGTCGACCAGTCTCCCGCCTCGGCGGCCTTCCACATGCGCACGTAGCCATCAGGGTCAACGTTACCCAAACCGGGCACGGAACCATCGGCGCCGGAGAGATATGCGCCATCGACCACGATCTCGTGACCGGTGAGCAAGCTCAGCGGGTGACCGAGCTTCTCGTTCTCCTGGCACAGGTAGCGGAAGGAGATGTCATCGCCGGAGGAGTCCTTGACGCCGGCGAGCACGCCCTCTGCGCCGAGCTTGGCAAGGAGCTTCCAGGGGAGCTTGGTGTGGACGCAGACCGGGATATCGTACGCGAAGATGGGCAGGTCGAGCTCCTCGTGCAGGATGCGGAAGTGCTCCTCCACCTCGGCGAGGCCACCGAGGGCGTAGAACGGGCAGGTCGCGACGAGCACGTCGGCGCCGAGCTCCTGGGCGCGACGGCCGTGCTCGAGTACGCGCTCGGTCTCGGTGTCGATGATGCCCACGAACACGGGGACGCGGTGGTCGACGATGCGAACGGCCTCCCGGACGATCTGGTCGCGGCGCTCATCGGTGGAGAAGACGACCTCGCCTGAGGAGCCCAGGAAGAACAGGCCGTCCACGCCGGCATCGATCATGCGGTTGATGTTGCGCTCGAATGATACGACGTCGAGCTCGCGGTCCTCGGTATCAGGGACGACGACCGGCGGGATGACGCCGCGATATAGCTTGTTGGCCATGGATGTTCACTCCTTATCTGTGTTCCCGGCGGGCGCCGGGCGTTCAACGCTGCCTCGCACGGAATCGGGCCGTAACGCGAGCCCGTGCGAGCAAACGCGGCGCGCACGTATCTCGTGCGCGCCGCGACCAAAAGCCGCCTACTTCCCGAGGTTCGGATGGAGCAGCGAGGGAGCCGCGCCGAGCAGCATCTTGGTGTAGGGGTCCTGTGGGTTCTCGAAGACCTGTTTTGCAGGGCCCTCCTCCATAATCTGGCCATGGTTCATGACCACGATCTTATCGGAGATGTAGCGAACCGTCTGGATGTCATGCGAGATGAACATCATGGACAGCCCGAGGTCCTTCTTGAGGTCGGTGAGCAGGTTGAGAATCTGCGCGCGAACCGACACGTCGAGGGCCGAGGTGGGCTCGTCGGCGATGATGGCGGACGGGTTGAGCGACATGGCGCGGGCGATGGCAACGCGCTGGCGCTGACCGCCGGAGAGCTGGCCGGGCATGGCGCGCAGGGCGCTCTTGGGCAGGCCCACGAGCTCGACGAGCTCCTTGATGCGCTTCTCCTGCTCGGCGGTGCTTCCCACCTGATGGACCAGCAGCGGATCGAGCAGCTGGTCGTGAACGATCATGCGCGGGTTGAGGGCGGTTGCGGGGTCCTGGAAGACGACCGACACGACGCGGCCCATCTGCTTGCGCAGGTCCGCGGTCCGCTTGGTAACGTCCTGGCCCTTGAAGTACACCTTGCCGGATGTGGGGCTCTGCAGGCCGCACATGACGTTCGCCGTGGTGGACTTGCCGCAGCCGGACTCGCCGACGATGCCGATCGTCTCGCCGGGCATGAGCTTGATGGTGACGTGATTGACGGCGTGCACCAGGTTGGGGTGCAGCAGGGAGCCGGTGCGCGTCTTGAACGTGACGGAGATATCGTCGAGGAAGATGATCGGCTCCTTCTCAGCGGCGGCGCTCATCTACATCACCTCCTGTGCGGTCGCGGTGGCAATCTTCTCGAGGTACGGCGTGAGCCCGTTCTCCTTGAGGTACTCATCGGGCAGCTCGGAGAACACATGGTCCCTGCCGGGGAGCTGCTTCATGACGGGATGGACGTCCAGGCCGAGCGTGGGATGGCTCGAGCGTGGGGCGAAGCGGTCGCCCTTGGGGAAGTCCTGCGGCGACGGAACGGAACCCGGAACCTGATGCAGGCGGGTGCCGTCCTTGGCGCCCTCCTCGATGGAAAGAACGGAGCCGAGCAGACCGCGGGTGTACTCGTGGATCGGGTTGGTGAGCAGCTCCTTGGTGGGCGCCTGCTCGATGACCTGACCGGCATACATGACCGTGATCTCGCTGGCGACCTCGGCCACGAGGGCAAGGTCGTGCGACACGAAGATCATCGCGAAACCAAGCCTGGACTGCAGGTCGTTCAGGAGCTTGATGACCTGCTTCTGAACGGTGACGTCCAACGCGGTGGTGGGCTCGTCGCAGATGACGAGCTTGGGGTCGCGGGTGAGCGCCATGGCGATGAGCACACGCTGACGCTGACCGCCGGAGAGCTCGTGCGGATAGCTCTCGAGCGTGCGCTTGGGGTCGAGGCCGACGAGCTCGAGGAGCTCCTCGGCGCTGCGGGTCCCGCCACGGCTCGTGAGCTGCTTCATCTGGGTGGAGATAAGCATAGAGGGGTTGAGCGAGGACAGAGCGTCCTGATAGACCATAGCGATCTCGTGACCCAGGAGCTGACGGTGCTCCTCCTTGGTGAGCTTGAGCAGGTCCTGGCCGTCGAAGAGGACCTCGCCGGTCATGTGCTCGTCCGCATCGGTGAGGCTCATGATCACCTTGGTGGTGATGGACTTGCCGCAGCCGGACTCGCCCACGAGCGCCATGCACTGGCCAGGGCGTACGTCGAAGGAGACGTTGTCGACCACATTGACGTCGCCGTGGTGATCGAAGTTGATCGAGAGGTTCTTGACCTGCAGCAGCGGCGGGACGCTCATGTCGGGGACATGGCGGTCGGTACGCTTGAGTTCGACCTCGCGCAGGGCCGCGAGACGGCGATTGAGGCTCTCGGCCTGCTCGGCGTACGCGCGAACGGGGTCGGATGCCAGGATGTCGTCGGCGCGACGGGACTCGGCGTCCTCGTCATCGGTGGCGACCATCGCGCCGGGCTTGGCGGCCATGGCGTCGGTGAGACCCTCGGACAGGATGTTCAGGGCAAGGCAGGTGACCATGATGGCGATGCCCGGGAAGAGGGCCTGCCACCAGCGGCCGGCCAGAACGCCGCCGCGGGCATCGGCGAGGATGTTGCCCCACGTCGCGGTGGGCTCGGTGATGCCGGCGCCGATGAAGGTGAGGGACGCCTCGAAGATGATGGCGTCGGCCACGAGGGTCACGGTGAAGACCATGATGGGGGCGATGCAGTTGCGAAGCACGTGCTTGATCAAGATCCACGGTGCCTGGGCGCCGGAGACGATGACCGCGCGGACGTAGTCCTCGCCGTACTCGGACACGATGTTCGCTCGCACGATGCGCGCGATCTGGGGGGTGTACATGAAGCCGATCGAGAAGATGATGGCCGGGACGGAATTGCCCAAGATCAGCACGAGGACGGCGGCGAGGGCGATGCCGGGAACGGACATGATGATGTCCAGGAGGCGCATGATGACCTCGGAGATGCTCTTACGGGCGACAGCGGCGATAGCGCCGATGATCGAACCGAAGAACAAGGCGAACAGCGTCGCGCCGAAACCGATGACAAGCGAGTAACGACCACCGTAGAGCATACGGGACAAGATGTCGCGACCCTTGTCGTCGGTGCCGAACAGGAAGCCGTCGCCAGGGGCCTGGCGAGCGGTGAAAATCTCGAGCGGGTCGTGCGGGGCGATCACGGGCGCCAAGATGGCGGTGAGCGCCACGAGCACGAGCAGGACCAGGGAGATCTTGCTGCTGAGCTTCATGTTCTTGAAGCCGCCGAATTTCATGCCCTTGGAAGCGGCCTCCTCGAGCTTCTCAGTTTGCTCTTCGCGAATCTTAACCATGGCCTACACCGTCCTAATGCGCGGGTTGATGAGCAGGTAAAGCATGTCAACCACGATGTTGATGATGACGAAGGCCAGAGCCACGACGATGACGACGCCCTGGACGAGCATGGTCTCGCCGCCCGTGATGCCGGCGAGGATGGCCGTGCCCATGCCGGGCAGGTTGAAGATGACCTCGATGACGACGGCGCCGCCCATGAGGTAGCCGATCTTGAGGCCGAGCGTGGTGACCGGCGTGATGAGCGCGTTGCGCAGCACGTTGCGGGCGATGACCACGAACTCGGGCAGGCCGCCGCCGCGGGCCGTGCGGACGTAGTCCTTATCGAGCTCCTCGACCATAGCCGTACGCACGATACGGGTCATCTGGCCAGTGAGCGGGAATGCAAGCGCGATGGCGGGCATGAGCATGCGAGCCAGGTAGCCACCGGGGTTGGAGGTGAAATGCGGCAGCGGGCCAGAGGCGGGCAGCAGGTGCATGTAAGACGAGAACAGCAGGATCAAAAGGACGGCGAACCAGAAGGACGGCGTCGCGATGCCCGCGATCGAGAACACGCGGATGAGCTGATCGGGCCACTTGTCGCGATACAGCGCCGCGATGACGCCGAGCACGAACGAGACGACCGCGCCGATGATCAATCCGATGAACGTGAGCTGCATCGTGACGGGCAGCGCGGACGCGATGCGGTCGACAACGGGCGTGCGACCGGCGCCGTACGTGCCCAGGTCGCCGTGGAGCAGACCGCCGATGTAGTTGACGTAGCGCTCAGGGAGCGGGTCATTCAGGCCCTGATCCTCCATGTACTGCTCGATGGCCTCCTGCGAGGCGCCCTCGCCGAGGGCGTTACGCGCGGGAATACTCGGGTCGGTGAACGACATGAGGCCGAACACCAGCAGCGTGACGCCGAGCGCCATGATGGGCAGCGCGACCAGACGTCGGCCGATGAGGCGCAAAAGGTTATTCACTTCTTCCCCCTCTTCTCTTGCAAATAGGTTGTGGGGGGCTCGAGCAGACCACGTCACCCGAGCCCCCCACGTTCATGTTTCGCGCCCGCCCTGAACGGGCGGGCGCGATGCGGTCACCTGATTACTCGGAAACCGTGGCGCAGTCGATGAAAGACATGCCGGTGGTGCCGATGCCCTTGAAGCCGTCGATGCGGACGCCGTCGCCGTTCGGCGTGTCGCGCCAGGAGGCGGTGACGGTCTTGACCTGAAGCACCGGGTACAGGACAGCCTGCTCGGCGATCATATCGAAGCACTTGTTCCAGGTCTTCTGCTGCTCGTCGCCGGTCTGCTCGAGAGCAGAGGCCATGAGAGCGGTGAGCTCCTTCCACTCAGCGGACTCGCTCCAGCGGGCGCGGACCTTCATCCAGGCATTGTCGCCGTACCACCAGTTCATGAGGAGGTCGGGATCGGCGCCGAAGCAGGAAGGATCGCCAGGGGCGAGCAGGAGGTCGAAGTCGCCGCCGCCGTCGATGTCGGCGTAGGTGTCGGCGGTGGTGCGGGTCACGATCTCAGCATCGAAGCCGAGCTCCTTGAGGTCCTGCTGAACCTGGACGGACATGCTCTTGACCTGCTCGTTGTCAGTGGTGAGGAGCTTGATGGAGCCACCGGTCACGCCGGCCTCCTCCAGGAGCTTCTTGGCCTTGTCGACGTCGTGCTTGTAAACGACGGAGGCCTCGTTGTAGTTGGTGTAGGACTTGGGCAGGTAGCAGGTGGGGGCGGTGGCGAGACCGGCGAAGGCGTTCTCGATCATCTTGTCGTAATCGAGGGCGTACATGACGGCCTGGCGGGCCTTGGCGTCGTTCCACGGAGCCTTTTGGGTGTTGAAGAGCATAAAGCGGGTGCCGAAGCCGTCGACGGTGTCCATCTGGCAGCCGGCAGCCTCGAGCTGCTCGACGGCGTCAGCGGTGACCATCTCCATGACGAGCGTGGTGCCCTCCTGCTGGGCCTGAACGCGGGCGGTCGGGTCGACGAGGATGTCGTAGTGAAGCTTCTCGTCGAGCGCCGGGTGATCGCCGTTGTACTCGGGGTTCGGGACCATTTCGACGATGGAGTCATTGATGGTCTCATACATCCAGGGGCCGGAGCCGAGGGGCTTTGCGGTCATGTCCTCCTTGGTGGAGGAAGCGGGGACCACGCGGACGATGGCGAGACGCTCCTTGAGGAGGGAGAAGTTCGGGACGGTGGTGGTGACGGTGACGGTGGCGTCGTCCTTCTTCACCACGTCGGCGATGGGAGCGAGCATCGGGACGTAGATGTTGCCCTCGGCGTTGGCGCGCTTGAAGGACTCCACGACGTCGTCGGCGGTGACGGGAGTACCGTCGGAGAACTTGGCGTCCTTGCGGATGGCGATATCGAAGGTGGTGTCGTCGACCTGCTCGGGATCGCCGGCGGCGAGCTCGTTGAAGACGCTGTAGTCATGGAAGTCGAGACCATAAAGGCCCTCGACGACATGCCAGTTGGTGCCGCAAGCGAGAGCGGAGGAGGTGCTGGAGGGATCGAAGTTGGTGGTGGTGTACGCGGAGCCGGCGGTGATCACGCCACCGCCCTTGTTACCGCCCTCGGCGGGAGCGGAGCCTGCGGGCTCGTCCTTGCCGCCACCGCAGCCGGCAAGACCGAGGCCGGCGACGGCGGCGGTGCCACCGGCGAGACCGAGGAAGGTGCGGCGGGACAGGCCCTTGTTCATAAGATCGCGCATGGGTACTCCAATCAAGCGCTCACACGCCGCAAGCGCGGCGCATATTACAGACAACTTAAGACTAACGGCGCCTCCTTGCTTTTTGAGAATCCCTTCGATGAACGGTTCGACTTCCGCGCAGGCGGCAAATCGAACCGTTCACGAGATTCTTGACATTCCCCAGTATTGGTACTAGCGCTAATACCAGTTCTGGATTCTAGCGCTTTATTTATCTAAAGGCGCAGCTTATTGCTTTGTTTCACTGGTATTAAGACTCATCGAAAACCTATCTTTTAACCTGCCACATTTCATACCAGTTTCATACACGGGACGACCAGCGTGCTCCCCGAGCCCGGAGATACTCCGGGCTACTCGGAACGATCGGCATCCAGTGCGCGCAGGCTCTCATAGATCGCGCGGGCCACGTCCGCGGGAACGCCCTTCACCGCCGCGATTTCCTCGACACGCGCCGCACGGAGCTTCTTCATGGAGCCGAAGTGGCGCATAATCGCCTTCTTCCGCGTAGGACCCACGCCGGGGACCTCATCCAGAATCGAGGTCGTCATGGCCTTGCCGCGCAGCTCGCGGTGGAACGTGATGGCGAACCGGTGGCTCTCGTCACGCACCTGCTTGATGAGGTACAGCGACGCCGAGCCGCTCGGCAGCACAATGGGAGTGTCATCCCAAGGGACGAACACCTCCTCGTCCGCCTTCGCAAGGCCGCAAACGGGAATGTCGAGCCCGAGCTCGGCGAGCTGCCGCATCGCAGCGGTAAGTTGCGGCTTGCCACCGTCGACCACAAGCAGGTCGGGTCGGCTGCCAAAGCGCTCATCTGCCATCCGATCGGGTGCATAACGCCGTCCCAGGACCTCGGACATGGATACGAAGTCGTTCGCCTCGTCGAGCTCTGCCCGGATCTTGAACCGGCGATACTGAGACTTGTCGGGTTTTCCATTGGTGAACACGACCATCGAGGCGACGGTGAACGCGCCGTGCAGGGTCGAGATATCGAAGCACTCGATGCGCAGGGGAGGCGCGTCGAGGGCCAACGCACTCTCAAGCTGCAGCAGGGCCTGGTTCGTGCGATCGTCGGAATACCCCGTTCGCATCATGTAACGCATGAGGGCATGCCGGGCGTTCTTGGCCGCCATATCGAGCAGCCGGCGCTTTTCGCCCCGTTGCGGATGATGCAGACGGCACGCACGACCGCGTTTGGCGGCGAGCCACCCCCCCATCACCTCGGCGTCGGCAAGCTCAACCGGCACATCCACCTCACCCGGAATGTCGGCGGTCTCATCGTAATAGCGTTTTACAAAGCCCGCGACGAGCTCAGCCTCATCCACATCGAAGCCTTTGTCCAAGATGAACTCGCACGTGCGCTGAACTCGTCCCTCTCGCACCACGAAAACGCAGGCACCGGCAATGGTCTCCTCACGGTAAAAGCCTATAAGATCGAGGTCGACGCCCGTGGGAAACACGACCTGCTGTCGATCGTCCAGGCCGTCGATGACCTCGAGCCGACGCTTGATGCGCCCCGCGCGTTCGAAATCAAGTGAGGCCGCGGCATCCGCCATGTCCACCTTGAGCTCATTCGTGAGTTCGCGACGCTGACCGGACAGGAAGCGCTCGACACGGCGCACGTTCTTGGCGTACTCGTCCGATGAGATCATCCCGGCGCATACGCCCGGGCCCCTTCCCACATGGTAGTCAAAGCACGGGCGCCCCTTTTGTGCGCATATGAGCTCGATAACGTCGGCATCTGCGGGGCGTTTGTCGAGCAGACGGCGCACGCGCTTCCACTCCGCACACGAGGCGGAGCAGACAGGACACACCTTGCGCAGCGTGTCGATCGTCTCTCGCGCGGCGCGACTATCGGTGTAGGGACCGTAATAGCGCGTATCCGGGCGATGCCGTTCACGCGTGTACTTGATGGCGGGAAACAGGTCCCCGCGCGTGATGGCGATATACGGATAGGATTTATCGTCCTTGTAATCGACGTTGAAGTACGGATGATACTGAGCGATGAGCTCGCGCTCCAACACAAGCGCCTCGTGCTCGCTTTCGACCACGATGTAGTCGAACGAGGCGACGAGCTGCATCATGAGCGGGATCTTGGCGCGATCGTCGGTGAGCGTCACGTACTGGCGAAGACGCGCGCGCAGGTTCTTGGCCTTGCCCACGTATATGACGGCGCCATCGGCGTCTTTCCACAGGTAACACCCGGGATCGGTGGGCACCTTCGCCACCTGATCCACAAGACTCGGGGCATGCCCGGCGCCCTGCTCGCGCACATGCTCGCTTGCCGCCCTCACGGAGAAGGGCGCTACGGGCATATGCACGCCGGGGTGCGCTACCTGCAACTTTGACGGCGTTGTATTCGGATCTGCCATAGGTCCTCGGAATTCAGGCGCTCGGGCCGTTGGGCCGCTGGACGGACGGCGTTACGCCAAGTCCTTGGCGCCGTCGCCCCAGAAGTACTTGCGGAACTTGTCAATCTGGTGGTAGTAGGTCACCCTCGACCAGAAGCGCTGACCCAGACAGTCCTTATCCCAATCGAGGGCGTAATGGGTGAGCCCGGAGCGGAAGCCATCGAGGACCTGTCTGCGAATCGCGGCGTCGTCAATGGAGCGCTTGACCACATAGGGAGGGACCGTGGTGTAGATGAAGGGCTTGGTGTTGGAGATGCGGGCGCGCTTCTCCCCCATGAGGACATCGTCCACCTGGACTTGGGCGAAGTTGATGCCCGCCTGACGCACGAAATCGGAGCTACGGCCGGGGCGGGTGTTGATCTCGAAGAACTTGTACGTGCCGTCACGCTCGTCGTACTTGACGTCGAAATTCGCCATGCCGCGATACCCCACATGGCGCATGAAGCGCAGGGCGTCGTTGCTCACGGCATCGAGCTGCTCGGACACGATCACCGCCGGATTGCCGATGGCAGTTGGGGAGTGGTCCTCCACCATCACGCGGCCACCCACCATGAAGATGGGATCGCCGGCGGCGTCCAGGTACGTCGACAGAATGCGGATCTGCGTATCGTCGCCCGGGATGAACTCCTGGACGATGAGGAGCTTGTCGTAGGTCGTCTCCTGGAGCTGCTTATAGAGCGCCTCGAGCTGTTCGCGGCTGTGGATGAGGTACACCTTCTGCTGCCCCTCGAACTCGGCGTAGTGCCAGGCAGCCGAGTTCGACGGCTTGGCGATCACTGGATACATGAAGCCGCCGTCGTCCACCGTCGCGGTCTTGTCGCCGCAATCGAGGTAGACCGTCTTGGGGTACGGAACGCCGATCTCCTCGCAGATCTCGTAAAAGCGCTCCTTCTGCGTGATGTCGTCGAGAAGCTCGAAGTCGAGGTAGGGCGTGTACCAGCGCTCCTCAATCTGGGGCTTGTTCTCGGACACCAGGCGGGCATAATGGTCGCCGCAGCCCACGAGGAACGGGACCTTGCCCGCGGCGATGAGCTCATCGCCCAAGCGCGCGAGCTCAGGCAGGCAGACCTCTGGCTTGTCGATGCCGGGGATGACGCGGTAGTCGCAAAACCGGCTGCGCACCGACTTGATGTCCGCAGACGCCAGGACGATCGGCTTGACGCCATACGCCTCCCAGAAGCAGCGGATATATGAATAGCAGCAGAAATCGGACCCCAAGATGACGGGAGCGAGCACGCGCGGCAGGTCGCTTTGGGCGGGGCGGGCGGGTCTCATAAGCTACAAATCCCTTCGCTATAATGGACGCCGTCGCGTGGGACCGCGTACGGCGCGAACGTTCCATCGACCCCGCATTCTACCCTTTATCGGCAGGCCCGGGGCGCGACTCGACCTACCGTGAGCAAGAGACCATCGAGGGAGCAAAACATGCATAAGCCTGTTCTCGGCGTGCTTGGGGGCGTGGGCCCGCTGGCGACCGCATACTTCATGGAGCTCGTCATCAAGAAGACGCCGGCCAGCTGCGACCAGGACAACATCCCCATGATCGTCTTCAACGACCCTCAGATCCCGGATCGCACTGCCTATATCCTCGATGGCGGCAATCCCAATCCCCTTCCGGAGATGACGCGCGTCGTGCTGTGGCTCGAGCGCGCAGGTGCCGATTTCATCGCGATTCCCTGCAACACCGCCCACTATTTCTACGAACAGATCGCCGAAAGCGCGACGGTCCCCGTACTCAACATCATGCGGGAAACGACCGCCCGAATCGTCGAGATGCATGGGGAGCACGCGACCATCGGCCTCCTTGCGACCGATGGCACGTTGTCCTCCGGGGTGTTCCAAAGCTATCTGTCCGATGCGGGACTCTCGGTGATGGCGCCGAGCGAGAAGGACCAGCGCGGCATCGTGATGCCGCTTATCTACGACCGCGTCAAGCGAAACCTCCCCTACGACCCCACGGCGTTCCTCGACCTCGCACGGCGAATGCACGAGAACGGGTGCGATGCGGTGATCGTGGGCTGCACCGAGCTATCAGTCGTCTATCAGGACCTCACGCATAAACCCGATTACCTCATCGACTCGATGGACGTCCTCGCCGACCGCTGCGTTTCGTATTACCTCGAGCACCACCGCTAACGACGCGCAAAGCGTCGGAGAATCGAGGTGAACATGCTCGCCTCGGGCAGTTTCATGACAACCGCGGGCACAAACGTCACGATCAGGGACACGATACCCGCGACGGCGATATAGCCGACCGTCTTGAGAATGGGGGCGGCAACTGGACCCGTCGCCGACTGGATGATGATGGGGCCAAAAATCGACTGGAGGGCCTGCATCGCGCCCCAGCCAGCCACGGCGCCGATCCCACCCAAGATGAGCCCGAAGAACAGGCCCCGAGCCATGGTGCCGAGCATCAGCCCGTGGAGGCGCCTGCGCATCCACACCAACGTGATGACGATGGCGACGATGTAAAAGGCGCTCGTCGCAAATGCGATGACGGGCATGCCGCCGCCCAAGGCCACGCCGCCGCCCAAGGCGACCACGACGAGCGCAAGGGCGCCGAGCACGGTCGAGAAGGCATAGGGCTTCATGTCCATAAGGGCGGAGCAGCTCTTCTGGAGCAAGACGCATACGCCGTAAATGGGCAGCGCCGGAGCGAGCCAGCAAAGGTATTCGCTCACCAGACTCACACCTTCGAGCCCGAATTTGCCCACGCAATACACCATATTGAGCGGCTCGCTGAACACGATGAGGTACAGCGCGAATGGGATGAGGATGAAGAGCATCTGCGCGATGCCCCGGGCGACGCCCTCGCGCACGGCATCGTCATCGTGGCGCGCCGCGTCACGGGCGAGCTCGGTGTAGAGGGCGGTCGTGATGGGGACGGCGAACAGGGCGTAGGGCAGCGTGTACCACAGGCGCGAATAGGCCACCACCGAGGCGCCCGTCTCGGGTTGGACGTTCAGAGCAGCCGCATTCTGGACGCTGGCGGTTATGAAGGCGCAAACCGTCGCGGCGAGCGTGGGGATGCCCAGGGCCAGGGTCTTGCGCAGATTGGGGTCGGAGAAATCAACGTGCAGGCGCGGATGCACCCCGTGCTTTTTCAACGCGGGGATCTGGCACGCCATCTGGATGAACACGCCGAGCGTCGTACCCACGGCGAGCACAGTGACGCTGATGATCTGGTCGACGTGGAGGACCTCGTCAAGGACGAAGAATGCGGCGAAACTCGCGATGACCACGACGTTATTCAACACCGGGGCGAAATTGCTCCAGAAGTAATCACGATGCGCATTGAGCACACCCGAGAACACCGAGCCCAGGCCATAGAACAGGATCTCGATGGCGAAAAAGCGGAAGAGGTAAATCGCCGTGTCCATCTGCCCGGTGTCGGCGCTCATGAACGATTGCGTCCAAATCACCGCAGGCGCGCCGATGGTGGCGACAACCGATGCGACGCCCAGCACGAGCAGCAGAATACCGAGAAGATTGCCCACGTACTCGTTGCCCGCCGCGACGCCACGTTCGCGGCGCACCTCGAGGTAGACCGGCAGGAACGCCGTGATGAGCATGCCGCCGATCACAAGCTCATAGAGCATGCTTGGCAGGTTGTAGGCGATCTGATAGGAAGACGAGAGCAGGGACAGGCCGAGCGCGGCGCCCATCGCCCACGTGCGCACGAAGCCGGTGAGACGGCTCACCAGGATGAGGGCGGTCATCATGCCCGCCGAGCGTCCAGCCTGCTCATAGTCGGACTGGCTAAGGTCGTCCTCCTCAACGGAGGTGTCTTGCGGCTCGGAAAGCTCGACTGGGGCGACAGGCTCGGGCTGAATCTCGTCGAATACGTTCGTCTCGTCAAATGCATCCATAGGCGCAGGCTCGAACCGGGGGGCAGGAGCGGCATCGCGTGAGGCCGCAGCACGCAGGAACACGGCAGTCTCATCGGGTGAGACGGGACGGTTTCCTCGCATGGAGGAAGCACCCGCCTGAGCCGCCATGATGAATTGGGATGTCTCATCCGGGCGCTGAGGCGCGCGCGGATCGATTGTCGGGCGCTGCGCGAAGTGAGCTCCGGCCGGGCGTGACGCTTCGTCGTCGTGAGCCATGCGACTACCTCTCCCTCACGATCGGGGCGACGATCGCCCCGGTGAATGCAATCAGGTCATCGGGCGCGAGCGCAAGTTGAACACCGCGTCGACCGCCCGAAATGAAAATTTCATCATACAACTGGCATGTCTCGTCAATGACAACGGGGAGGCGCTTCTTCATACCCACAGGGGAGCATCCGCCCCTCACGTAGCCCGTGACATCGGTGAGCTGCTTGGTGGGGAGCATGGCAAGCGCCTTCTCCCCCGCCGCCCGAGCAGCCGCCTTGAAATCGAGCTCCCCCGCAACGGGCACGCAGCACACCACATGCGCGCCCGACGCGCCCAACGTGACGAGGGTCTTGAAGCCCTGGCCGGGATCCTCGCCCAGCTGCTCGGCTATCGCCTCGCCCAGGCCCCGCGCCTCCTCGCCATCGTCCTCATAGGTATGAACCGTGAAGGCGATACCGGCGCGCTCGAGTTCGCGCATCGCGTTGGTCTTCTGCAATTTGGCCAGCTTGGCCATAAACGACCTCCCAAGTTCCAAAAACGACGTGAGAAGGAGGGGTGCTCCGCTCGTCGAGGATGCCTCAGATGCCCGAGATTACCGTGTAAGAGCTGCCGCGGGCGAGCACGCGAGCGGCAGCTTGAACGTCAAGATCAGGCACCAGGGATTGCCGCCATCCGCATGCGGTCGCGCTCGAGGAGGGGCTTGAGGAATGTGCCCGTGTAGCTCTTCTTGCACGCGGCGACCTTCTCGGGCGTGCCCGAGACCACAATGCGCCCACCGCCGTTGCCGCCCTCGGGGCCGAGGTCGATGATGCGGTCGGCCACCTTGATCACGTCGAGGTTGTGCTCGATGACGAGCACCGTGTTGCCGGCGTCCACCAAGCGCTGGAGCACGTCGACGAGTTGGCGCACATCCTCGAAGTGCAGGCCCGTGGTGGGCTCGTCCAGGATATAGAACGTCTTGCCCGTCTGCTTGCGGTGCAGTTCCTTGGCGAGCTTCACGCGCTGCGCCTCGCCACCGGAAAGCGTGGTGGCGGGCTGGCCCAAGCGCACGTAGCCCAGGCCGACATCGTAGAGGGTCTGCAGCTTGCGCTTGATCTGCGGGATGTTGCCAAAGAAGGCAAGCGCCTCGGTCACACTCATGTCGAGCACATCAGCGATGGTCTTGTTGCGGTAGCGCACCTCGAGTGTCTCGCGGTTGTAGCGCTTGCCGCCACAGACCTCGCACGGCACGTAGATATCGGGCAGGAAGTGCATCTCGATCTTGATCTGACCATCGCCCTTGCATGCCTCGCAGCGACCGCCGGGCACGTTAAAGGAAAAGCGCCCAGGCGAGTAACCACGCGCCTTGGACTCCGGCACGCTGGCGAACAGCGCGCGCAGATCATCCCACAGGCCGATATAGGTCGCAGGGTTGGAGCGCGGCGTGCGACCAATGGGACTCTGGTCGATGTCGATGACCTTGTCGATTTGGTCGATGCCCTCGAGGGTCTTGTACGGCCCCACCACGCGCGTCGAATGGTGCACCGCGTTGGTGAGGGCGGGAGCAATCGTATCTGTGACCAGCGAACTCTTGCCCGAACCCGAGACGCCCGTCACCACGGTGAGCGTGCCGAACTCGATCTGGGCGGAGACGTTCTTCAGGTTGTTCGCCTTGGCGCCCGTGATCTTGAGCGCGCCGCGCCCAGGATTGCGGCGCTCATCGGGAAGACGCACCATGCGCGCGCCCGTGAGGTAGGCTCCCGTGCAAGAATCCGGACAGGCCATGATCTCTTCCGGCGTGCCGGCGCACACCACCTTGCCGCCGTGTTCGCCCGCACCGGGCCCCATGTCGACCACGTAATCCGCGGCACGAATGGTGTCCTCGTCATGCTCGACCACGATTACGGTATTCCCTAAGTCACGCAGACGCTCGAGCGTGGCGATGAGTCGTTCGTTGTCACGCTGGTGCAGGCCAATCGAGGGCTCGTCTAGGATGTAGAGCACGCCCATGAGGCCGGCACCGATCTGCGTGGCCAGGCGGATGCGCTGGGCCTCGCCACCCGAGAGCGTGGCGGAGGCGCGGTCGAGGGTAAGGTAGTCAAGGCCGACGTCCACGAGGAAGCGCAGGCGCTCGATGATTTCCTTGACGATGGCACGGCCTATGAACGCCTCGCGCTCGGTGAGCTCGAGGCCCTTGAAGAACGCAAGCGACTCGCGGCAGCTCATGCAGCAGACCTCGTAAATGGACTTGCCGCCCACCGTGACGGCGAGCATCTCGGGGCGCAGGCGCGCTCCCTTGCAGGTGGTGCAGGGCTCCTCGCGGATATACCGCTCGAGCTTCGCCTTGGTGTTCTCGTTGGTGGTCTCGATATAGCGTTCGTACAAAATGTTGCGCACGCCGGAATACTTGGTGAACCAGTGCGTATCGCGGCCGTCCTGCGTGTGGTAGTCCACACGCATCTTCTTGTCACCCATGCCATCGAGGAACACTTTACGCACGCGGGCGGGCAGATCCTTCCAAGGCGTGGCGGGGTCGACCTTCAGATGCAAGCACAGCGCACGGAAGATCTGCGGATAATAGTTCGATTTGCCGAAGAAGCTGCCGAACACGCCATCCTCGATGGAAAGGTTCGGGTCCTCGATGAGGGCCTCCGCGTCCACGACCTTCTTGAAGCCCAGGCCATCGCACTCGGGGCAGGCGCCATAGGGAGCGTTGAAGGAGAAGTCGCGCGGCTGCAGGTCGTCGATGGAATGCCCGTGCTCGGGGCAGGCGAGCGCGAGCGAGTAGGTGAGCAGGTCGCCTTCGGTGCCTTCCGGCGCGTCGCGATCGGGCAGCAGGTAAACGCTCACGTTGCCGTGAGCGAGCTTGGTCGCTTGCTCCACAGATTCCGCGATGCGACCCAAGCTCGTGTCGCGGATCACGATGCGGTCCACCACTACCTCGATGGTGTGCTTGAACTTCTTATCGAGCTCGATGGTCTCGTCCAACCCGCGGACCTCGTCGTCGATACGCACGCGCGAAAAGCCCTCGGCGCGCAGGTCCTCGAGCAGCTTGGCAAACTCGCCCTTGCGGCCTTGAACCACGGGGGCGAGCACAAAGGCACGACGGCCCTGCCCTGCCTCGAGGATCTTGTCGGCAACCTGGTCGGTTGTCTGGCGCTCGATCTCGCGGCCGCACTCGGGACAATGCGGAATACCGATTCGCGCGTACAGAAGTCGCAGGTAGTCGTAGATCTCGGTGACGGTGCCCACGGTGGAACGGGGGTTCTTCGAGGTCGTTTTCTGGTCGATGGAGACCGCCGGCGACAGGCCGTCGATGGAGTCGAGATCCGGCTTGTCCATCTGACCCAGGAACTGGCGGGCGTAGCTGGACAGCGATTCGACATAGCGGCGCTGTCCCTCGGCATAGATGGTATCGAAGGCGAGGCTCGACTTACCCGAACCGGAAAGGCCCGTGATTACCACGAGCTTGTCGCGCGGGATTTCAACATCGATATCCTGCAGGTTGTGCTCGCGGGCGCCTTTGATGACGATGGAGGAATCAGACATGGAAGGTCCTTATCTGACGTGAATTCGGATATGTTCTATGGACACATTCGTATCCGACCCTTTAGTGTACCGCCACCGCGGCGCACGCCTGTTCGCTTGGAGAGAGCCCACGTTTCCTGCACGCTTTGTTCGATTTGGCGGGGTGCTCGATAGCCCCAAGACCGCAATCCTCGGCGCGGGCCCGGCACGAAGAGCAAAACGGCCCGGGATCGTTCCCGGGCCGCTGAGTCGCCTGTATGGTTATGCGCGCTGCAAATGGGCGCTCTTAGCGCACGTAACCGCTAAGTGTGGACGTGCCTGCGAGGTGCACTTAGCTGCGAGCAGCACCATCAACGGGAATGACCGCGCCGGTCACGTAGGAACTCATGTCGCTCGCCAAGTAGACAAAGGCATTGGCGACGTCCTCGGGCTCGCCGATACGACCGAGCGGGATGGTGGCGATGAGCGGCTTGATGACCTCTTCGGGCAGTGCGGCAACCATGTCGGTCTTAGTGACGCCAGGGGCAACGGCGTTCACACGGATGCCCTTGGGGGCAAGCTCGCGAGACAGGCTCTGCGTGAGGCCGTTGACGGCGTACTTGGAGGTCGGATACCCACAGCCGGAGGGCTGACCGTACTTGGAGACCATGGAGCTGGTGGTGGTGATGGTGCCGCCGTGACCCGCTTCGATCATGAGCTGGGCGCCGGCGCGGCAACCGTTGAAGACCGCGGTTACGTTGAGGTCCATGACCTTCTGCCATTCGTCGGCGGTGTAATCGAGCAACGGGGTGGACTGGGAGATGCCGGCGTTGTTGACGATCGTGTCGACGCCGCCCATGTCCTCGGCGGCGGCGTGGAACGCCTCGGTCACGGCATCGAGGGAGGCGAGGTCGCACGTGCGGCCCCAGACCTTGGCTTCGGGATACGTAGCGAGCAGCTGATCGACCGCGTGATTGGCCGTCTCCTGACGAGAACCGAACACGGTCACGGAAGCGCCCTCCTCAATGAAGCGGGCCGCGATGGCGTAGCCGATACCGCGAGTGCCGCCGGTGATGATTGCCTTCTTGCCTTCGAGCAACATAGCGTGCTCCCCTTTCGAATACGGGGCGCACCCTATGCTCGGCGCCCATCTTTTCCACTATAGCGAATAGCCCGTACAGGGAACGCCGCTTTGTCTCCCTACGGCAAGCCGTCCCTCGGCAGACGGTCAAACAGGTCGCGCGGGGAGCATGCACCCGATTGGGAATGACGGCCTGAAGAAACATCAGATCCTCGCGGCTTCTCGGCGCAAAACCTGGAGCCAATCGGATGCGAATCGCTTCGGGGTACAATGGAAAAAGTTATGCATCATGAGGAAAGGATGCGCACATGAGCTGTGAGCACGCAACCGCGGCGGGCGGACAGACCGCGCCGCAGGAATTTGAGGAGAACAACCTGTCCGAGGTCAAGCGCGTTATCGCCGTGCTTTCCGGCAAAGGCGGCGTTGGAAAGTCCCTTGTGACGGGGTCTCTCGCCGTTGAGCTGGCACGTGGCGGCCACAAGGTCGGCATTTTGGATGCCGATATCACCGGCCCGTCTATCCCCAAGATGTTCGGCATGAGCGGTCGCCACGCCATGGGCCTGGGCAACCTGCTACTGCCCGAGATTTCCGAGCACGGCGTAAAGGTCATGTCGAGCAACCTCCTGCTTAAAAACGAGACCGATCCCGTTCTTTGGCGCGGCCCCGTGATCGCCGGCGCCATCCGCCAATTCTGGAGTGAGACCTCCTGGGGCCCGCTCGACTATCTGCTCGTCGACATGCCTCCCGGCACCGCCGACGTCGCCCTCACCGTTTTCCAATCCCTTCCCGTCGACGGCATCGTTATCGTGACGAGCCCGCAGGATCTCGTCTCCATGATCGTTGCCAAGGCCGTCAACATGGCAGAGAAGATGAACATCCCGGTCCTTGGCGTGGTCGAGAACATGAGCTACGTGGAGTGCCCCGATTGCGGCAAGAAAATCGAGGTCTTTGGGCCCAGCAAGCTTGACGCCGTTGCCGAGCAATACGGCCTCGAGGTCCTCGGCCGTCTTCCCATCAACCCCGCCCTCGCCGCCGCCTGCGACGCGGGCTCCATCGAGGCCGATCTGCCATCGGGCCTCCTTCCCCGCGCGCTTGCCAAGGTCAGCGAAGTGCCGGAGCACGTGGAACCCGCCGACTCCGGCGAAGCCTCGGCGTAACAACCGTGGGCGTGGACAAGCGGACGAAGAACGGCGACGTCATCTACGACGTCGCCATCATCGGCGGAGGCGCAAGTGGGCTCGCCGCGGCGATCACCGCAGCGCGCGCCGGCGCCCGCTGCTGCATCGTGGAGGCAGACGTCGAGGCGGGTTTGGGTATCCTCGCCACCGGCAACGGCCGCTGCAATATCTCCAACGCCAGGCTGGCACCCCGGCATTTCTTGCATGAAGATGCGGCACGAGCCATGTTCGGTGCGCACGCAGAGCGGGATATCGCCGACTTTTTCGAGCGTCTGGGGCTCATGCTCGCCGAGGAAGGCGAAGGGCGCCTCTACCCCGTGACACGTCGGGCCGAATCCGTACGCGATGTACTCCTCAACGCATGCAGTCGTCTCGGGGTCGACATTCTCACCTGTGCGACCGTCTCGCACGCAGCTCCATGCACGTCTCCATCCGGCTATTGGGACCTCACATTGAGCGTTCCCGCTGCCGCACTCTCGTTCAAGCAGGGGCGCGATGCCAAGGCTCGCGTTCGCAACGCGCGCAAGGCACTCGCCGTTGCAGAGCGCACCGAACGGACGCTCCATGCTCGACGGGTCATCATCGCGGTCGGCGGGCGCTCGGCATCCACGTGCGAGGTCTTCCGCCTTGCACACCTCAATGAAATTCCCGTCCTATGTCCCATCGCCTGCGAAATCGATTCCAACGCACCAGGCGCGACACGGCACGCACTCGCCCTCGAGCATCTCGACGGGCTGAGGGTCGAAGGCGCGCTTTCGCTCATGCGCGAGGGCGCCGTCATTGCGTCCGAGGCAGGCGAGGTCCTCTTCCGCCCCTATGGCATCTCCGGAATAGCGGCGCTCAACCTCTCCCGGAGGATCGAGCCCGGTGACATCATCGAACTCGACCTCTTTCCCAGCCTGGGCCAAGCCGACATGACCGAGCTCCTCCGCTCGCGCGCCAGCAGCATCGGGTCGTACTGCGGCGATGCATCGTGGTTCGACGGCTTGGTCGCCCGTCCTCTTGCGTCTCTGCTTTGCGCCATGCTCAACGACTCCGCCGATCCCATGGCACACGCCGCCACCCTCCTTCACCACCTGCGCTTCCGCGTCCATGGAACGACGGAACATGCACAAGCGCACATACACCGCGGCGGTATCCCCCTTTCGTCCGTAAACCTCGAGACGTGCGGCATTGTGAGCTTTCACGACGGAACATCTCCCAGCGGCCTCTTCGCATGTGGAGAGGCGCTGGATATGGATGCCGATTGCGGAGGTTACAACCTCGCATGGGCATGGGCGTCGGGCATGCGTGCGGGCCTGTACGCCTCGAAAGGAACTTCATGCTAGAGATTTCGGAAATCCCTTGCTCGCTTAAGCAGGGCGCAACGGAGGCGAGCTGCCTCGACGTATGCAAACGCGAGGCCGCACGGTTACTCCGCTGCGACCCAAAGACGTTCCGTAGCGTCACGCTTCATCGCAAGTCGATTGATGCGCGCAAAAAGGCACAGGTGCACTTCACCCTGAGCGCACGCTTTGAGGTCGACCCGGCCCTCGATGAACTCGAGCTCATCGAGAGCGTCTCCACCCGTGATGCGCGGCGCGTACGTGTGGTTGATTTCTCCGAGCCCACATTTGAACACGGCTTCACGCGTTCCTCGCACAACGAACCCCATCCTCAACCCATCGTGGTGGGAGCTGGATGCGCGGGACTCTTCGCCGCGCTCACCTTAGCCGAAGCAGGCCTCTCTCCTCTGCTCATTGAGATGGGCGACGACGCAGACCGGCGCACCGATGCAGTCGCGCGCTTCAACGCCACGGGCGAACTCGACCCCACCTCCAACATCCAGTTCGGCCTCGGCGGCGCTGGAACGTTCTCCGACGGCAAGCTCAACACGGGCACCAAGAATCCCCTGCACCGTCTCGTGCTGAGGACTTTGGTCGAGGCGGGCGCACCGCGCGACATTCTCTGGGACGCCAAACCGCACATCGGCTCAGATGTTCTTCCCACCGTCGTCACTCATATGATCGACCGCATTCGCTCCTGCGGCGGCACGGTCCGCTTCCGCACCAAGCTCGTCGACGTCACGATGGATGACCAGGGGAAGATAGCCGGAATCACCATCGAACATGGCGGGCGAAGAGAGCATCTTCCCGCCTCACACCTCATTCTTGCCTGCGGTCATTCCGCGCGAGACGTCTTCGAGCTCTTGCTTAGCCGCAACGTCTCGCTCGCACGCAAGACCTTCGCCATGGGGGTCCGTATCGAACATCTGCAAGTCGATATTGACAATGCCCTCTATGGCACGGCAGCGGGGCATCCCTCGCTCGGCGCGGCTCCCTACAGCCTCGTCGCGCACCTCAAAAACGGCAGGAGCCTCTTCTCCTTCTGCATGTGCCCCGGCGGCGAAGTCGTCGCCGCCGCATCAGAGCCGGGCGGCGTGGTGACAAACGGGGCGAGCCTCAGCGCACGCAACGGCCGCAACGCTAACGCGGCGCTCCTCGTCAATATCGAGCCCAACGATCTTCCCGGCGATAATCCGCTCGCGGGCATGCATCTGCAGCGATCCTGTGAACAGCGTGCATTCGAGCTCGGAGGCGGAGCCTATCGCGCGCCGGCGCAAACAGTCGGGGACTTTCTCTCCCGTCAGCCTAGCACGGGCCACGGACGCATTGAGCCAACCTATCCGAGAGGCGTTACCTGGGGCTCCCTTGAGGGCATCTTGCCGGCGCACGTCACCGAAACGCTACGCGAGGGCATTCCGGTGCTTGGGCGCAAGCTCAAGGGCTACGATGATCCAGACGCCGTCCTCACCGCACCCGAAACGCGCTCAAGCTCACCCGTCACGGTTGTCCGCGATCGTGCGAACTGCGTCTCCGTCAGCACTCCCGGTCTCTATCCCTGCGGCGAGGGTGCGGGCTACGCGGGTGGCATCATGAGCGCCGCAACTGACGGCATCCGCTGCGCACAGGCCCTTTTGTCGACTCTTTAACCGCGGGCACCCTCGACTCCGCCCGAAACGGAAAGCGAGACGGCTGCATACACGAAACCCCATGCCGCCACGTAGAGGGCGAGGGCGAACGCGGGAAGCATCCCCGCGGCGCCGAACAAGCCGAACAGCCCGGCAAACGCGGCCAAGAGAGCGGCAACCGCAACGGCGACCTGCACCGTCCAGCGACCGACGCCGCGGCATTCCATAGCAACGGCAGTGACGAGGATATACAGAGCCATGAAAGCACACGTGGCGAAGAGGGAGATCTTGAGCGCACCCGCCGCGACCGGGAAGTTCAACGTCCACAGTCCGGAAACAAGCAGAAGGGCACCCACAGCAGGCTCGGCACCCCGCAGGGTGAACGGGGCCGTGGAGGCAAATGCGCCGATCACTGAGAGTGCACCCGCGCCAATGCCAAACCACGATAGCAGGTGCAATGCGCTCATCGTGTCGGCATAATCCCAAAGCGGTGCGACAAACAGCGCACAACCCAGTACGAAGCAGGCGGCGGCCATTACCGCATGGCTCCATGAGAGCCCATGCAAGCGGTCGAATATCGCATCGAAATTAGTCATGTCCATCCCTCCCCAACGGCTTTCGCCGCACGTTTTCCCGAGGATAAGTATACCATCCTACTTCTTGAATCGGGCACCCTGGCGCTTGCGGCCAGATGCGAACGCAGACCCCTTGCGGGCGCTCTTGCGAAGCGCCTCGATAACCTCGTCCTCACTGGTACCCTCTACCATCGCCTTGAGGCTCACCACGGCATCGCGCAAGCGGGCCGCTTCCTCAAAGTCCATAGCCTCGGATGCGGCGCGCATGTCCTCCTCCATGGTGGCGATCACGCGCATCAACTCATCGTGAGGCAGCTCCGAGAGCTCGTTGGCAAGGCGCTCCCCCGTTGTGGGACCACCATCCGCTCCAGACGCTGTCGACTCGACAGGAGAGAAAAAGGCTCCGTGACCAAGGCTGTCTCCGCGGGAGCGGTCTTTTTTGCCCACATTTTCCTCAGCTTCGGCGATAAAACTCGAGATATCGCTGATTGCCTTGCGCACCGTTTGCGGCCTGATTCCATGCTCATCGTTGAAACGCATCTGGATGGCACGACGTCGGCTCGTCTCGTCAATTGCCTCGCGCATCGAGTCGGTCACCGTGTCGGCATACATGATGACCTCGCCCTCGGCATTGCGTGCCGCGCGGCCGATAGTTTGGATAAGCGAGCGGCGATTGCGCAGAAAGCCCTCTTTGTCGGCGTCCAAAATGGCGACGAGGGACACCTCTGGCAGGTCAAGACCCTCTCGCAGCAAGTTAATGCCCACAAGCACGTCGATTTTCCCCTGACGAAGACTCCGCAGGATCTCAACGCGATCCATCGTCGCCGCATCTGAGTGCATGTAATTAACGCGAATACCCGCATCAAACAGATGGTCCGTCAAATCTTCGGCCATGCGCTTGGTAAGTGTCGTCACCAGCACGCGTTCGTGCCGAGCGACGCGCTCGCGGATCTCATCGATAAGGTCATCGATTTGCCCACGTACCGGACGTACGTCGATCTTTGGATCGAGTAAGCCGGTAGGACGAATGATTTGCTCAACATTATTCTGACTCACGCGCAACTCATAATCGCCCGGCGTCGCGCTCACGTAAATGAATTGTGGAATCCGAGCCTCGAATTCATCGAACCTCAGCGGTCGATTGTCCAGAGCGGAGGGCAACCTGAAACCGTGCTCGACCAACGTCACCTTGCGCGAGCGATCGCCCTCGTGCATACCGCGAATTTGAGGCACAGTCACATGACTCTCATCTATGATGCAGAGCATGTCCTTGGGGAAGTAGTCGATGAGGGTGAAGGGGGGCTCGCCGGGCTTTCGGCCATCAAGATGGCGCGAGTAGTTTTCAATACCCGTCGTGAAACCCATGGTCTCCAGCATTTCGAGATCGTAGCTCGTCCGCTGTTCCAACCGCTGCGCCTCAAGAAGCTTGTCGTTGGCTTTAAGCTCTGCCACGCGCTCTTCAAGCTCCTCTTCGATTGATTTGAGCGCAGCCGTCACCTTGGGCTTCTCGGTCACATAGTGCGATGCCGGCCAAACGGGAATGGCGTCGTACTCGCGCAGGAGTTCTCCGGTCACCTCGTCGATTTCGGCAATCACCTCGACCTCATCGCCAAAGAACTCGAATCGCAACGGATGCTCGGCATAGGGTGGATACACATCGACCACATCACCACGCACGCGGAACGTTCCGCGCGACAGGTCGTAGTCATTGCGATCGTACTGAATATCGATGAGAGCATGGATGAACTCATCGCGTTCCAATGGAACCTTCTTGTCCACATTGGGGGCAAGGCCCGCGTAATCCTCAGGCGAACCGATACCGTAGATACACGAGACGGAGGCGACCACGATCACATCGCGGCGTGACAGCAAGCTTGCCGTTGCCTGATGCCGAAGCATCTCGACCTCTTCATTGATCGAAGAGTCCTTCTCGATATAGGTGTCACTGGAAGGTACGTACGCCTCGGGCTGGTAGTAATCGTAATAGGAGACGAAATACACGACCGAATTATGCGGAAAGAACTCCTTGAGCTCGCTCGCAAGCTGCGCGGCGAGCGTTTTGTTCGGAGCCATGACCAAGGTCGGCTTTCCAAGAGCCTCGATTGTCTTGGCCATCGTAAAGGTCTTGCCTGATCCTGTTACTCCAAGGAGAACCTGGTAGCGATCACCTTGTTCCACACCCTCAACGAGCGAGGCAATCGCCTCCGGTTGATCGCCCGAAGGTTCAAACGGCGAGACCACCTCAAAGGAGGCCGACGTACCGCTGACTCCGAATCGCCGAAGCTCACCACCCACACGCTCAACTTCAAAATCGGCCATACCGCACCATCCACTCGCTCGATTCTCGGGGGTCACGCATTCTATGTGTTGATACCCCAGGATGTCAATCTCAAGACAGGGCTAGTGCGTGGCAGAACCACGGACGGCTAGCAAAAAGCCTGGGGATACAGTTCCCGGTAACGAGTTTGTGCCATCGTAACGCGGACGAGATATGCCTGAGTTTCGGGGAACGTGATCGCGTTTCGCAGCAGATCGTCTTCCTGTGTCCAAATATCGACATTACCCATGCCGGCATTGTAAGCAGCGATAGCCTTGTCCGTAGCGCCATTGAAATACGAAAGGAGATACGAGAGATACGCGCAACCGAACTCGATATTCGTCTGGGGATCAAGAAGGTCATCGGCGGAGAACTGAGAACCATCGACCAGACCCTTGCTCACCATGTCAGAAGCGGTCTCGGGCATGAGCTGCATCAAGCCCATGGCCCCGCGATGAGACTGCGCCTCTGCATCCCAGCTTGATTCCGAGCGAATAATTGCTGCGACAAGATACGGATCAACGCCATGGGCGGCGGCAGACGAAGTGATTTCGTCTTCATATGAAAGAGGATACAGGGACTTGAAAATCAACGAGGGGGCAAATGAATAGGCATATGAGATCACGCCGAACACCAGAACAATAGCGAGTGGAAGCACCCGATACCACGTAAAAAAACGGGATCGCTTGATCATTATCGCTCACCTTCGTGAAGGCCCTCAATACCTCGAAGACGCACCCATGCATCAAGGGCATCGAACAACGAATCATCGCCTCGAGTGTTGTCGATACAATGATCCGCCATGGCGATGATTTCATCTTCGGAAGGCTGAACCGAAGCTCGCGCATCAAAATCCACGACGGACATACCCCGGGCAATCGCGCGCTCGCGACGGACTTCCAATGGCGCGCTGACGGCGATCACCTCATCTGCAAGTCCAAACGCATCAGAAAACGCCGCAGGTGCGGAAACCTCAACGACAGTGAGAGGAAAGGAAGGTACGAGCGTTGAACAACACTGGATGGGAAGAAGCAGCGTGCTCAGCTGCTCAATCAAAACAGGGTGCACAAGATCGTTAAGGATATGAGTTGTCTCGGGAGTGGCAAAAGCTCGTTCAGCCAAAACAGATGTACGAATGTCGCCATATTCGTCGAGAACATCCCAGCCGAATTCATCGGCAATTGCCTGTGTCAGATCAGAGCCCGGCACATAAAGCTCTTTTGCCATTCGATCAAGGTCGATGTGTCGTGCGCCACGAGAGGACAGATAACGGGAGGCAGTTGACTTACCAGATGCAAGGTTGCCAATAACAAAGGCGATATATGACATAAGAAGTCTCCATATGAAAAAAGGGGGGAGCTCGCGCTCCCCCCTCGACTCGCCCCCGCAAGGGGGCGAGAGCCGTCCACCGGTCAGCGGCGCCCTGCTCTCCCACGGGCTTCCCCCGCAGTACCATCGGCGCGGTGCGGCTTAGCTTCCGGGTTCGGAATGGGACCGGGCGTGCCCCGCACGCAATGGCCGCTGACCGGTGGGCGGCTCTCGTACCGTCCACCCGGGTGACACGCGCGTGCCCTGAGGGCCGCACAGCGACTTCCGCGG
>NZ_CAUFLV010000010.1:0-79111 GCF_959026545.1 uncultured Collinsella sp.
TCGGAGCCTGGGACTTGCAGCGTAGGGAACGGTCCAACTTTTCCGCCGCAGCCCCGAATGGGCAGTAAAATCTGAGCAGGGCGCGCACGGAATGTGCGCACCATTTTTGAGCAGCCCGCCCTACATGAGTGCGTGGCGTACGCGGTACGACTCTCCTTTGAACTGCACGAGCCTGCCGTGATGCACGATGCGGTCGATGACCGCAGCCGCCATCTGGTCGTCCCCGAAGACCGATCCCCAGCGGGAGAACTCCAGGTTCGTCGTGATCACCACCGACTGGCGCTCGTAGGCGTCGGCGAAGACCTGGAACACGAGCCGCGCCCCGTCGGCATCGAGCGGCAGGAAGCCGAGTTCGTCGATGACGAGCAGGGCCGCGCGGCCGATCTGCGCGGCCTCGCGGTCGAGCCTTCCTTCGTCGCGGGCGCGGCGAAGGCGCATCACCAGCGACGACGCGGTGAAGAAACGGGGCTCCAGGCGCCTGTCGCAGGCCAGCTGGCACAGGGCGCTCGCCATGTGGGTCTTACCCGTGCCGACGTCTCCCATGAGCACGAGGTCCTCCCGGCGCTCGAGAAACGAGAGCGAAAGCAGGTCCTCTCGGCCGAGGCCGTCGGGCCACGACACCGCCGTCCAGTCGTAGCCGTCGAAGGTCTTGGGCGCCGGGAGCCCGCAGCGCCTGAGCAGCTGGGCGCGCCTGGAGGCGTCGCGGCTGTCGCGCTCCGCCTCGAGGTAGCCCGCCAGGTACTCGACCTGCTTGGGCGTGCCCCGTCGCGCCCATTCCTCGAGCACCGAGGTGGTGAGCGAGCAGCGCCTGCCCGCATCGACCACCCTGCGCGCGAGTCCGTCGCTAGCCGGCATGGCGCGCGCCTCCCCTCAGGAACCCGTCGTAGACGCCGAGGTCGGCGCCGCCCTCGGCTTCCGCGCCGCCGGCGGCGATCCTCCTGGCGAGCACGTTCACGGTCGCGTCGTCCGGCGCCCGGCCGCCCTCGACGACGCGCAGCGCCGCCCCGCAGGCGGCCTCGAAGCCGGATGCCTCCGCGGCGCGGGATATCGAGCGCAGCGTCTGGCGGCGCCCCGCCGCGTCCATGCGGTCGACGGCCTCGACGAGGCCCGAGGGCATGTCGCGCCTGATGGTCGACTTGAATCTGAATCTACCCCGATTCCATTTACACTTCCTCACGCCGCGACGGCGGCGCCTTTCCGGTTCCTCGCCTCGAACTCCTCGGGGCTGAGGTAGCCGAGCGCGGAGTGCGTCCGCACCCGGTCGTAGAGGCACTCTATGAACTCGAATGTCTCCGGCGCCGCCTGCTCGCGGCTCTCGACGGTGCGCGCGTGCGCGCTCCGCCTTGACGGGGCCCATCGGCGACTCCATCGCGGCGTCGTCCCACGGCGGGGAGATCGCCCCCGTCGAGGGCCTGATGCCGTTCTCCCTCATGGTGCGGCCGAGCCGCAGCGACGCGTACCGCGACCCGTGGTCCGAGTGGCGTGTGCAGCCGGCGGGCGGCCTCCTGCGGGCGATCGCCGTCTTGAGCGCGTCGTCGGCCGGCCCGGCGTCCATGCGGTCGGACATCGACCAGCCGACGGCCCTCCCGGGCCATATGTCCATCACGAGCGCCGGGCAGGGCCACCCGCGGCGGGTGCGCACGTAGGTGATGTCGGCGAACCGGGCCTTGTCGGGGCCGTCGGCGGTGAAGTCGCGCCCCACCAGGTCGGGGGCGGCCCCGGCCTGCGGCGCGGCTGCCTTCGGAGTCCCCTTCGGCCTCCTCGCGCAGCCGCGCGTGGTGCCGGGCCGGCCGTTGTCGCGCATGAGGCGCGCCACGCGCTTGCGCGACGTGCGCACCCCGCGGCGCAGCAGCTCCATGTGCACCTTCGGGGCGCCGTAGATGCCCCTGCTCGACTCGCAGGCCTCCGGGATCAGCCGCGCGGGCCCGGCGTCCCCGAGATCGCGGGCGCTCGGCCCCCTGCGCCTCCACGCGCAGTGGCCCTGCCCGGCCGCCCCGAGCGCCGGGCACATGTCCGAGACCCTCCGGGAGCCCTCGTTGGCCGATATGGACGCGAACCTGGCCCTCTTCGCGGCCGCGCCTACAGCTGACGGCTGGCGAAGAAGGCGCTGGCTTTTAAAAGTATCTCGTTCTCGGTCCCCAGGCGGTCGTTCTCGCGCCTCGGCCCGCGCGGCTCCTCGGCCATCTGGAAGGGGTTCCGGTCGGGGGCGGCCCCCGAGGCGTCGGCCCTCCTGACCCAGTCCGATATGCTGCCGGCGTCGCAGCCGAGCTCGCGGGCGAGCTCGGCGTACGTGCAGCCGCGCTCGCGGTAGAGCTCCACCGCCCGCTGCTTGAACTCGGCGGTGTACTTGGGTGACGGGTGTCCCATCTCTCCCTCCGTTCCCCGTTTGGCACATCATGCCGAAACGGAACTCGACGTGTCAACGGAAACGGGGGTGATTCACCGAGCTGCTGCCCGACGAGCGGAAGGGCACCTGCGCGGCGTTCATGCGGCGGGCCCTGCGCTTCTACGCAGGCCTCGGCCTGACGGTGGAGCGCGTCATGACCGACAACGGCCCGGGCTACCGCAGCGGCGAGTTCAACGAGCTGCTCGCCGCCGCCGGCGTCCGGCACGTCTACACGAGGCCCTACAGCCCGTGGCAGAACGGCAAGGTGGAGCGGATGAACCGCACTATCGCGCAGGAGTGGCAGTACGGAAGGGCATGGGAGAGCGAGGCCGGGAGGGCGGACGCCCTCCCGGCCTTCATCGAGCGCTACAATTGGGAGCGTCCGCACAGCGCGTGCGGGGGCCTGCCGCCCATGTCGCGCATTGTGGGTGTAAACAACCTATTGGCACACAACAGCTAAAGACGCTCGGCTCGCTGCCGGTATCGAAGACGAACTCGCCGGGCTCCAGCGCGACTTCGATGATCTTGCCGTTTTGCACCACGAGCATGCCCTGGCCGTCGTTGACGGCGATGACGGAGCCGTTGGAGATGACGTTGTCCTCGCCATGCGTGTTGGAGCTGCGGCCGCCGGTGCGCTTAACGCCCTTGCAGGCCAAGACGTCAGCGGGCACCGATTCGCAGTAGATAAATTCCTTCCACTGATCGGCCATGACGCCGCCGGCAGCTCCCAATCCAGCTTTCAAGAGTCCCATGGTGATCTTCCTTTCTCGTCAAAGTCCGGGTGGTATTGGTCGGATTGCTTAGTCGTCCTTGTCGTCCTTCATGACAACGGTGGTCTCGGTGTGGCTGAAGGTGTCGTGCTTTTCGACAAGGTCGAGCTCGCCGCAGTACTCGTCGGCGTGGGTCGCTTCGTTGGCTGTCTTGAGCTGGCCTACCAGCAGCACGTCTCCGATGATCACGATGATCAGCGGCGCGACAATGTTGATGAGGATGCCCTCGATATCAAAAGTGAGGTAATCCGGATCGAAGGCGTATTCGCCCATAAAGAGAATCTGGGAGAGGATAAATCCGATCACAAAGAACAGCAGCGAGGCGATGATGAGCTTGGGCTTGGAGCAGGGGAGCTCACCGACCATGCGGCCGGTCTGGCCGTTCATGGCAAACAGGTAGCTCTTGCCGTTCCACGAGGTGGAGAGCATCCAGACGGGGAACAAGGCGTAGTCGCTGTCTTCCCAGGTGTAGTCGAGCTGCTTGCTCTCGACTGAGGCATCGTCGTACTCATCGATAACGGTCTCGCGCAGGGCCGAGATCGTGCTCTCTTCCATGCGGCGCTCGGCACGGGCCTTGCAGGTTTCGCAGTCCTCGTCGTAGCGGTTGGCGATGTATCCGGGCATGTAGGCGACCGAGAACGGGCGCAGCGCGTCGTAGTCAAACGGCTCGATGGCATCCATGTGGCCGTCGGGCATCTTGGACGATCCGTCGACGGGCACGCGCTCAAACGAGATATTGCCTTTGCGGTAGGCATCGTAGTGGTCGGTGGTCGTGACGGTACGGTCGGATTCCTCGGTCACGGTCTCGTTGGTCGCGTCAAAGTACACTTCGCCGTCCACGCGGGCGCCGTAGAGCCAAAACGGCACGTAGACGCCTTGGACTTCGTCGATGTGGTTGCCGGTGACAAAGCTCTTGGGCAGCAGGATCTTGCCCTTGTAGTGCTCCTTGAGCGCGGCCAAGACATCGTCGCGCCCGAGCTTAAACGGAATCACCAGGTCGGGGGAGAAGTCGCCCGAGAGCTGACCGGGTGCCACGGCGGGGTTGCCACAGTACGGGCAGGTGGAGACGGCGACTGTGCCGTCCGAGATCAGCTCGGCGCCGCACGACGAGCAGATATAGCCGGCGTTTTGGGCCAGTTCCTGCACCGCATCGTCGGATGCGGGCTTGGATGTTGCGGCCGCCGTATCGGCTTTGGCATCTGCCTTGTCCTGGCGCTCGCGATAGAGAGCCTCGACTTCTTCGACTTCAAAGCGCGAGTCGCAGTAGTCGCAGACAAGCTTTTGCTCGGCGCTGGCAAAATGCAGCGGGCCGCCACACGCGGGGCACTGATAGTTAACGCTTTCGAAGGCCATGATCGGTCCTTTCCGTGCCGGGGGCTATGCGCCGATGGCGCCGCCGCAGTATTCGCAGCGCCCGCTGGCATCGGGGATGGTGGTGGCTCCGCAGAAGGGGCAGGTCACCACGGTCTTGGGGGCCTTGGCGGCAACAACGCTGTCGCGCGTCTCCTGACGCAGCTGCACCAGCGCGTCGCGGACTTCGGTTGCCTGACGCTTGGCCTCGCGGTACTCGATGGATCCGCGCTGCTCGATGGTGGAGTCGTTCACGCGCAGGTCGATCTCGGTAAAGTACGGCGTGTTGACGTGGATGGTCAGATTGAAGTCGTAATCCAGGTCGTAGCGCGGCGGGTCATAACTCTCACGCTCGCCGTCCTTGGTCTCGCGATAGATCTCGGTGCGGTGCTCGTCGATATCCATATCGCAGCCGAGCACCTGCGAAAACTCGATGATGTCGGGGTTGGCGTCGCGCCAGCGCGTCTGCGAGGTAATGATCAGCAGGCCCGCGTCCTCATCGAGCATAATATTGGTGCGCCCGGCCGAGAGCGTGCGCGTGGGGTTGAACGATGCCAGGCGCTCGGCATTGGCCTCGCGATAGGCGAGCTGCTCGCGAATGTCGTCCGCGGTGCTAGAGCGATAGCCTCCAAAGAAGGGAGAGAGCTTGACGACGCATTCTTTGCACAGGTAGCCTTCATTGATCTTGGTCTTACCTAGAAGTCCCAGCTCGGTACCGCAAATCGCGCACTCTTTCTTCTCGAACATCTTGTCAAAGAAGCCCATGATTGCCTCCCATCAACAGGTAGCGTGTGTCACTTTTGATGATGGGGGAGCGCGCGATCTTTCACGATACCCAGACGGCTCAAGAGGTCTCCACAACTGGGACACATGGCCCATTTTTCATTCCCAACTAAGTTGCGGTGAAATAGTTCCTAAATGGGGGCCTTAGAAGGCCAAACAGGAACTATTCCACCGCAACTTTTGGGTAGTCATTGGGGACGTACTTAAATGGGTAGCAGTTGGAGACACTCCATGCCGAATGTGGGGGCCGCCGCTTGCTACGCGATGGTGATGGCGACCTGGGCGTAGCGGGTGCAGGGGCGCTCGGCGCGGGTTTTAACGCTGAGGGTGAGCATGAAGCGGTCACCGGGCTGCGCGTCGGCGGGTACGGTGAACGTGGCGTCCGTCGCGCATTTCTGCCACAGCGACAGGTCTTGAGCGCCTGCATAGCGCGACGGCTCCACGGCGACATCCCAGTGCGCGTCGAAGCCCCTGCCATCGGGGTCGACGATGGTCGCTGCAAGAGCAACGCGCTCGCCGGCCGCGGCGCTCATGTCGCCCGTGACCTCGGCAACGTATGCCGGATGCGAACAGACCGCGGGCTCATGGGCACACCACTGCGCGCGGACTGCGAAGTCCTCCTGGTAGGCGCGCAGATAGGGATTAGGATTGCCATCGACGGGCGTACCTATGGCAGCAAAACCGGCAGGCGCATCTGAGTCGGGATGCCCGTCCAAAAACATACGGCCGAGCAACGTGTCAAAGTCGCGGTTATCGATGCCGCGCAGGCCAAACGGCAGCAGCGGAATATAGGTCATCGAGTCGCCCTCGGCCATAAAATCGCCGCGCTCAAATTGCATCGCGGGCATGCCTTCTAAGCCCCAATCCAAGCGGGCATGCTTGCCAAACTGGAACCTCTCGGGCTCGTTTTCGTACACCTTGCCATCGCCATAGAGCATATAGCGCGCCATAAGGGGACCGTTGCCCTGCGTGAGATTTTGCTCGGGCCAGGGAGCCTGGAACAGCGGCAGCGTATCGGGTTGAGCCATCTTGGCATCGACATAGCCGCCATACATATAGGGCACACACCAAAACGTGAGCTCGGGGAAGAGCTCATGCCCATGGTCGAGCCAAGAATTGTCCTGCCCCACGCCATCGGCAACGCCCATCACGCGCACCTTCTGATAGACACGCTGCTGCACGGAAGGCCGCTCGGGCGTATCGCGATAGCGCTCGGCAATACTCATGAGCGCACGAACAATGGTATTCATGCCGCCCCAGCTGAGCAGCCAAAGCGTACGCGGGTCATCATCCAAGATTGCCTGAGCAATCACGCGCGAACCCTCAGTCTCCTCACGCACGTCGCCCTCAAAGGCAACGTTGCCCACAAAGGTACGCTCAATCATCTGAGCCGGCGAAGGAAACGGCGGCTCACCGGCAGCGGCCGCATTAGCCTGCAGCTGAGGCCAAGCCTGGGCATATTCATTGCTCCAGAGGCTCTCGATCCAATGCTCAGGAAACGGTCGATACTCACGAAGCTCCCCAGCCGTGGGATCAGGTTCATGTGGCACAACATTCCACTCATAAGAGCGACGCCCTTTAGTCCGCCAATGCGGATTCACCTCGCCGAGCGTATGGACGCCATCCCCAAGAAAGTGATACTGCGAAGCCGTATACACCACAGCCTCAACATCAAGCAAATTAAGATACAGAGCCAAATGAACGAGCGAGTTCATATCGTCGACTTCCATATCGGTGGTAACAATCACCCGAGTCAACTTCTGGGACATAAGAACAGCTCCAATCAAGATCATTTCAGCCAGTTACGCGCAAGACAAGACGGGACCCACGCCCCCATCGCCCGCGACCCGGCGGCCCGCCGGAAGCGGCCGACTAGCGTTTCGAACAACGTTAACTTAGGGGGCCCTGACCTTTAGTTTTGTAAACATTCCGCAGCGCGGGTCCCGCTTATCCGATGCTCCGAAGGAGCAGGATAAGCGGGGCTCATGCGCGAGGACGTTTACAAAACTAAAGGTCAGGGCCCCCGATGGGATGGTTACCTCGAAACTCTGGCCGACCACTCCCAGCAGCCCACCGGCTCGCCGTCGATGAGTACGTTGCCCCCGTCGAAGTCTTGATAACACAGGTCGTTGAATTGGTGGATCCACACGCCATGGTTGAACGTCTTCTTGGGCGAGCCGTCGGCCTCGCGGTAGCGCCCGGTCAGGTCCTCGACATGGCTAAAGTACGTGAGGTGCACGTTGGCGCCGACAGCGCGCAGGCGAGCCGTGAGCGGCAGCACGGTCTCCTGCGGGATCACGAGCTCATCGCCCTTGGAGTGCGTAAACCACAGCGGCGTCTTGGCAAGGGCGGTCACGTCCTCGTCCGTGGCGTTGTACCACGGCGCGCAGCAGGGAAGGCCCGCCGCGAAGAAATCGGGGTAGTCGGCGCACAGGCGCAGCGTCATAAAGCCGCCGTTGGAAAGGCCAGCGACCACGATGCGGTCGGTGTCGATGCGGTCGGCATGCTCGGCGACAAACTCGTCGATGAGCGCCTTAATGACGGGGGAGTAGATGCTCTGGTTGGAGTGGCCGAGCTGCTCAGTGCCGTTGTCCATCCAAAACGTGGGCGACTGCGGCACGAGCACCCAGGCAAAGCCGCCAAAGTAGCGTTGGATCTGCGCCTGGCTGATGGCCGTCACGCGGTTGCCGATATAAGCGCGCGTGGCGCCCTCGCCTTGCGTAGCGCCCTTGCCCTCGCCAGCGCCGTGCAGGTACACCACGAGCGGGGCCTTCTGGGGCACGACTGTCGTCTCGGGCGCGAAGGGGTTGAAGCAGGCGGAGTCCTCGGCCTTAAAGCTGGGCTCAAAGAAGCCGTACTCGAGCGCGATGCCGTTGACGACGGTCTTTTGCGTGGCATTGCTCCAGCCCTTGAGCGCGGGGCAGATGTCGCCGCTGCAGGTGTCAAAGACCAGGCCGCAGGTGGGGTCATCGCCGTCGTTGCCGGGAAGGGCCTCGAGCTGCACGATGCGCAGCTGGTTATCGAGCAAGCGCGAGCCCATCACGCTGCTCTCGATCTTCTTGGTCAGGCGCTGCTCGGCGATCTCGAGCGCCACATGGGTGCCAAAGGCGAGCTTGCGTCCGCACTCATCGCACGGATAGGCGGCAAGTACCTCGACATAGCCTACGGAAGGTGCGGCGTGGTCGGCGCCGCGCTCTTTGCGCATGAGGACCTCGCCCGTGCGCTCGTGGCGCTCTACATATATATGGAAGGTGCGCGCATCGATATCGTTGGCGCGAACGGTGCACGGCAGGTCGAGCACAACCTTGCTAATCCAGGGGCCAAAGTCGCCCAAGGTGGTGACGGTTGCGTAGGTACACGATTTGAGTTCCATGAGCTATCTCCTTTGCGCCGAGAGTGGTAAACATCTGCGGCAATACAATCTAAACATGTTTAGTGTAATGCAGAATTACAGAACAAGCAGATGAACTCGGTAAACGGTCTAAATGAACACTCAACAAACTACTAAACAATCGTTTAACACTATCTATCAGGGCTTTTGTTGATGAGTAAACATAGTGCAGAGGCGTCAATCAAAGTAAAAGACCACGTAAATAGCCATATAGCGATAAAGCGACAAATAGGCAATCCCCTGCCATTCAATTTCGTTCACCCCCGATTTCCTACCGTTCACCGGACTATAGACGGCAAAATTGCCACAAATTAGGGTCTCCGTGTAAACTAAAGCCTGCAAACGTTTAGTAAACACATTGTTTACGACAGCGTATCCAAGGGTTCGGTGGCCGTAAGGGGTTATAGTCGCCGAGCCAAAGGCGTGCCTACGCCCAAACGAGTAGGCACACGATGATATGGGGAGGGGTCCCATGGCAGTAGATAACAAGCAGATTGCCACCGATGTCCTCGAGCTCGTGGGCGGTGCGGAGAATGTTTCCGTCGCCACCAACTGCATGACGCGTCTGCGTCTGACGCTCAAGGACAACAACAAGGCCGACGTGGAGAAGATCAAGAAGGTCAAGGGTGTTCTGGGTTGCCAGTTCGCCGGCAGCCAGCTCCAGGTCATCATCGGCCAGAACGTGCCCAAGGTGCTCGCCGAGTTCGTCGCCATGTCCGGCGTCAAGCAGGGTGCCGCGGTCGACGAGAACCTCGATGCTCCCAAGGAGAAGTTCGAGCTCAAGAATCTGCCGAACATCATCCTCGACTATCTGTCGGGCTCCATGACCCAGCTGATTCCGCTGCTCATGGCCGGCGGTCTGTTCCGCACCATCGCTGCGGTTCTCGGCCCCACCATGATCGGCGTCCTTTCCGACACCGATCCGACCTACACGTTCCTCTACACCACCCTGTACGAGGCTACGTTTACCTTTATCCCCATCTACCTGGGCTATGCCGCCGCTAAGAAGCTCGGCGCCTCCCCAGTTCTGGGTATGCTCCTCGGTGGCGCCCTCATGGCCCCGTCCGTCGTGAGCGTCGCGACCCAGGATGGCGGCGGAATCATCTCCGTCTACGGGATCCAGATCGCCGCTGCCAACTATCAGCAGTCCGTCCTGCCGATCATCCTTTCGGTGCCTGTCCTCTACTTCGTCGAGAAGTTCTTTAAGAAGGTCATGCCCGACGTGCTCTCCACGGTCTTCACGCCGTTCTGCACCATGATCGTCACCATCCCCATCGCCTTCATCGTCCTCGCCCCGCTCGGCAACGAGATCGGCAGCCTCATCGCCAATGCCCTCTTTGGTCTTGCTGACATGGGTGGCGTCGGCATCCTGCTCGTCATGGCCGTCCTCGGCGCCTTCTGGCAGCTCTTCGTGGTCTGCGGCATGCACATGCCCGTCATCCTGCTCGCTCAGGTTCAGATCATCGCCGCCGGCTACGATCCGTTCGTCTTCGTGTCCACCAACTGCGCCATGGCCGCCGTCTGGGGCTGCGCCTTCGGTGCCTTCCTCAAGATGAAGAACCCCGACGAGAAGGGTCTTGCCCTGGGCTACGTCATCTCCGCCATCGCCGGCGGCGTCACCGAGCCCGCACTCTTCGGTATCCTCATGCGCTTCCGTCGCACCATGTTCGGTATGTTCATCGGCGGTGCCATCGGCGCTGTGTTCTCCGGCCTCATGGGCGTTACCTATTACCTCGCTGGCGGTGCCTCCAACTTCCTGGTCTTCACCAACTACCTGCAGGGTGGCCAGATGAACACCGTCTGGGCTATCGTCGGTATGGCAATCTCCTTTGTCATCGCCGCTGCCGTCGTCTTCGTCGCCGGCTTCTCCAAGGAGGAGCTCGCCGAGATGGACGAGGAAGAGGCTCCGGCTCTCGCCTAGCGTGTAACGCGCATATCTGAGTAGGCTGAGATGGCCCCCACCGCTCGCCTACATTGACTCAGGGCCCCGCTCGGCATCCGCCCGGCGGGGCTTTCGTTATCGAATCTGCTATCCGATAATTCGACTACGGGTACGGGTGCGGGTACGGGTCGAGAAGAGAAGGGAATCGCATGGAACTTGGCAAGCTCGCGGTGAATGACCGCAAGGACGGATTCACGCTCGACGGGAAGCCATGGTTTTGGCTGGCGGATACGTGCTGGAGCGCCTTCACCAGCATCGAGCCGTCCGATTGGGAGTACTACCTCGCGCGTCGCGCTGAGCAGGGCATCAACGTGCTGCAGATCAATACGCTTCCGCAGTGGGATCGCTGCCGCCCGGACCTCGGCATCTACCCGTACTCCAGCGAGGACGGGACGGTGTTCGACTGGTCTGTCCCCAACGAGGCGTATTGGGAGCGCGCCCGAGAGATGTGCCGGATGGCGGTCGAGCATGGTATCCGCCCGGCGCTCGTCTTGCTGTGGTGCAACTACATCCCGGGTACGTGGGGGTCGATGATCGCGCAGAAGCTCGGCGCGCCCGTCATGCCGCTCGACGAGATCCGCCCCCATATCGAGTGCGTCGTGAGGCATCTTGGCGAGTTCGATCCCGTCTACGTGGTCACGGGAGACACGGATTTCAAGTCGGACGAGGCGATTCGCTATTACGAGGAGGGCCTTTCCGCCGTGTGCGAGCTGGCGCCGAACGCCCTTCGGTGCATGCACATCAACCGTGCCAACCGCACGATTCCCGAGCGGTTCATCGATCGTTTGGACTTCTACATGTATCAGCCCGGCCATAATTACGAGGGCCAGAACGAGGCATGGAAGCTTCCCGAGGATTTCCGTGCGACCTATCCCCAAAAGCCCCTGCTGAATTCAGAGCCCTGCTACGAGCAGATGGGCGCGAGCCGCAACGTGTACTGGCGCTTCACGGCCCAGGATTGTCGCGCAAGTGCCTGGTCGGGCATCCTCTCGGGCGCCGCGGCGGGTCTGACGTACGGCGCGCACGGCGTATGGAACTGGCAGACGGCACAGAGCAGAGGGTCGGTGCTGGGCGAGGGCTTCGACATGCCGTTCCGTTGGCAGGAGTGCCTGCAGTTCCCCGGCGTGTGGGACTATGGCATGGTGCCCCACGTGCTCAATTCCTTAACTGAGGGCGGCCGTCACGCGGTCGTGCCCGCCCAGGAGCTGCTGGACGATGCCCGCGAGGCCATCCGCGTTGCGCGCGTGGGCGATCGCGTGGTCGCCTACCTGCCGCGTACGACGGCGCTCAAGCTCCATGGGCCGTTTGCCGATATGGAGGCGATCGCATTCGATCTCGAGGACAAGCGCGTGGCGCATCTGCCCATGCGCGTGGACGCCCAGACGGGGACGACGCGCGTCGAGCAGCATCCCTTCGGCCACGACGCGCTGGTGATCCTCAAGCCGGCCGCGCATTAGGCGGTTTGCTTGTCTGACAGTTGTCTATGCCGCAACGAAGTAATGAAGCCCCAGTGCCAAGTGCGCTGGGGCTTCTTGCCGTGCGGGTCAATCATTTCGCGAACTGAGCGCGTTCGTGACTGACGTGCCTCGAAAATTCAGAAATAATGGCTCGATTTTTCAGAAAAATAGGCTCGAAAATTCGATAAAAGTCGCTCGAAAATTATTTATACTAAATTCATTGCCCGTTCACGCGGAGGTGATATGTATGGGTCTTAAGCCTTCCGGATATTTGCCTCGACTGACAGATTCGATTATCGAACGGAGGATGAAGGCATTCGGCGCCGTGGAGGTTGCCGGTCCGAAGTTCTGCGGGAAAACATGGTCGAGCATGGCACAGGCGGCGAGCATAGCTCATTTGGACGATGCGGGCACTCGTCGTATGGCGGAGCTTGACGTATCTCTAACACTCGAAGGGCAGCTCCCCCATGTGATTGATGAATGGCAGGACGTTCCGACAGTTTGGGACGCGGTGCGGCGAAGCGTAGACGAGCATGGCAACAAGCGTGGCATGTATCTGTTGACGGGTTCCTCGACGGTCGATAAGAGTAAAGTCTCGCACAGCGGTGCAGGGAGGATAGCGACGGTCCCCATGCGCACCATGAGTTTATTCGAGAGCGGGGAGTCAACGGGGGCGGTCTCTCTTCGTGGATTGTTCGAAGGCCAGTTTGTTGGCGGTGTGGCATCGACTGATGTACGCAAGCTTGCCTATGCGATTTGCCGAGGTGGATGGCCCGCGGCGCTCGAGGGCGATGATGAACTGGTCGGAGATATCGCGGCGCAATACCTGGATGCACTATTTTCTGTGAGCGCGGTAAAGGCCGGACTTGATTCGCGCATGGCTCGGAGATGCGCATCGTCGCTGGCGCGAAACATGGGGACGTCCCTGACGTATCGCACGATGTACGCCGATTTGCATGAGGGAGTTGTGCCATCGGGTGTCGCAGCATCGTATTTTCAAAGTGAGCTGGAACCCTACGTCTCGTTTTTCGAGGACCAGTATTTTATAGAAAACCAGGTTGGCTGGGACGCTCCTATCAAATCTAAGTCCAGGATTCGCTCAAAGCCAAAACGCACGTTTACGGATCCCTCACTGCCCGCTTCGTTGCTGGGAATGTCTCCCGAGCGCTTGTTACGCGAGACGCAGACATTCGGTACGTTATTCGAGGAGCTGTGCCTTCGTGACGTTCGCGTGTACAGCACCGCATTGGGCACAATGCCGAATCCCATCGTTTCCTATTACGGCGACGCTGACGGGCTTGAGGTGGATATTGTTGTCGAACTGCCTGATGGGAGGTGGGGGGCATTCGAGGTCAAGTTGAGCGAAGAAAAGGTGCCCGCAGCGGAGGCGAACTTGCTACGCTTGAGGGATAAAATCGCTCGCAACCCAGCGGCGCGCAATGCAGACCCTTCGTTTTTGGCGGTGCTCGTCGGCAAGGCATCATATACGTGGAAAATGCCGAGTGGCGTCTATGTCATACCCATCACGGAGCTTGGAGCGTAGAGTTAACTCAATTTCTGCCGATTTCGATGTTGCGAAAAGTTACCGCGCCGTTATCGATAACCCTCCCATAAGGGGAGGGGGAAGAGAACGTCCTCGAATTTGGCCCATTCTGCGGGATAGTCGATTTCATCCGGACGGGCAACCCAGCGCCCCTCAAGGCCGTACATCGCCGCCATGGCGCAGGAGAACGTGTCGTGCGCGTTGACCCCCTCCGGCACGCTCCATGCAATCTTCTGCTCCGGGTCGGTGATGTTCTTCGAGCGCTTATTGAAGTAGTCGTGCATTGGGCTCGCCGTGCTCATGCCCTCGGTGTTAAGCGTTTGGAACAGCATGACGAGTTCCGGCTGGTTGTTGTTCTCGGCAACGACGAGGCGGCAGTACTCGGGGATTTTCGGCTGCTGTCCCTCGAGGGCCCCGCCGGGTGCAAAGAGCGAAACATAGTCATCGGCCGATGAGCAGCGATCGTAGTAGTGTCGGATCACTTCTAGGAGCAGTCCGTGCTTGCTGCCCACGTAATGCAAGACGCCGGGCTGGCTAATGCCTACGGCATCGGCGACCGCCTGGAGGGACATGCCGGTGTAGCCGCGCTCGTTGATAAGGCGGACGGCAGCCTGGACGATTTGGTCGAGGCGTTCCTGTGCGGCGACGCTGCGCTTCGCTGCGGTGCGCACAGATTTTTTGGGGGATGCTTCGGTCATTCGTGGTTCTCCTCAAGTGGGCGCGGGTGGGAATATGCCCGCGCCCTCCCAATGCTAGCTGAAATTCGTGCGAATGGTTGACGCCGCACTCTGCTTTCGTGGAGAGCATATGCCGTTCACCTAGGGATTCATACCGCTTGCATAGATAAGTACTTACTGAGTATTAAGTAACCTTACTATGCAGATAGTAAGTTACTTAGTACTCAGTAAGTAACGTGCTGGCGCATCCCAGATCGCAACCTCTCTCCCGATCGTCCTCGAATCCAAGGCAGAACCCCTCCTTGTGGCTTCGAGGGTGCGCCTCCTTTTGCGCATCACCACTTCGAAGGGAGCCAATCTCATGGCCCAGCAGACAGCAACAGCGACGTTTGACGAGAATGTCATTGCCCCCGACACGGGAAAGCCCATGCCGAAAACGGAGACATGGCGCTTCATGATCGGTTTCATCATCTTCGGCGTCATGTGGATGATGTCCGGCACAATCGGCTCGAACGTATTGTTCCCCGAGCGCTTTAACGGTTTGGGAATCGGTCAGCCCGAGGCGATTCTGGCGACCATGAACTCCGTCGGTTCCGTGTTCGCGCTCGTGTCGAACCTCGTGTTCGGCGCCCTTTCCGACCACTGCCACTCTCGCTTTGGCAAGCGCACGCCGTTCATCGTGGTGGGCGGCTTCATCTGCGGTGCCGCGTTCTGGAGCACTTCGGTTGCCACCACACTTCCCATGATCGTCGCGTCGTGGTGCGTCCTCCAGATCGGTCTGAACTGCATGCTTGCGCCCGCCGTGGCGGTGCTGTCCGACCGCATCCCGCTCAATAAGCGCGGCACGCTCTCGGCGTTTTACGGCGGCGGTGCCACCGCCGGTCAGTCCGTCGGTACCATCATCGGCACGCAGTTCCTCTCCAACCCGGTCCCCGGTTTTGTGGTCGGCACGGTCTCCTGGTTGCTCACCGGCATCCTCGCCATCATCATCTGGCCTCGTGAGAAGTCTGCCGCGCTGGCGGATGGCGAGAAGAAGAAGGAGGAGCTGAACCTCGTCTCGCTCCTCAAGATGTTCGTTCCGCCCACCAAGAACTGCCGCAACTTCTACCTTGCCCTGGTCGGTCGTCTGCTCCTCATCTTTGGCTACTTCTGCGTCAATGGCTACCAGCTCTACATTCTCGAGAAGTACATCGGCTTGCCCGTTGCCGAGGCGGGAGCGGTCCTGTCTTCCATGTCCGTTGTGATCATGGTGGTCTCCCTCATCTCCTCACTGACATCGGGCGCCATATCCGACAAGATCGGCGCGCGTAAGCCCATCATCGCGGTCGCCACCTTGCTTATCGCCGTTGGCATCGCCGCGCCGTGGATCCTCAAGTCCGTCATGGGCATGTACGGTTTCGCACTGCTCGCCGGTCTGGGCTACGGCATCTACTCCTCCGTTGACCAAGCGCTGAACGTTGACGTTCTCCCAAGCAAGGAAGAAGCTGGCAAGGACCTCGGCATCCTGAACATCGCCAACACCATCGGCCAGATTCTTGGACCCATTGTCACATCGTCCATCGTGGTCGCCACCGGCTCCTACTTCATGGCCTTCCCCGTCGCGATCGTTCTTGTCGTGGTTGGCTTCGTCTTCATCGCGCTCATCAAGGGCGTCAAGTAAATCCTGGAGATACGCCCGGGGAGCTCAAGGTAGCCCCGGGCGCCTGTAGATTGATCATTCCAAAATGGGAGGAAACCATGAAGTCTGTAGAGCAATATAAGGTCTTCAGCGTGGAGCTTGAGGGCACCGCTGAAGGCAATCCATATGTCGACGTGACGTTTGGCGCTCGTTTCGAACGCGCTGACGGCGGGGATGCCGTGGACGTGCCCGGATTCTACAAGGGTGATGGCACTTATGGGGTCAATTTCATGCCCGGAAGCGCTGGCGCGTGGAACTACACCACGCATTCCAGCGACTCCGCCCTCAACGGAGTACAGGGCTCGTTCGAGGTGACGCCGGCGAGCGGGGACAACCATGGTCGCGTGCTTCGTGCCCGCGACGTCCTGCCGCGCGAGGCCCCGTTCAGCACGGAGAACGACTTCACCTTTGCCTATGAGGACGGTACGCGTTACCTGCCCTTTGGTACCACGTGCTACGCGTGGACCAATCAGGACGAGGAGTTTCAAGAGCAGACGCTCGAGACCTTGTCCCACGCCCCGTTCAACAAGATCCGCATGTGCATCTTCCCCAAGTTCTACGACTACAACGTGGAGGATCCGGCGATGTACGCGTTCGAGGGCTCCAAGGGGGCGTTCGACCATACCAAGTTCTACGAGCCGTTTTGGGAGAACCTGGAGAAGCGCATCTCCCAGCTCGACGAGCTTGGCATCCAGGCGGATATTATCCTGCTGCACCCGTATGACAAACCCGAGGACTGGGGCTTCTCCCGCATGACCAAGGATGAGGACGTCTTCTATCTCACGTATGCGGTGCGTCGCCTTGCCGCCTACAAGAACGTGTGGTGGAGCCTCGCGAACGAATGGGATCTCCTGCCCTGGAAGCCGGCGGAGGATTGGGACCTGTACGCTCGCATCGTCATGGCCAACGACCCGTACGGCCACCTGCGCTCAATCCACAACTGCCGCGAGATCTTCGACCATAGCCATCCCTGGATCACCCATGTGAGCTGGCAGCGCTGCGATTTGCAGCGCACCGCCGAGTGCGTGGTCGACTTGCGCGCCCAGTACGGTAAGCCGGTGATCGTTGACGAGGCTGGTTACGAGGGCAACATCAACTGGGGCTGGGGCAACCTCACCGCCGAGGAAGAGGTTCGTCGGTTCTGGGAGGGCTGCTTGCGCGGTGGCTATGTGACCCACGGCGAGACTTTTGTCGACCGCGGACCCAAGCTCTGGTGGGCGCATGGCGGCAAGCTGTACGGCGACTCCCCCGAGCGTATTGCGTTTTGCCGCTCCTACATGGAGTCGCTGCCGAGTGGAATGGATTGGGTTCCCGACGAGATCGGCGTGATTGACGGGACCTTCACCTGGGACGTGACGTGCATGGCCGATTCCATGGGCAAGGGCACCGATGACGTCCTCATGTACTTCGGCTTCTTCCGCCCGGCGTATCGTGAGTTCACCGGAGACGAGGGCAAGCGCTACCAGGTTGACGTTATCGACACGTGGAACATGACCGTCGAGACCCTGCCGCAGACGTTTGAGGGTGCGTTCCGAATCGATCTGCCCAGCCGTCAGTACATGATGTTGCGCGTGCGCACGGTCAAGGCGGAGTAGCCGTACTGCCTCGACTCGAGGTTGCCCCCGTTCGGCCGCATTGCGCGCTCGCACGGTGGCCGCACGTCTTACACGGGCGGCATGTAGATGAAGGAAAAGGGATGGACGAGTTTTTTGGTATTGATATCGGCGGGACGAGCGTTAAGTGGGCGGTCCTCGGAGAAGATTTCTCCATTCGCGAGCGTGGGTCTATCCCAACGGATTTCTCCACTGCGGAAGAGGCGGTCTCGACCCTCATGGAGATCGTCGAGCCGTACGCGGACCGTGTCCGGGCGATTGGCGTGAGCGCCCCCGGAGGCATTTACGAGGGGGATCCGGACGGCGTGATCCATCGGGGCGGTGCGCTCACCTATATGGACGGTTGCCCAGTGGGCAGACTGCTGCGCGAGCGCTTCGACATGCCGGTCGCCGTGGACAACGACGGCAAGTGCTGCGCTCTGGGCGAGTATGCCGCGGGCGCCCTGCGCGGCGCCTCCACGGGCGTTGTGCTCGCGATCGGCACGGGCATCGGCGGCGGCATCGTCGTGGACGGCAGGGTCCTGCGCGGCGCCAATGGATTCGCGGGCGAGTTCAGCTTCATCCGCAACGACGCGCAGGCGCCGGTCTCCATGGGGAACATCTTCGGCGGGACGGGTAGCTGGCGCACGCTGGTGGCCCTCATGCTCTCCGAAAAGGGCCTGGAGGACGACGGCACGGTGGACGGGCGCAGGGCGTTCGAGTGGGTCGCCGCGGGCGACGAGGCCGCACGGCGCGGGCTCGATCGCTACGCGCTCATGTTCGACAACATGCTGCTCAACCTCCAGGCCGTTCTTGATCCGAACGTGTTCGCCATCGCGGGCGGTATCAGCTGCCACCCCGAGCTCATGGAGGCACTCGAGAGGCAGATGGAAGTCGCGCTCTCGGGCTTCGCGGGTCCGCTCGCCGGGTTCCCGAGGCCCAACGTGGTCGCCGCTCAGCTCGGTAACGACGCCAACCTGTACGGTGCCGTTCAGGGCGCGATGCGTCTGGCGCAGTCTTAGCGTGCTGTTGGCTCAACGCGCGTCGAGCAGCATCCCTCTAGCCACGACGCGCTGGTGATCCTCGAACCGCTCGCGTAGGCTGGCGACCGTGCGGGGCGTGCGACCGACCGTTCAGTGGTAAAACCGTTGACCAAGTCGTGTATGTGCGGCAATATTGCAACGGGCGTCGGCATGTGCCGACGTCCGTCTTTTTTACGGGAGGGAATATGGCCGCCAAGGTGACACTCAAGGAAATCGCCCAAGAAGTGGGATTGTCCCCTTCGGCCGTGTCTTTGGTTCTCAACGACCGCCCGTGCCGCATTTCCGAAGAAAACCGCAAGCGGATCAAAGAGGTCGCGGCGCGCAAACGCTATGTCCCCAACCAAATCGCCCGTAGCTTGGTTATGCAGCAATCCAGGACGTTCGGCCTGATCGTCCCCAACATCGAGAGCCGGTTCTTCTCCTCGCTCGCCCGAAACTTGGAGGTCAGGTGCCGCGAGCGGGGGTATGCCCTCTTCATCATGAATTCCGATGTGTCCTCTGAACATGAGGAAGAGATCGTACGTCTGCTGGTCAATCGCGGCGTGGACGGCCTGATGTTGGTGACGGCGCATGAGATCGATGCCGATGAGCAGCTCGTCGAGAGCCTCGCATCGCTGCCGGTTCCCTTGGTGATGGTGGACCGTTTTATCGAGGGCGTGAGCTGCGATAGGGTTCGCTTCGACAGCGAGCTTGGCGGTTTTCTCGCCACCGATTGCCTGCTGCAACAGGGCCATACGCGCATCGCATGTCTAGTTAACACCTCTTCACACACCGGCAACGCGCGCCTTACGGGATATCGGCGTGCACTGGAGTCCCACGGTGTTTCCGTGGATGATTCCCTGGTGTTCGAGAGCGACTACTATATCGCCGACGGTGCGGCGGCAACGGAGCGGGTGCTCGGCACCGATGCGACGGCGGTCTTTGCGAGTTCGGACAACATTGCTCTTGGAGCGCTGAAGTGCCTGTATGCGCACGGCAAGCGCGTGCCGCGCGATTATTCGCTCGTGAGCTACGACAACTCCGCTGCGGACGCCCTATTCGAGCCGGCTTTGACGGCGATCGAGCAAAACGTCTCGAAGCTCGCCGACAACGCGATGGAACTGCTGCTCTCTCGAATCGGGGAGGGTGCCGACCGCGCATTCGAGGACCGCGTGCTGGCTCCGCGCTTGGTATGCCAGGCAAGTGTCGCACCCATTGCAAACTAGCCGCGACCCGTGCGTGCGGACATGCGGCGCGCTGCCGCATGCACCTGCGAGCCGTTCATCCGAACCATATCTAATCAAATTGCCAACAGGGTAAACAATAGCAAACAGAATTATAGATATTTAGAAAAAACGTTTTATCATTTCTGATAAAACGTTTTATCGTTTACACTCGGCTTAACGATATTCGAAAGGCGGAACGATGTCCCGCCTTTGCGTGGGAGGAATAAGCCATGACTCAACCCGTGATCGGCACCCCGTGGACCAAGCTCGACGGTCCGGTGAGCGCGGAGGCGCTTTCCGGCGTGGATAAGTACTGGCGTTGCGCCAACTACCTGTCCGTCGGCCAGATCTACCTTCGCTCCAATCCTCTCATGCGCCCCGATTGGACCGATACGAAAACGGGGGAGGAGCGCGATTTCGGCCGCGTCGACGTCAAGCATCGCCTGGTGGGCCATTGGGGCACCACCCCGGGCATCAACTTCCTGTTCGGCCATGTGAACCGCCTGATCGCCGATCACGGCCAGAGCACCGTCTTCCTCATGGGGCCCGGGCACGGCGGGCCCGCGGGCACCGCGCAGTCCCTGCTCGACGGCACCTACCGTGAGATCCGCCCCGACATCACGGATGATGAGGCGGGCCTCGAGAAGTTCTTCCGCCAGTTCTCGTACCCCGGCGGCATCCCGAGCCATTTCGCGCCCGAGACCCCCGGCTCCATCCACGAGGGCGGAGAGCTCGGGTACACGCTGAGCCACGCGTATGGCGCGGTGATGGACAACCCGAGCCTGCTCGCCGTGGCGGTGGTGGGCGATGGCGAGGCCGAGACCGCGGCGCTGGCGACCTCGTGGCAGTCGAACAAGCTCGTCAACCCCAAAACAGATGGCATCGTCTTACCCGTCTTGCACCTCAACGGTTACAAGATCGCGAACCCCACCATCCTCGCGCGCATCTCCGACGAGGAGCTCACCAAGTTCTTCGAGGGCATGGGGTACGAGCCCCACTTCTTCGTCGCCGGATTCGACAACGAGCCGCATGCTTCCATCCACGCGCGCTTCGCGGGCCTGCTTGAGGAGGTTTTCGGCAAGATCTGCGACATCAAGGCCAACGCCGAGATGGGCGACGAGACCCGCCCCGTGTACCCGATGATCGTCTTCCGCACGCCCAAGGGCTGGACATGCCCCAAGCACATCGACGGCAAGAAGACCGAGGACTCCTGGCGTGCGCATCAGGTCCCGCTGGCGGACGCCCGCGACACCCACGAGCATTTCCGCGTGCTGCGCTCTTGGCTGCGCTCCTATGAGCCGGAGGGCCTCTTCACGCCCGAGGGGCAGATTCGCGACGAGGTGACGGCGTTCATGCCCACTGGCGACCTGCGCATCGGCGCCAACCCCAACGCGAACGGCGGAACGGTCCGCCGCGAGCTCGTGCTGCCCGACATCCACGCCCATGAGGTCCCGGTGGCGGAGAAGGGTCACGGCTGGGGCGCGACCGAGGCGGCGCGCGTGTTTGGTGCCTACACCGCCGACGTTCTCGCCGCGAATGACGACTTCCGCATCTTCGGTCCCGACGAGACGGCGTCGAATCGTTTGCAGGACGCCTACGCCGCCACCAAGAAGCAGTGGCTCGCGGGTCATTACGCGGATGCCGACAACGACGACCTGCTCGCGCCCTCGGGTCGCGTGATCGAGCAGCTCTCCGAGCACCAGTGCGAGGGCTTCCTCGAGGCGTACGTGCTCACCGGCCGCCATGGCGTGTGGTCGAGCTACGAGAGCTTCGTCCATGTGGTCGACTCGATGGTGAACCAGCACTGCAAGTGGCTCGAGGCGTGTCGTCGCGGGATCCCGTGGCGCGCTCCGATCTCCGGTCTGAACATCCTGCTCTCCAGCCATGTGTGGCGCCAAGATCACAACGGATTCTCCCATCAGGACCCGGGCTTCATCGACGTCCTGCTCAACAAGGCGAACGACACGCACGTGGTGAACGCCTATTACCCCTGCGATGCGAACATGGCACTCGCGGTTGCGGAGCGCGTCTACCGGTCCACGGATTGCGTGAACGCGATCTTCTGCGGCAAGCAGCCCGCGCCGACCTTCGTGACCGTGGACGACGCGCGCGCCGAGCTCGCCGAGGGCTTGGCCGCCTGGGAGTGGGCGAGCACCGCGAAGAGCTTGGAAGACGCCGACATGGTCATCGCCACGTGCGGTGATGTGCCCACGCTCGAGGCGCTTGCCGCCGTGGACCTGCTGCGCGGCCATGGTGCCAAGGTGTGGTTCGTAAACGTGGTCGACCTGCTCAAGATCCAGAATGCCTGCGAGAACGACCAGGCCATTACCGATGAGCGATTTGCCGAGCTCTTTGGCACGGGCGACAAGCCGGTCCTGTTCTGCTTCCACGCCTACGCCGGCACGATCCGCCGTCTGGTGTGGGCGCGTCCCGGCCACGACGCCTGGTGCGTGCACGGCTACGAGGAGAAGGGCTCCACGACCACGCCGTTCGACATGCTGCGCCTGAACAACATGGACCGCTGGGCGCTGGCCGCCGAGGCGCTGCGCCTGATCGAGGGCGCTCGCGGGGAGTCCGTGCATGCCGAGCAGATCGAGGCATGGGAGGCGTTCCGCCTCGAGGCGTTCGAGTTCGCCGTCGATGAGGGCTACGACCACCCCGCGTTCACCGATTGGGTGTGGCCCGATGCCGCGACCAGCATGGAGGGCAGCCTGAGCGCCACGCAGATGACGGCGGGTGACAACGAGTAGCCGGCTTTCCCGAACGGTCATATATGAAAACGGTGCATCGCCTGTATGGGTGATGCACCGTTTGACGTTCGGTCGAGTTTTAAGTTCTCGCGAAGTATAAAGCGAACAACCGGGATGGGTATTTCTTGAGCAAACATTCCGCAGGAAAGCCACCCGAAGGTGGCTTTCCGAGGACGTTTGCGAAGGAATTACCCATCCCGGACGGTGGGGAGCGACTACTTCACGACGAGGATGTCGCAGTCGGTATTGCGCAACAGGAACGTGGAGATGGAGCCCAGCAGCGCGTACTTAATGGAAGAAAGACCGCGGGCACCGCAGAGCACGAGGTCGGGCTTGATCACGTCGAGCATCTCGTCCTTGAGCGTTTCGCGTATGCGCCCGGCGCGGATCATGACCTCGACGGAGGGAATCGCCTCGTTCGCCTTGGCCTCCTCGACCTGGGCCGCGATGGAGTTGGTAAAGGCATCCTGCAGGCCCTGGATCAGATCGGCGGGGTAGGATCCAGCGGATTCGAGCGCAGTCGAATCGATGACATGACCGATAACAAGAGCAGCGCCGTTGTTCGCGGCGACTTTGATGGCGCGTGCGAGCACGAAATCCTGCTGGTCGGTACCGTCAAGGGCAACAAATACCTTGGAATAACCTTCGTGCATGGTGACCTCCTTGGCCTGTGGCGGGCTTCCGTGTACCCACCGTTTGGTGCTTTACCATGCCACAGTTATACCCAATTGCCCGTTTCCGGTGCGTAACATGTCACGAACGGCGCGCTTTTTCGGTGCACTGGGCGAAGAGGGGCGATAATAGGCGGAAGAATGATTTGACTGCGCCACGCTTGCGGTCATGTTATACGGTTGAAACTGGGGGAGGTCCTTTGGACGTCATCGAACTGCTTAAATCCGCGTTTCTCGGTTTGGTCGAGGGCATCACGGAGTGGCTGCCTATCTCCTCGACGGGGCACATGATCTTGGTCGACGAGTTCATCAAGCTCAACGTCACCGAGGAATTCTGGAACATGTTCCTCGTCGTGATCCAGCTTGGCGCTATTCTCGCCGTTTGCGTGCTCTTCCTGCGCGACCTGCTGCCCTTTGGCTTTGGCAAGACGAAGCAGGAGCGCCGCGACACGTGGAGCCTGTGGGGCAAGATCATCGTGGGCTGCCTGCCTGCGGCGATCATTGGCATCCCGCTCGATGACTTCATGGAGGAGCACCTCTATAACGCGTGGGTCGTCGCTGCGGCGCTCATCGTCTATGGCGTCGCGTTCATCGTGATCGAGCGCTGGCGCGCCAAGAAGCTTGCGGCGCGCGTGGCCGAGGAAGCCGCGGCGAACGCCCGTCCCGGGGGAGCCCACTTTGCGGCTCCCGCCGTCGCTATCGAGCCCACGCAAGGCGGCGACTTTGGCTCCATCACCTCGCTCGAGGATCTCTCTTACAAGACCGCCCTTGGCATCGGCTGCTTCCAGGTGCTCTCGCTTATTCCCGGTACCTCGCGCTCCGGCTCCACCATCATCGGCGGCCTGCTGTTGGGCACCACGCGTTCCGTTGCCGCCAAGTTCACGTTCTTCTTGGCGATTCCCGTCATGTTCGGTGCGAGCTTCCTCAAGCTCGTCAAGTTCTTCCTCAAGGGCGGCGTGTTCGACGCGAGCGGTCTGGCCATCCTCGGTGTGGGTTGCGCCGTCGCTTTTGTGGTCTCGCTCATTGCGATCAAGTGGCTCATGGGATTTGTCCGCCGTCACGATTTCACAGCGTTCGGCATCTACCGCATTGTGCTCGGCATCGCGGTGCTGGGGTATTTTGCTCTACTTGCCTAAAGTACGTGCTACCATTTCGTAGACGGATAACGAAAACTGAAGGCGCGCTGTCCGAGGGGGCGGCGCGCCTCCTCATGTACGAGGAGGAGCCATGGGCAAGATGGGAACGACGGTGGCGCTGGCAGGTGCCGCAGTGGGCGCGGTGGCGGGTGTCACGGCAATTGCATGTGCGAAGCGCGCAGCGGGCCTGCGTCCGAGTGCGCCCGCGGGTACACCGCTCACAGCAGAGGGCTACCACGCGGGGGATGACGCGGTCGAGCGATTCCGGGCGCTCCTGCGGGTGCCCACCATCTCGCGCGACGATCCGGCACTCGTGGATCGCACGCCCTTCGAGGCCTGGGTGCCCACCCTGCGCGAGCAGTTCCCCCGCGTGTTCGAGGTGTGCGAACTCACCATGTTCGACGAGTTCGGCCTGCTCATGCGTTGGCCTGGTGCTGATTCCGCCCTCGACCCGATCGTGCTCATGGCACATCAGGACGTAGTGCCAACTGAGGGTCAGGCGTGGGACCACGACCCGTTTGCCGCCGAGATCCACGACGGCGAGATCTGGGCCCGTGGCTCGCTCGACACTAAGAACATCGCCGCGGCGATCTTCGAGTCGATGAACGTGTTGATTGGTGAGGGCTATGTGCCCCCGCGCGACGTCTGGTATTTCTCGTCGAACGGCGAGGAGGTTGCGGGTCCGGCTGCGCGGCAGGCGGTTGCGTGGATGCGCGAGCACGGCATCCACCCCTATATGGTGATGGATGAGGGCGGCGCGGTGGCGGCAGACGCCCCCTTGGGCGTGGAGGAGCCCGTGGCGATGGTCGGGGTCTCCGAGAAAGGGCATGTCGACCTCAAGGTCACGGCGCGCGCCGATGGCGGCCACGCATCGACGCCCGCCGAGAACGACGCCCCGCGCCTGCTCGCCCGCGTGTGCGAGCATATCGCCGCGAATCCCGGTAAGCCCGAGTTCACGCGCGCCCTCGACGCGACCCTCATGGAGCTTGCGAGCCGCAGTTCGGCCCTGTACCGCATGGTGTTCTCAAACCTGTGGCTGACGCGTCCACTCGTATCGAAGATCATGTCGTCGAGTCCCGAGATGGGTGCGATGATCCGCACCACCTACGCCCTCACCCAGTTGCAGGGCTCGCCGGCCCACAACGTGCTCCCCACGGTGGCAACGGCGAACTTCAACGTCCGTATCGCCCCGTTCGAGACGGTCACGGATGCTATCAACCGCGCCCGTGAGCGCGCGGAGGAGGCGTGCCGAGCGTGCGGCGTGAGCCCCGACCACGTCACCATCGAGATCGAGCAGGCCGTGCCCTACACTGAGCCCGCGCCCGTGAGCCCGTTCGAGGACGACCCCGCTTTCGATTACCTGCATCGCTGCGTCGCGGGAGTGTATCCCGAGGCGGGCTTTGCGCCGTACGTGCAGAACTCCTGCACGGATTCCCGGGAGTTCTGCGAGATTTGCGAGCGCGTGTACCGCTTTGGCGGCTTCATCTACTCGGGTGAGGCCCGCTCGCTGCTGCATACGGCGAATGAGCGCATCGGCGTGGACGTGTACAAGCGCGGGATCGAGTTCTACATGGCGTTCCTGCGCAATCTCGACGAGCTTCGATAGGGGATGAACATGGCTGGAGAGAACAAGGCCCGCACCTCCCGAGCGCCCAGGCTCGATTACGCGCATGTCGCGCTCGCCTCGCTGCCGTTCATGGGCATGATCAGCTTCTGGCAGGTCTTTGACGGCATCGTTCCCAAGATGCTCACGGGGACGTTCGGCTTGGACAATATGACTACCGGTGCCGTCATGGCGATCGACAACGTGTTCGGTCTCGTGTTGCTACCCCTGTTCGGTATCCTGTCCGACCGCTGTGCAAGCCGCCTCGGTCGCCGCACGCCGTTCATCCTGATCGGGTCGGTGATTGCCGCTTTCAGCGTGCCGCTTATCGCCGTCGCCAACGGGATGCGCAGCCTGCCGCTGCTCATCTTCGCAATCCTCCTCACGTTGTTCGCCATCTGCATGTACCGCACCATGACCGTCGCGATCGTGTGCGATATCACGCCACGCCCGCTGCGCACCAAGGCCGATTCGATCCAAAAGATGGTGGGCTACGCGGGCACGGGCGCGATGCTCGTGGCGATTGCGGTGATGGTGCCCTCCGGTGACATGCCCAACTACATTCCGCTGTTCATGCTGCAGGCGCTCGTCATCCTGGGTTCTGCTGTGGTGTACGCCATCCGTGTGCGCGAGCCACAGCTCGTGCAAAAAATGCATGACGAGAGCCTTAAGATGGGGATCGAGGAGTCCGAGATCATGGTCGACGACTCACCCGAGGCAGGCGGCCGCGCGAAGATCACCGACCGCTCCGTACTCTTTTCGATTGCGATGCTCTTGGCCGCAACTTTTTTCTATTACATGAGCTACAACGCCATGACCACGAATATCTCGCGTTATGCTGATATGTTTTACAACATGGAGGGCGGCAGCTACGCGATTATCAACATCGTGACAATAGTTGGCGCGCTCTCGGGATATGTGCCGCTTGCTAACCTCTCGCTCAAGGTGGGACGTAAGCGCGTTGCCGTGGCGTCGGCGCTCGTCATGGCTCTCGCACCGGTAGCCCTGTGGCTTATTCCCGGGTTCAGCCCCGTCTTCTACCTCGCGTTCCTCGCCATAGGCATCGCGCTGGGCGGCGTTGACATGTGCGTGTACACCATGCTGCTCGAGGTGGTGGACGCGAACAGCGTTGGTCGCTACTCGGGCTACTACTACACGGTCTCGATGGCGGCGCAGGTGGCGACCCCCATCCTGTCGGGCATCGTAATGGATGTCGCCCCCGGTTTGCTCTTCGCCTACATCGCGCTCATGGGCATCTTCATGCTGTTTGCTATCGCGGCAGCGCGCCATGGCGACACGGTCCTGATTGACGAGGTCGCGCGCCGCGAATCGGCCTCGGCGTAAACGTCGGAGCGCTTCCTGCGGGCGGACGGCGCTCCGGCCCCCGCTTGTCGTGCCGACGTTCTGGCATACTGTGCGCATGCGAGACCATGACCACGAGAGGCGGAGGCCCTATGAACATCCAGATCTTCGGCACCAAGAAGAGCTTCGACACCAAGAAGGCGCAGCGCTACTTCAAAGAGCGGCGCATCAAGTTCCAGTTCATCGACTTGCGCGAGAAGGAGATGAGCAAGGGCGAGCTCCAGAGCGTGATGCGCGCGGCCGGCGGCATCGACGCCGTGATCGACCAGGGCGCCAAGGACCAGGACACCGTCGCGTTGATCACCTACCTGGCGGAGAGCCAGAAGTTCGACAAGCTCCTCGAGAACCAGCAGGTCCTTCGCGAGCCCATCGTGCGCAACGGCGCCAAGGCGACCGTGGGGTATTGCCCCGAGGTCTGGAAGACCTGGGAGTAGGGGACGGTGGCCACGGAAGGGCTGCGTGGAAGGACCTACACGCGGGAGGCTCTGGAGCAGCCTAGAACGATAAAATGAACGAGAAAAAGTCCCAATTACGATAAACCGAATCACCTGCGGCTATGGTATCCTTGCAAGCGTGAATAAATCTTCGGCCAACGGTTGCTATTTTCACTCAAACGCGCGCGTTTTTTCGGCGAGTGGCGCATGGGGATGGCTGGCCGCTGTTCGGGGATGCCGGATATCGGGGCGAGAGCCGTCCCGACAGCACGACAAGGAGCGTGGTCAGGTAATGCAGGAGGCATGGGAAGGCTTCGAGGACGGTAATTGGACCAAAGAGGTCGACGTCCGCGACTTCATCCAGAAGAACTATACCCCCTACGAGGGCGACGAGTCGTTCCTGGTGGGCCCCACCGAGCGCACCACCAAGCTGTGGGACGACGTCATGGCCCTTATGCTCAAGGAGCGTGAGCAGGGCGGCGTTCTCGACATGGACACCAAGGTCGTGACCGGTATCCTGTCGCACCCGGCCGGCTACATCGACGCCGAGCATCCCGAGCGCGAGACCATTGTCGGTCTCCAGACCGACAAGCCGCTCAAGCGCGCCTTGCACGTCAACGGCGGTATCCGCATCGCCTGCCAGGCCGCTTCCCAGCACGGCTATGAGGTCGACCCCGAGATCGTCGACTTCTACACCAACAAGCGCAAGACGCACAACGCCGGCGTGTTCGACGTGTACAAGCCCGAGATGCGCGCTTGCCGCTCCGCCCACATCATCACCGGCCTGCCGGATGGCTACGGCCGTGGCCGCATCATCGGCGACTACCGTCGCGTGGCCCTGTACGGCGTTGACGCCCTGATCAAGGACAAGCAGGCTCAGAAGTCCTCCACCCCCTCCGTCATGAACGAGGACAACATTCGCCTGCGCGAGGAGCTCTCCGAGCAGGTTCGCTCGCTGCAGCAGCTTATCGAGCTCGGTAAGCTCTACGGCTTCGACATCGCCCGCCCGGCTGCCAACACCCAGGAGGCCATCCAGTGGATGTACCTCGCCTATCTGGCTGCCGTGAAGGATCAAAACGGCGCCGCCATGTCCATTGGCCGCACCTCCACCTTCATCGACATCTACGCCGAGCGCGACCTCAAGAATGGCACTTTCACCGAGGAGCAGATCCAGGAGTTCGTCGACCACTTCATCATGAAGCTCCGCATGGTCAAGTTCGCTCGTACCCCCGAGTACCAGAACCTCTTCTCGGGCGACCCGCAGTGGGTCACCGAGTCTATTGGCGGCATGGGTGTTGACGGCCGTACCCTCGTCACCAAGATGAGCTACCGCTACCTCCATACGCTCGAGACGATGGGCACCTCCCCGGAGCCGAACCTGACCGTCCTGTGGTCCACGCACCTGCCGCAGGCCTTCAAGGAGTTCTGCGCCAAGACCTCCATCGCCTCCTCGTCCATCCAGTACGAGAACGACGACGTCATGCGCGTGTACCACGGCGACGACTACGCCATCGCCTGCTGCGTGTCCTCCATGCGCGTCGGTAAGGAGATGCAGTTCTTCGGCGCTCGCGCCAACCTCGCCAAGTGCCTTCTGTACGCACTCAACGGCGGTGTGGACGAGGTCTCCCACAAGCAGATCGGCCCTAAGTACCGTCCGGTCGAGGGCGACACGCTCGACTTCGATGACGTCATGAGCAAGTACAAGGACATGATGAAGTGGCTTGCCGGCGTGTACGTGAACACGCTGAACATCATCCACTATATGCACGACAAGTACTGCTACGAGGCCATTCAGATGGCCCTGCACGACAAGGACGTCCATCGCTGGTTCGCAACGGGCATCGCCGGCCTCTCCGTCGTGGCCGACTCCCTGTCTGCCATTAAGTACGCCAAGGTTCACCCCGTCCGCGACGAGCAGGGTGTCATCGTCGACTTCAACATCGAGGGCGACTTCCCCAAGTACGGCAACGATGACGACCGCGTCGACACTCTTGCCCACGACATCGTGCATGAGTTCATGGAGTGCATCCGTCGTCACGAGACCTACCGCAACTCCGTGCCCACCACCTCTGTCCTCACCATCACCTCCAATGTGGTGTATGGCAAGAACACCGGCGCCACGCCCGATGGCCGTAAGGCCGGCGTGCCGTTCGCCCCGGGCGCCAACCCGATGCACCAGCGCGACAGCCATGGCGCCATTGCGTCTCTGAGCTCGGTTTCCAAGCTTCCGTTCCGCGACGCGCAGGACGGCATTTCCAACACCTTCTCCATCGTGCCGGGCGCGCTGGGCAAGGAGGACGAGGTCTTCTTTGGCGACATCGACCTCGGTGACATCGAGTTCGAGAACCCGGTTGCTTGCTGCGATTGCACCGACTCCTCCGCTCCTGAGGGCTCTGAGGATCGCTAAGATCGCGGGCCACGTGGTCCGTCTGTAATGTTTCCGCGCCGGTCGTAATTCTGGCGTACCGGCGCGGCATCTACTGATATACTTTCAGTAACAATTCCTATTCTGGCGCGTTGGGGCGTCAAACAAGAAAAGGAGAACACCATGAAGGTCGCTGATATCCCGCAGGCGCAGGCCGACAATCTCGTGAGCATGATCGACGCGTACGCCGAGAAGGGTGGCCACCACCTGAACGTCAACGTGTTCAACCGTGACACGCTTCTCGACGCCCAGGCCCATCCGGAGAAGTACCCGCAGCTCACCGTGCGTGTTTCCGGCTATGCCGTTAACTTCCACAACCTCACGAAGGATCAGCAGGACGAGGTCATCTCCCGTACCTTCCACGAGGGCTTCTAATTCGCGATAGCAGAGCGAATGTGACGAGACGGGCGCCAGGATAACCTGGCGCCCGTCTTTGCGCATGGGGGCTTCCAATGACCCATTGAAGATATGAGTTTACAACAATCGACAATGTGTACCGCCGGGTAGCGTGTCTATCCCAAAGCGTGTTCGTTTCAGCGCGTATCCGCGTACAATTGCGCGAAATGTGGGATCAACGCCGGCATGCGAGCAGATCTGATCGTTAAACAGGGCGCAAATGCGCAAGGGCACCGATCTGGCATCGCCAAATCGCCATTAAGACGCGAAATTTGGTACACATTGTCGTTTTTTGTATGTCAAAGCTGATGGCTTAGGCGATCTTCATTGCGGCTGCGAGGAAGATTTCGCTGAAGGCGTTGGGGCAATGGATGTCCAACAGGGTATGATACCTAGCGGTTAAATGTGACTGCGTTGGATACCACAGATGAAGGGGGAGATGGCTCATGGCGCGTGTGCAGTTGGACGGCTTGCAGGACCAGGTATCGAGCTACGCGCTCGGGCGTGTGCACTCGATTGAAAGCATGGGTACGGTCGACGGGCCCGGTGTGCGATTCGTGGTGTTCACCCAGGGATGCCCCATGCGCTGCGCATATTGCCACAATCCCGACACGTGGGCCGTGGGCGAGGGTGTGGGCACCCCGGTGACGGTCGAACGCATCATGAGCGAATTCGAGAGCAACCGCCCGTTTTACCGCACGGGCGGGATCACAGTCACGGGTGGAGAGCCCTTGCTGCAGCCGGAGTTCGTGGGCGATCTTTTCAAGGCGATGCACGACAACCCCAACGGGCGCGTCCACACGTGCCTGGACAGCTGCGGTTATGCGTACAATCCCAAGCGTCCGGAGCGGTTCGAGAACGTGCTCTCGGAGACCGATCTCGTCCTACTCGATATCAAGCACAGCGATCCGCAGGGGCATAAGGACCTGACCCGCTGCGCACCGGACAACATCATCGCGTTCGGTGACGAGCTCGCGCGACGCGGGATCAAGGTCGTCATTCGCCATGTGGTTGTCCCCGGGATCACCGACACGGTCGAGGAATGCGAGGCACTCGGAAGGCTGATCGCGCCCTGGCGCAATGTGGTGGGGCTGGAACTCCTGCCGTATCACACCATGGGCATCGTGAAGTACGAGCAGCTTGGGATCGAGTATCCGCTCAAGGATGTGCCGGCTATGGACAAGGGTCGCATTCCCGAGTTGCGCGAAGCGGTCCTGCATGGGCTGCGTATGGGCAGGGCAGCGGAACACAACTGCCAGGGTTAGCCGGGTTGCCCGACGGACCGGAAGCCCCCCGCGCGGGCGAATGATCCGACGGCGGGGAAGGCATAACGGGAGCTTCAGTGCAAACAAAAAGGCGGCGCCGGTGGAGAGACCTGGCGCCGCCTTTTGTGAGGGGTGGAGTACTAGTGATGTACCCGCATGCTCCCCATCGAAAACGGTTTTCAACTCGTTCATGATGTCAGCACCGTTTGTGCACGTCACGAACACATTTTCCGTCTTATGGCAGGTCGTTACCCGCGGCGATATAAAGGTCGTACCATTCCTGGCGAGTAAGCTCGACATCGGCACCGGGGGCGATGGCGCGAATGCGCTCGGGATCCATTGAACCCGAGATAACCTGCATGCGGGCGGGATGACGCAAGATCCAGGCGATTGCAACGGCTTCTTTGGAGACGCCCCGCTCCTCGGCGATCTGAGCCAAGACGCCGTTGAGCTCGGCGAACTGCTCGTTATCGATGAAGGTTCCTGCGAACATGCCGTACTGAAGAGGGCTCCAGGCCTGGATGGTCATGCCTGTGAGCTGCGCGTAGGAGAGCGCACCGCCATCACGGTCGGCCGCGGCGTCGTCCTCCATGTTCTCGTGCATCTGCATGCGCACCATGCCGGCATGGCACAGGCCGAACTGGAGCTGGTTGACCTCGAGCTTCTGATCGAGATTGGCCTGGAGCATCTCGCAGCTCCAGGGGCCCATGTTGCTCACGCCGATGTGGCGCGCCATGCCGGAGTCGACGATGTGGGCCATGGTGTCGCCGAGCTCGTCGAGGTCGCAGAGGGCGTCGAGGCGATGCAGGAGCACGAAGTCGACGTGGTCGGTCTGCAGGCGCTCGAGTTCGGCCTCGAGCGAGGAGAGCAGGTGGTCGCGCGAGAAGTCGTAGATGCCGTTGCGCTTCCCGGTGAAGTCGGGAGCGATGCCGAATTTGGTCTGGAGGATGACATCGTCGCGGGCGACCCCGAGGTCGTGCAGGGCCTGCCCCAGGACGCGTGAGCTTTCGCCCGCACCGTAGATGTCGGCGGAATCGAAGAAGTTCATCCCGCAGTTGAGTGCCGTCTGGACGATGTCGCGGGCCTCATCGCGCGTTTTTCCAGCCATGCGCATGACGCCCATTGCGATGCGGCTCGCCTCGTACTCAGTCGATCCGATTGTTTGGTAGTTCATGGGGTTCCCTTCGAGGTATGGGCGAATGCCGGAAACAAGCATCATAGCCATGATAGAACTTGAGTAAGGGATCGTGACAGCTGACGAAAGCCTGCTGTCAATACCAAATCGCAAGTTTTGCAGAACGACTACGTCCCCAGTTGGAAATTAGAGGTACTCGATCTGCGCGCCTTCGGTGTCGCAGGTGAGGATGTGGGTTTCGCAGTCGGGGAAGGCCTCGCGGAGGCGCACCTGCAGGAACTTGGCGACGATAGTATCGTCAGTCACAGCCATGAGGGTCGATCCGGAGCCGGAGATCCACAGCGTTCCCGCCCCGCCGTCCAGGCACGTGGCGCGGATGGCATCGTAGTCGGGGATGAGTGCCCGGCGATAGGGCTCCTGCAGGCGATCGTCGTTCGCGTCGGCGATGAGCGCGAGGTCGCCCGTCTCCAGACCGCGCGTCATGCCGGCGATACGGCCCATCTGCCACACCGCGTTCGAGAGCGGCACCTCCTGCGGAACCACCTTGCGCGCCTCGCTCGTATGGACCTCGTAGGGCGGGATGATGGTGATGAAGCGCAAGCGATCGCTCACGTCATAGCGAAGGCAGCGCGGCAGGCCGCCCTCGGGCGTGAAGGAACACACGGCACCGCCCAAGATCGCGGGGGCCACATTGTCGGGATGCCCCTCGACGGACGTGGCGATGCGGACGAGCTCAGCGCGGTCGACGGTATGGCCGGTGAGGGCGGCTGCTGCCATGATGCCAGCGACCACGCAGGTGGAGCTGCTGCCGAGACCGCGCGCCACGGGCACCTCGGTATGGATGTCGAGCTTGACCGGGAAGGGCTCCTCACCCCACTCCCGCAGGGCGTCGACGAAAGAGACGTACACGAGGTTGTTCTCGCTTTGGAACTCCACAGGGCAACCCGTGATTTCGAGTTCGTCCGAGCGTTCGAAGGTGAAATGCGAGTACAGCGACACGGCCATACCGAGCGTGTCATAGCCGATGCCGAGGTTCGCACTCGTAGCGGGAACAGTGATCTTGATCATGGGGCTCTCCTTCTTGAGGATGAAACTCACCTTACTATCCTATCAGGGGCTGTTCTTAAGGCATGAGCGCGCGGGTACAATAAAGTTACTTTTCACGCCGTTGAAATGAGTGCCTATGCCGGTTATTGCATTGTTTTTGGGAAGATGAATTGATGCAAAATTGGGAATTGGCGGCTGCGGGCAAGCCTCTCAATTCAATTGATCCTTTGATGTAGGAGGTGCCACATGGAGTATTTGCCCCGCGTTGTCCAGGCGCTTGCAGGCGACGATTATACCGTGTATGCGTATTTCTCTGACGGGTCGGTGCGCCGTGCAGACATCAAGTCCCTCATCGAGCGGGGCGGTGTATTTGCCCGCCTATCAGATGAAGATTTCTTTTCAAACAGGTTGACAGTTATGAATGACGCCGTTGCGTGGGACGTTGCCGGAAACCATGATGAAGCTGCTTGTATTGATTTGGACCCTTGGAGCATGTACGAGACGAGCGAGTGCGTTGCCGATCCGCTCGCCGAAGAGGCGGCCTAACTCTCACTATCACGGCGACTTAAGCATGGGTAGTATGCTCAAGTTCCGGCGTGTTTCGTCCGCCGCGAGTTCCGCATGAGCCGAAGGCCACCTTAAGTGGCCTTCGTGCGAGTCGGGATTGTTCGAGCGCCGGATGAAACACGCCGGAACCCATATACGTATCTTCTACAGCGCTGTGGCAGCGTTCTCCACGTACGTGGGCATATCGTCGATATCGACCACGTCGGTGTGGAGGACGGGCTTGTCCTGGAGCGTGGAAAGCTGCTCGGGCGCGGTGGTATCGGTCGCCTTGGCGAGGACGTCCATGCAGGCGAAGTCGCTCGGAGGACAGAACAGGCCGAGCGCCCCGGCGACGGCGCGGGGGAACTTGTAGGGGCTCGCCGTGGAGAGCAGGATGCGCGCCTTGGCATCCGGGGCGGCGGGTTGCTCAGCCAGGACGTGGAAGCCGCATGCAGTGTGCGGGTCGATCACGTAGCCGTTCGCGTCCCAGCACTCCTTGATGGCGTTCGCGACCTGGTCCTCGTCGGCCCAACCGCATCCGAAGACCTCCTGGATGCGGGCGAGCAAGTCGGCGGGCAGGGTGTAGGAACCCTCGCCGCTGAGGCTTTCCATGAGCTGCGCGACCAGTTCGCAGTTGCCGTCGCTCAGGTAGTAGAGCATGCGCTCGAGGTTGGACGAGATGAGGATATCCATGCTCGGCGACGTCGTGGTGTAGAAGGGGCGCTGACGGTCGTAGGTACCGGTGGTGAGGAAATCGTAGAGCACGTTGTTCTTATCGCTTGCCACGACGAGCTTGGCCACGGGCAGACCCATGCGCTTGGCGTAGTAGCCGGCGAGGATGTCGCCGAAGTTGCCGGTGGGCACGCAGAACTCGACCGCATCGCCCGGCTCGATGGCGCCTGCGCGCAGGAGCTGAGCATAGGCAGCGAAGTAATACACGACCTGCGGCACCAGGCGGCCGACGTTGATGGAGTTGGCACTGGAGAGCATCACGCCCTGCTCTGCCAGGTGCTCGGCGAGCTCGATGTCGCCGAAGATGCGCTTGACGGCGCTCTGAGCGTCATCGAAGTTGCCGCGCACCCCGCAGACGGTGACGTTGCCGCCCTCTTGCGTACTCATCTGGAGTTCCTGCACGCGGGAGACCTTGCCCTCTGGATAGAAGACGGTGATGCCCACACCGGGCGCGTCGGCAAAGCCGGCAAGCGCCGCCTTTCCGGTGTCACCCGAGGTCGCGGTGACGATTTGGATCTTGGCGGGCGCATCCTCAGCGGCGGAGTCAGCCGTGCGGGCCATGAGGCGGGGGAGCATCTGCAGGGCAACGTCCTTGAACGCACTGGTGGGGCCGTGCCAGAGCTCGAGGACGTAGGAGGGCACGCCATCGGCGTTGGGGGCCTGCGCGAGCGGCACCACGGGGGTGACTTCGTCGCTGGCAAAGGTGCCCTCGTAGGCCTCGCAAACGCAGGCGGCGATCTCGTCGGCGCTGTAGTCGGGCAGGAGCGCGCCGAGCACCTCGCGTGCGAGCTCGAAGTAGTCCTTGGAGGCGAGGCTGGCGAGGTTGATGGTGGCCTCGCCCAGCGCGTCGCTCACGTACAGACCGCCGTCCGGCGCGATGCCGCGTCGAATCGCCTGCTTGGAGCTGAGCTCAGATGTACGTGAACGCGTGCTGTGGTACGTCGCCATACTGCGATCTCCTCACAATTGGGTGCATAGATGGAGCTCATGGTACCAGAGCGTCCCGCTCCGGCTGGCTAAAGTGAACGCAGGCGCGGGCCTTTACAGCGCCATTCCACATGACGTTCTTTATTTGGAAACAATGGTGACACCTTTGAGCTGCCCTACTAGCTCATGGTAAAGTGGCAGCCTACGTGTCATGTCGCGCTGCCCGTTTGCGGCACGCGCTGGGGAGGGGTTTCTGCGCACCATGATCAAGATCACCAAATTTGGCGGTTCGTCCGTCGCCGACGCCGAGCATTTCCGCAAGATCAAGGCGATTATCGACGCCGACCCGGCACGCCGCTTCGTGGTGGTGAGTGCGTGCGGACGCCGTTCCAAGGCCGACACCAAGGTCACCGACCTGCTGTATCTCGTAGACGCTCACGTGAACTACCACGTTTCCTGCGAGGACCTGCTTACCGACATCGGCCAGCGCTATTTCGACATCGCCGACGAGTTGAACCTCGACTATCCGATCCGCGATGAGTTCGCGGCGTTTGCCGAGCGCGCTCGTACCGGCGGGTACACCACCGAGGAGCTTGTGAGCCGCGGTGAGTACTTCACTGCGCGCCTCATGGCCGAGTACCTGGGGCTGCCGTTCATCGACGCTGCGGATATGGTCGCCTTCCACCACGACGGCACGCTCTCAATGAAGCGCACGGCGGAGCTCGTCAAGGAAAACGCCCGCGAAGGCGGATTCGTCATGCCCGGCTTCTACGGTGCCACCAAGGAGGGTAAGATCCGCCTGCTCGACCGCGGCGGCGGAGACATCTCCGGCTCCATCCTCGCCCAGTGCCTGGAGGCTGATCTCTACGAGAACTGGACGGACGTCTCGGGCTTCCTCTCCGCCGATCCTCGCATCGTGCCGGGCGCGCAGCCCATTCCCCGCATCACCTACGAGGAGCTTCGCGAACTCTCCTACATGGGCGCGAGCGTCCTGCATGAGGAGGCCGTCTTCCCCGTGCGCGATGCCGGCATCCCGCTCGTGATCAAAAACACCAATGCGCCCGAGGATCCGGGCACCATCATTTCCGAGACCGCCAAAGAGGGCGATTCCGAGCCCATCATCACCGGCATCGCCGGCAAGCGCGGGTTCCTCGCCATCAACGTCTCGCGTGACCGCACCAAGAGCCGCATTGGCTTCATGCGTCGTGCCCTGTCCGTCTTCGAGCGCTATGGCGTCTCGGTCGAGCACATGCCCACGGGTGTGGACCAGTTTGCCGCAGTCGTTCAGGCCGCCGACGTCAAGGACTCCCTGTATTCGCTCATCTCCGATATCCAGGAGGAAGTCGAGCCGCTGGAGATTGAGGTTGTCGAGAACCTGGCGCTCATTGCGACGGTTGGCCGCAACCTGCGCGGGCGCGCCGGTATCTCGGGGCACCTGTTCGGCAAGCTGGGCGAGGCGGGCGTGAGCGTCCGCATGATCACCCAGGGCTGCGACGAGATCAACATCATCGTCGGCGTCGAAGAGCGCGATTTTGACCGCGCCATCAAGACCATTTACGAGGCGTTCTCCGATGAGAACGGCATTGTTACCACGGCCGATCTCGAGCCGACGCCGAGCCCGTTTTAAGCAGAGCATGCGCCCGCTCGTCACGTCATGTGAGGGTGGCATTCGACATATCCTTTTGAGAAGGGGGACAACATGAAGACATATTCCGTCGCCATCGTGGGCGCCACCGGAGCGGTGGGCGCGCAGATGCTTCAATGCCTGGAGGAGCAGGAGTTCCCGGTTGGCTCCCTCAAGTTGCTGGCGAGCCCCCGCTCGGCCGGCAAGGTTGTCGAGACTCCGTGGGGCGAGGTCACGGTCGAGGCCGCGGCACCCGAGGCGTTCGACGGGGTCGACATCGTGCTCGGCGCGGCGGAGGACGACATCGCGCTCGCGCTCTACCCCGAGGCCGTCAAGCGCGGTGCGGTGGTTGTGGACAACTCGCACGCCTTCCGCCTCGATGCGGACGTGCCGCTGGTCGTTCCCGAGATCAACGCCGCCGATGCCCTCAACCACAAGGGCATCATCGCCAACCCCAACTGCGCCACCATCATCGGCCTCGTTCCCACCTGGCCGCTTCACCAAATCGCCGGTGTCAAGCGCATGATCGTCTCGACGTACCAGGCCGCGAGTGGTGCCGGCGTCCCGGGCATGCGAGAGCTCGAGGAGCAGATCGGCTGCATGGGGCGCGGCGAGGAGATTCCCGCACCGAGCGCATTCGCCGCGCAGCTCGCCAGCAACCTCATCCCGCAGATCGGCGGCGAGAAGTTCGAGGGCTTCACCTCCGAGGAGATGAAGATGCAAAACGAGGGGCGCAAGATCATGCATCTGCCCGAGCTCCGCGTTAATTGCACCTGCGTGCGCGTACCGGTGGTTCGTTCGCATTCCGAGAGCATCACGCTCGAGTTCGAGCGCGACATCACACTTGAGCAGGCGCGCGAGGCCCTTGCCGCTGCACCTGGCGTGAAGCTTGTGGACGACCTGAACGCAGAGAGCGCGCACGACCGTTGGCCCATGCCGCTGGACACGACCGACCAAGACCTCATCTGGGTCGGCCGCATCCGCCGCGACATCTCCAATCCGGAGGCGCTGCGCGGCATCACGTTTTGGTGCTGCGGCGATCAGATTCGCAAGGGCGCGGCGACAAATGCGGTCCAGATTGCAAAGCTGCTCTGCGAGTAGGCCGCGTACGTTGCGTGCAGCTGCTCAACGGCAATCGAAACCGTCCACGAGTAAAGCAACACTACTAAGTAAAGTGTGTACAATCTAGTCGAAGCACGGAATGACAGCGGAGGGCGTCGTCTGCACGGATGTGCGGGCGGCGCCTTTCGCGTCTGAATACGATAAGAATGGTCGTGGTCTGTATGAGCAAGTATGTCATCGTGGTCGAATCCGGCGCAGATGTCACGCCGGAGCTGCGTGAGCGCTATGGAATCGTGAGTGTTCCCATGCACGTGACGATGGGGGACGAGACGGTGGACGACGGCTCGATCGATCCGCTTGAGATCTACTCGCGCTGCAATGAGATGGGTCAGATGCCAAAGACGAGCGGCTGTTCTCCTGCGGACTTCAATGAGGTTTACGATCGCATCCACGCCGAGCAGCCCGAAGCCACCATCCTGCACCTTGCGTATTCCGAGGTGACCACCTGCTCGCATCAGTCCTCTAAGATCGCCGCCGAGGGCCGCGACTACGTGTACTCGATGGATACACGCTTCGTCTCTGTGGGTCAGTCGCTCATTGCCGTCGAGGCCGCCAAGTATATCGAGGCGAACCCCGATGCGACGGTCGAGGAAATATTCTCCTTCGTCGAGAGCGTGATGGATCGCGTGCTTTTGGGCTTCGTCCCCACCGACCTCGCCTTCCTCAAGGTGGGCGGTCGCCTCTCCAACGTGGCGTTCCTTGGTGCGCATCTGCTCAAGATCAAGCCGTGCATCGAGGTCACGGGCGGCAAGTTCGTCGCCACCAAGAAATTCCGTGGCTCCATGCTCAAGTGTGCCCGTGCGTTCCTCGACCACATGGTCGAGAAGGGCGATATCGATTTTTCGCATATTGGTCTCGCGTATTCCGTGGGCCTGTCCGAGGAACTGCGCGGCGACATGGAGGTATATGCCCGCGAGCTCGGTTTCGAGGACATCACGTGGACGCAGGTTGGTGGCGTGATCTCCAGCCACTGCGGCCCCACCGCCTTCGGCGCGGTCCTGCTGCAAAAGTAACCACGTTCTCTTGCGAGCGCAGGCACCGCAACGTCCGCCAGCGCAAAGAGCGCGATCGGTATTCTCCAAGCTGTCGGGTCGATGTGGTTCGATATTCGCACATGCTGCCCACGTATTTGCCTGATGCCTATACTTGTGGGTATATCAATTCATAATGGGAACCCACGCAACGGGAGCGCCGCGTATGGCATATATCGAGTTCAGCGATGTGACGAAGGTTTATGGCTCGGGTGATGCCGAAGTCCACGCGCTGGATGGGGCGTCGTTTGAGGTCGATCGCGGCGAGCTCGCTGTGATCCTCGGCGCCTCCGGCGCGGGCAAGACCACCGCGCTCAACATCCTCGGCGGCATGGACACCGCCACGAGTGGACGCGTTGTCGTCGACGGGCGCGACGTGAGCTCCGCCTCCGAAGACGACCTCGTGGAGTACCGCCGCGCCGACGTGGGCTTTGTGTTCCAGTTCTACAACCTCGTGCCCAACCTCACCGCGCTTGAGAATGTCGAGCTCGCTTCCCAGATTTGCCCCGACTCCCTTGACGCCGCCGAGTGCCTGCGCAAGGTGGGCCTGGGCGAGCGCATGGCGAACTTCCCCTCGCAGCTTTCCGGTGGCGAGCAGCAGCGCGTATCCATCGCCCGAGCGCTGGCCAAGAACCCCAAGCTCCTGCTGTGCGACGAGCCCACGGGCGCCCTCGATTACCAGACGGGCAAGCAAGTGCTGCAGTTGCTGCAGGACACGTGCCGTCGCGATGGCATCACGGTCCTCATCATCACGCATAACTCCGCGCTCGCCCCCATGGCCGACCGCCTCATCCGTTTCAAGAGCGGCCGCGTGACCGACATGCGCGTGAACGCCACACCCACACCCATCGCCGATATCGAGTGGTAGGCGACGGTGTCTATGAAGGGGAGAAAGACGGACCGTCGTTCCGGTAACCGGCGTCCAAACGCGTTCAGAACGGACATCGCCCGCACCATCACGGGCAATCTCAAGCGGTTCATCTCGTTGTTCGTCATCACCGCGCTGGGCGCCACGATGCTCGTCGGCCTCAAGGCCGCCTGCGACGACCTGCGCTTCACCGCCGACAGCTACTACGACAGCCAGCGGCTGTTCGACATCTCGATTCAGTCCACGTTGGGTCTGGACGAGGGCGATATAGAGGCCCTGGCCAAGATAGACGGTGTCGATGTGGTAGAGGGCGGGTATTCCGAAACGGCATACACTCAGGTCAAAGGTGCAAGCGCGAAGGTTGACCTCAAGGCGCTCTTGCCGGCGGGGATGAATGAACCCCAGGTGATCGAGGGGCGCCTGCCGCGCGATGTCAACGAGGTCGCCGTGACGCAGAAGTACCTCGATGTGAGCGGCAAGAAGATCGGTGATACCGTGACCTTCGAGGGCGAAGGCGAGGAGCCCAGCGCCGCAGGGGCCACCGACGACGCTGGCGAAGCGGGCGACGACGCGGGAGCCGCCGGCGCTGCGGTGACCGCCGATGCCACGGGGACCGCCGACGCCGCTGACGATACGGCCCTGGCAGCGGGAGGCTCCTCCGCCATCTTCAAGCGCGGCGAGTACACGATCACAGCTTCCGTGCTCGACCCCATGGACGTGAACGCGGGTAGCAAAACTATGAGCTTTCGCAGCTCGGGAGGATCGCAGTACGCATTTTTCCTCACACCCGGCGCCGTATTGGACCGTGGCACGTTCACCGTTGCCTACCTCACGGTAAAAGGCGCGGCAGATCTCATGACCTACTCCGATGAGTACAAGGATATGGTCGATGAGGTGAAAGAGCGCGTTGAGGACATTCGCGAGCAGCGCGAGGAGGCACGGAGCGAGGGCCTCAAAGCCGATGCACGCAAAGAGGTCGACGACGCGCAGGCGGAGGCGGACAAGCAGTTCGAAGATGCGGAGGCCCAGATTGATGATGCACTTGCTCAGATAGCCGAGGGCGAGGCCGCGCTCGCGGCGCAAGGGGCGGATGCGCGCCGCCAGCTTGCGGACGCCCAGACCAAGCTCGATGCATCTCGCACGCAGTTGACTTACGGCATGGCCGTCATTGACGCCAGGCAGACCGAGCTCGACGCTGGACGCGTTCAAGCTGAGTCGGCTCTCGCGCAGATAGCTCAGGCTGAGTCGGGAGCCGCAACGCTCAAGGCGATCATGAACAGCGGGCTCACCGGCCATACGTGGCCGGAGGCCGCTTGGCAGCGGTTGCTGGAGGGTGACGCCACGGCAAAGGCGGAATTCACCACGGCCATCACGGCGTATATTGACGAGGCGTCTGGCCAATTGCAGCAGGCCGAGGAGCTTTGCGACGGGATCATTGCCGCGCTCGACCGGTTGCCCGTCGGCGATCCCGCGGCGAAGGAGGAGGCGCTCGCCGCGCTCGACCGGCTTGCCGTCATTCGCCCCGATCTCTCAGGTCAGATCGAGCAGATCAAGGCACTCGTCTCCGCATATCCAGAAAACGAGTCTGATATCCAAGAGGCCAAGAACCGGGTCCTCACCATCAAGAACACGCTGACGACGCTCTCGGGCCAGCTTTCCGACATGTCATCGCAAGCCGACGACATCGCGGACGCGGTGCTCAGCAAGCCCACGGTGCAGGCGGCGCTCGGCAAGATCGAGGCTGGTCAGGTGCAACTTGACGCGGCCCGCGCCAAGGCGAACCAGGGCCTAGGGCAACTCGAGGCGGCGCGGGCAACCCTCGACCAACAGCGCGCCAGCACCGAGGCGCAGCTTGAGGGCGGTCGCGCCGAGCTTGCCGAGGGCTCTGCCGACGCCGCCGAGGGCCAAGCGGAGCTCGATGAGCAAAAGGCCAGCGCGAATGCCAAGTTTGCCGATGCACGTTCCGAGGTGGATGGCATCGAGCGTGCCACCTGGTACATCCAGGATCGCAGCTCGCTTGCCAGCTATGCGAGCATCGAGTCGGACGCGAGTTCCATCGAGTCCATCGCCACGGTGTTCCCCCTCATTTTCTTCACGGTGGCGGTGCTCATCAGCCTCACCACGGTTACGCGCATGGTCGAGGAAGACCGCGGACTCATCGGTGTGTACAAAGCGCTCGGGTATAGCCGCGGCCGCATCCTCTCCAAGTACCTCATCTACTCGTTCGCCGCATGCGTGGCCGGCGGCATTGCAGGCGACGCCCTTGGCTTCATCGTGCTGCCCGAGATCATCTTCACCATCTTCACCACCATGTACGCGCTGCCGCCGTTCCAGCTGCACTTCAACGCGTTCACGGCGGCACTCGGCATCACCCTGTTCGCCGTCGGAATCGTGGGCGCAACGTTTCTCGCGTGCCGCCACGTGCTCAGGGAAACGCCTGCCTCACTCATGCGCCCCAAGGCCCCGCGCGCGGGCAAGCGCATCCTGCTCGAGCGCATCACGCCCGTGTGGCGGCGCCTCTCCTTCCTCAACAAGGTGAGCGCGCGCAACCTCTTCCGCTACAAAAAGCGCTTCCTCATGACGGTTTTCGGTATTGCCGGGTGCACCGCGCTCATGATCTGCGGCCTGGGCATTCGCGACACGGTGATCTCGCTCAAGCCGCGCCAGTACGGCTCGGAGGGCATCGTGCGCTACGACCTGCTGGCCGTGACGGCCGACGCGGACTTCTCCCAGGGTGAGGACGAACTGCGCGCCACGGGTGCCATCGACACGATGCTCGAGGCGCGCGTCGATACGGTCACCGCCGAGTTTGGCGGCGTGAAGGAGAACATCCAGCTCATCGTTGTCCCCGACAACGCGGACCTGTCTGCCTACATGAAGACCGAGGACGGCTCCCATACCTCGTTCCTTGCTCCGGCGATGGGCGGCGAGGAGCTTGGACTCCCGCGTGAGGATAACGGAGCGCTCATCACGAAGAACGCCGAGCAGGTGTTGGGATTTGGCCTGGGCGACGAGCTCGCGCTGCAGGGCACCGCCTTGCAAACCGGCAGCGCCCGTGTGGACGGCATAACCGTTAACTTCCTGGGAAATTTCATCTTCATGACGGAGAGTGCCTACCAAGAGGCCTTTGGCGAGCCGTGCATACCCAACGCGTTCCTGGTCAGTCTCGAGGGCACGGATGCCGAAAAGATCGCCCTTGCTGATGAGCTCTCTGCTGGGAACACGTTCGTGAGTGTGTCGAGCTCCACCAAGATCGCCAATGATTTCTCAGAGAGCTTCAAGATCATCGACGTGGTGGTGTACGTGGTGACGGTCATGGCGGCTGCGTTGGCGTTCGCCGTGGTCTTCACGCTGTCCAACACCAACATCTCCGAGCGCGAACGCGAGCTCGCCACCATCAAGGTGCTGGGCTTCCGCCGGCGCGAGGTGTATCGCTACATCAACAAGGAGACGATTGTCCTCACGCTCATCGGCATCGTGGCGGGATGGCCCCTCGGGTACCTCATCACGCGGTTCCTTACGTACGTGTTGCGCATGCCGTCGCTGTTCTTCGACACGATCGTCGAGCCCCAGACGTATGTGTTCGCCTCGATCATGGCGCTCGTGTTCACGCTCATCATCAACCAGATGACCAATCGCAGCCTCGACAAGATCGATATGGTGGGAGCCCTCAAGAGCGCCGAGTAGCTGCACCTGATTCGTGGCGGGCCTTATATACGCTCCGGAGCGTGGTTCCGCTTCGCTCCACAAAAACGCTCCTACGGTATATAAGGCCCGCCACGCCTCGTGCTCGGCTAAATCGGCGATTGAGTGCTTTTGAACTCATTTACCTATGCAGGCGGGATAAAGAGGTTGAAGCGCTGCAGGTGCGGAAGGGGGAGCGCTGGGATATATACCGTAGCGGTGTTTTTATGGAGTGAAGCGAAGCCACACTGCGTACCGTATATATCCCAACGTGCCAGGCAAGGTGACCTTGCGGCGGCGGTACAATGAATCGACTGTGCTGTAAGGGGGACCGCATGATAACCACCACCTACCACTCGCCGCTGGGCGACATCACGCTTGCCGCCGACGCGCGTGGGCTCACGGGTTTGTGGTTTGCCGACCAAGCGCATTACGGCTCCACGCTTGAGGGCGATGAGCCCTCCTTTGACATGGAGCGAGGTGTATTCGAGGACGCGGTGAACGCTGCCGTGCATGCCGAGCCGCATGCCGAGGCCGCACCTGCCGTCACGTGCGAGAAGATTGAGGGCTGCGATGCCGTATCCGGGTGCAGCCCCCTGAACGCCGAGGACCCGCGGAATACCGCTGCGGTGGGCGTGCTCGAGCGTGCATGGGCGTGGCTGAACGCGTATTTCGCCGGTCAAGCGCCGCGTTGGACCCCACCTCTGCACATCGAGGGCACCGAGTTCCAACATGCGATTTGGGTCGCGTTGCTTGAGATCCCTTATGGCGAGACGGTCACCTATGGCGAATTGGCCCATCGGGTGGCGCGTCGTCGCGGGTTCACGGAAGCGGGGCTGGAAGGCGATGCCGCAAAGACGCCCTCTCCGCGTGCCGTTGGTGCGGCAGTGGGCCGAAATCCCATCTCGATCATCGTGCCCTGCCATCGCGTGGTGGGTGCGGACGGATCGCTCACCGGATACGCCGGTGGCGTGGAGCGCAAACGCGCCCTGCTCGAGCTCGAGGCGGCGCGGTAACCGAGGCCTTCGACAACCTCGCATACGCGTGCAGACAACCTCCTCACGTGTCCACAACATCCGCGAGAGTGTACTTTCGCGGAGGATTTTCGGCATATTCGTGCCGAGAATGCCGCGAGAGTTACCTTTCGCGGCAGCCTTGGTTTTGGCATGAAGTGACGAGATGTGCATGGAGGTTCGCGCCGTTCCATGCAAAAATAGCGCAACCGAACCGACGCGGGTTCTCAGCTCATGCTGCTATGAGGTGGGAACCCGCTTTTATGTGGAAAGGGCGCGCATGAGTCAAACGACCGATGCGGCAAAGAAGCCGAACAAATGGGCCATCCTGTTCACGGTGCTCATCATGACCTTTATGGCTACGCTCGATTCGAGCATCGTCAACGTGGCCCTCCCCGTGATGCAGAAGGCCCTGGAAGCCGGCCTTGGTCAGATCCAATGGGTCTCATCGGTTTACCTGCTTACCATGTGCGCGTTCCTGCTCGTGTTCGGGCGCCTGGGCGACCTGCACGGCAAGGTTCGTTTCTTCGAGTTCGGCGTGGTGATCTTCACCATCGGTTCACTCATGTGCGGCCTTTCCACCACGCTGCCCGCACTTGTGGTGTCCCGTGCGGTGCAAGGCATCGGCGGGGCATCGGCCATGGCGAACAACATGGGCATCATCACCGAGGCGTTTCCCGCTCGTGAGCGCGGTCGCGCGTTGGGGCTGTTGGCGAGCTTTGTCGCGCTCGGCATGATGTGCGGGCCCGTGCTCGGCGGTTTCATCGTGGCGGTGATGCCTTGGGAGTACATCTTCCTCATCAACGTTCCCGTGGGTGTGCTCTCGCTCGTGCTGGGCCGATTTACTCTGCCGCGCACAGGGTCCACAGTCGAGGGTGGGACCATGGACGTCTTTGGCGCGGTTCTACTCGTCCCCGGCATGTTGCTCACATTCCTGTCCGTCACCATGCTGCAGAGCAACCCCGGGCTGCTTGTTGCCGGTTCGTTTGCGGTGGGCGTTATACTGCTCGTTCTGTTCGTCCGTCACGAGCGTGCGGTCGAACAGCCTTTGGTGGCGTTTGGCATCTTCTGCGATAAGCATTTCGTGGTGAACCTTATCTGCCTGTTCATCAGCTTTGTGGCGATTGGCGTCTACGAACTCATGACGCCGTTCTATCTCCAGGACGCTCGAGGGTTCGATCCAGGTCTCTCCGGTCTCATCTTCTGCGTTATCCCCCTGGCCAACGCACTTGTCGGTCCTATTTCCGGTGCGGTGTCCGATCGCATTGGCTGCGAGGTGCCCACGTGCGTGGGGTTGGCGTCGTTCAGCGTCGGCTTGTATCTCATTGGGACGCTGGGGATGGACGCCTCCATTCCCTGGATCCTGTTCTGCCTGGGCCTGGCGTCGTGTGGCACGTCGATTTTCCAGTCGCCCAACAATTCGCTCATCATGGGGTCGGTGCCCATTGAGATGCTCGGCTTCGCCGGTAGCGCCAGCGCGCTCGCTCGGTACCTGGGCATGGCGATCGGCATCTCCGGTTCCACCTCCATCCTCTACGGGCAGATGGGCGCAGCCGCGGGGCACCCGGTCACGGCGTTCGTTGAAGGCCGGCCCGACATCTTCCTCTCCGGCTATCGCGTGGTGTACATGATCACGGCCGTTTTGGTTGCCGTGGGGTTCGCCCTGACCGTCGCCCGCGCCCTTAAACGCCACAAGCGGATCTGAGGAAGTTCTCCTCGCTGGGCGTGCCTGATTAGTTGCGGGCGGATGGAGCAGCTGGGGAGCAGCTGGAGACGGGCGCTGGCGGTCGCAAGTCACGCGGCCACGGCGCACTTCGTGCTTGCCGTTCGGCGGATGACGCACATCTTCATCACCGGAGTGTGGGAAACTGGTACTCTGAAACAATACGTTGCTACTTTTCGGCGTCCAGGGAGGTTCGTCGCACGCATGCTGCTGGAACGCATTTCATCGCCGCAAGACGTCAAGGACCTCGAGCCCTGTGACCTGCCGATTCTTTGCGAGGAGATCCGTCGCGCCATTCTGGTGAGCTCCGCTTCGGTGGGAGGTCACATTGGGTCCAATTTGGGCGTCGTCGAGTTGACGGTGGCTCTGCACCGTGTATTCGATTCCCCGCACGACAAGATCGTCTTCGATGTTTCGCATCAGACCTATGCTCATAAGATGCTCACGGGTCGCGCGAGCAACTATCTCGATCCATCGGAATTCGGCGGGCTTTCGGGTTTCTCCAATCCCGATGAATCCGAACATGACCTGTTCTCCATGGGGCACACCTCCACGTCGGTAAGCCTTGCTTGCGGCATGGCGAAGGCTCGCGACCTTAAAGACGAGGATTATCGCGTAGTCGCCGTGATTGGCGACGGATCGCTCTCGGGCGGGCTCGCGTTCGAGGGCTTTGACGCCCTGGCCGAGCTGGGCTCCGGGGTCATCGTTATCGTGAACGACAACGGCTGGTCCATCGCCGAGAACCACGGCGGCCTCTACCGCAACCTCGCGGAGCTTCGCGAGACCGGTGGCGAGGCCCCCAACAATTTCTTCCGCACCCTGGGGCTCGATTATCGTTTTGTTGCCAAGGGCAATGACGAGGCCGAGCTTGAGCGCGTCCTTCGCGATGTCCGCGACGTCGACCATCCTATTGTGGTGCACGTGTGCACCACCAAGGGAGCCGGCTACGAGCCTGCGGCGGCGGATTCGGAAAGTTGGCACCACGTGGGGCCGTTCGATATCGAGTCGGGCAGCTATGACGTGTTCCCCCGCAACCGCTGCGAGGATTCCGAGACCTACGCCGGCATCACCGGCGCCTATCTGCTGAACGCCATGCAGCTAGATTCGCGCGTGGTGGGAATCTCGGCGGCAACGCCCTACATCATGGGTTTCACCCCCTGGCGTCGTGCACGCGCCGGCAGGCAATTCGTGGACGTGGGCATTGCCGAGGAGCACGCCGTGACGTATGCGGCGGGCCTTGCTCGCGCGGGCGCTAAGCCGGTCCTGGGTCTGTACGGCGTATTCATGCAGCGCGCCTACGACCAGTTCTGGCACGACGTGTGCCTCAACTGCCTGCCCGTGGTGTTCCTGGACTTTGGCTCCTCGGTGTTCGGCACCTCCGACGCCACCCACCTGAGCTTCTTCGACCTCGCCCTCATGGGGGGCATGCCCAACCTGCGTTGCCTTGCCCCTGCGTGCCGCGAGGAATACGAGGCCATGCTCGATTGGGCGATGGCGCAGGATGCACGGCCCGTGGTGATTCGCGTTCCCGGCAACGGGGTCGAGAGTCGGCCTGGGCTCGTTTCCGGTGATGATCGGCTATCGTTCGACACGCCGCATTACCAAGTGGTCCGCGAGGGCGAGGATGTGGCCGTGTTGGCGCTCGGCAGTTTCTTTGGCCTTGGCGAGCGGGTGTGCGATGCGCTGATGGGCGAGGGGCTTTCTCCAACGCTCGTGAATCCGCGTTTTGCCACGGAGCTTGACGAGGATACGCTGAACGAGATCGCTGCAGCGCATACGGTGGTCGTGACGCTTGAGGACGGAGTGCTCGAGGGGGGCTGGGGCGAGAAGGTCGCGCGGTATCTGGGTGGCACGGACTCCCGCGTGCTGTGCTATGGCGTGTCCAAGGGTTTCCCCGACCGTTACGATGTCGATGAGCTGCTTGCCGAGAACGGCGTGACAGTTGAGGGCGTCGTTGCCGATGTACGGTGCCTGCTGTCCGAGGATGCGGGGCGTAGCGCCAGATAGACCGGATGTCGCGCGCGCAAGCGTAACGACCCGGCAAAAAAGAAACCATCATGGTGTTTGTTACAACTTAGGGTATTTGGGGCATAACACCTTACAAGTGTTTTTGGACGCCTGTAATCTAACCTTGTAATTTGGTAGGTTAACGTATCGCCTCTAATGGAAGGGGATTTTCCATGAGTAGTACGACCCGCGAGTTCATGCTCAACCGTCGCCAGGTGCTCGGCGCTGCCGCCGCCGGCGTCGCCACGCTCGGGCTTGCCGCCTGCGGCGAGGCGCCCGCGTCCACGCCCGCCGGCTCTGCCTCCACCGATGATGTTGCCGAGGACCAGGAGCCCGTGGCGCTCGACGCCGATGCATATGACAAGCTGATCGCCGCCGGTTCCGTTGCCGATGACGCCACCGTCGCCGCGAGCGAGTGGGCGAGCAAAATCAAGGAGGCCGGTACCATGCGCCTGGGCGTCGTCCAGACCTCCATGCTCTTCAGCCTCCTCAACGAGAAGGACGGCAAGCTCCGCGGCTTCGACGCCGGCCTGTCCCAGCTGCTCGTCCGCTACATCCTGGGCGACGAGTCCAAGTTCGAGACCACTCAGGTCACGTCCGACACGCGCGAGTCCGTCCTGCAGAACGATCAGGTCGACGCCGTCTTCGCCACCTACTCCATCACCGAGGACCGCAAGAAGCTCATCTCCTTCGCCGGCCCGTACTACAGCACGCAGCAGTCCATCCTCGTCCTCGCCGACAACGACGACATCGCGAGCGTGGACGACCTCGCTGGCAAGAACGTCGCCGCCCAGTCCGGGTCCACCGGCCCGAGCATCATGGAGGAGGTCTGCCCCGACGCCAAGCTGCAGGAGTTCAAGACCGACGAGGAGGCCCGCAGCGCTCTCGCCCAGGGTCGCGTTGACGCCTACGTGATCGACCGCAACATGCTGTTCTCCGACATGATGAAGCAGCCTGGCAAGTACAAGATGGCCGGCGACCCGTTCGGCCCCGAGGACCTCTACGGCATCGGCCTGCCGCTCGACTCCGACGGCGTCGAGTTCGTGAATGCCTTCCTCTCCCAGATCGAGGAGGATGGCACGTGGGAGGAGCTGTGGAAGCTCTGCATCGGCGACCGTGCCGAGATCGACGAGGTTCCGCAGCCTCCGGCGATCGGCGCGTAAGTTCGCCATGCGCTCGGCGGCGGTCCTGCGAGGACGGGCCCTCCGCCGCGTGATGTCTGGGATATGCGGGGCGCCCGCGTCCGCTTGGGACAGATCTTGTGCCGGGCGGGCGGGGCGCCCTTCGCATACCATGTATGGAATCGGGCGGCCGTCCCGCTGCGTGCAGTCGGGACGGGCCGCTGTGGATGAGAAGTCGGGGAAGGGGAGCTCATGGGGCTGTCTGAGCTGCTTGCCACCTATGGGCGGAACTATTGGGAGGCGCTGCTGTCCACGTGGGGCATGACGGCGCTGTGCTTCGCGCTGGTGATGCTGGTCGCCATCGCCGTCACGGTGATGCGCGTGTCGCCCTTTAAGCCGCTGCGCGTTTTGGGCGACGGCTACGTCCAGGTGTTCCGCAACATCCCGGGCGTGTCGCTGCTCATCATCATCGTGTACGCGCTGCCGAGCCTGAACCTGGTGCTGCCCTACCGTACCTGCGTGATCCTCACGGTGATCCTCGTCGCCTCCGCCTTCGGCTCCGAGAACTTCATGAGCGGCATCAACACCATCGGCGTTGGTCAGATCGAGGCCGCCCGCTCGCTGGGCCTCTCCTTTGGGAAGATGCTCCGCCGGATCGTGATCCCCCAGGCGCTGCGCACCACCGTCCTGCCCATGACCAACCTGCTCATCGCCGTGCTGCTCACCACCTCCCTCGGTTCGCAGGTCCCGCTCGACCCGCCGGAGCTCACGGGCGTGGTGTCCTACATCAACACCCGCTCCACCGGCGGCATCCTGGCCTTCGGCATCGCCGCGGCGGGCTACGCCCTCACCGCGGTCGCCATAGCCTTCGTGGGTAACCGCATCGACAAGAAGGTGAGGATCGTCCGATGAGCGCGCAGGCAACTTCGGGCGCCGTCAGCATCCGCGACGCCCTGTACGAGACCCCCGGCCCCAAGACGCGGGTCAAGATCCGCATCGGAACGGCGGTCAGCGCCGTGGCCGTGGCGATGCTGCTCGCGTTCGTGGTGCACCAGTTCTGGGCGACCGGCCAGCTCGATCCCAGGTACTGGATGTTCTTCACGCAGATGAGCACCTGGTCGTACCTGTTTGCCGGCCTGCGGGGGACCCTCGCGGTGGCGCTGACCGCCGGCGCTATCGCGCTCGTGCTGGGGCTCGCGCTCATGCTGGGGCGCACGAGCGGCATCCGACCGCTCGCCGCGCTCTGCCGCGTGGTCACCGACTTCTTCCGCGGCGTGCCGAGCCTGCTTTTGATCTACTTCTTCTTCCTGGTGGTCCCGCAGTACGGCATCAAGATGTCGTCGTTTTGGATGATCACGCTGCCCGTGGCACTCGCCGCCTCGGGCGTCCTCGCCGAGGTCTTTCGCGCGGGCGTCAACGCCGTGCCGCGCGGGCAGACCGAGGCGGCGCTCGCGCTCGGCATGAGGCCCTTCCGCGTCAAGCTCAAGATCGTGCTGCCCCAGGCGATCCGCTACGTGATCCCCTCGCTCATCTCGCAGCTGGTGGTCGTGGTCAAGGACACCACCGTGGCGTACGTGGTGAGCTATCCGGACATGCTGCAGAACGCCCGCGTACTCATCACCAACTACGACGCCCTGGTGAGCACCTATCTGGTGGTGGCGGTCATCTACATCCTGCTCAACTACGCCATCAACCAGCTTTCCGTGTACGTGGCGCGCCGCAGTGGCACCCGCGTGGTGAGCCGCTACAGCACCAACCCCGCGTAAGGCCACGCCCCTCGCGGCTCCGGCGGGCACGTGGGCGCCCCGCCCTCCCGCGGGGGTGGCCCGCATTGCCCCGTAGGATGGTTTTCCGGCGCTCCCCGCGCCGCTCAAAGATTGGACGAGACATGTCAGAACAGACCCCGATCATCGAGCTCCGCCATGTGGACAAGCACTTCGGAGAGCTCCATGTGCTCAAGGACGTGAGCCTTTCCGTTGGAAAGGGCGAGGTCGTCGTGGTGATCGGCCCCTCGGGCTCCGGCAAATCGACGCTCTGCCGCGCCATCAACCGCCTCGAGACGATCGATTCCGGCGAGATCCTCATCGAGGGCCAGCCCCTTCCCGAGGAGGGGCGGGAGCTCGCCGCCATGCGCGCCGAGCTCGGCATGGTGTTCCAGAGCTTCAACCTGTTCGCGCACATGAGCATCTTGCAGAACGTGACGATCGGCCCTATCGAGGTGCTGGGCCTGCCCAAGGCCGAGGCGGAGGAGCGCGCGATGGAGCTGCTCGAGCGCGTGGGCGTCGCGTCCCAGGCGCACAAGGTCCCCGCCCAGCTCTCCGGCGGTCAGCAGCAGCGTGTCGCCATCGCCCGCTCGCTCGCCATGCGCCCCAAGGCGATGCTCTTCGACGAGCCCACCTCCGCCTTGGACCCCGAGATGATCAACGAGGTCCTCGACGTCATGGTCGATTTGGCGCGCCGGGGCATGACCATGATCGTGGTGACGCACGAGATGAATTTCGCTCGTCGCGTCGCCGACCGCGTGGTCTTCATGGCGGATGGCGCCATCGTCGAGGAGGGCGCCCCCGACGAGTTTTTCGACCACCCGACCACGCAGCGCGCCCGTGACTTTCTCGACTCCATCAAGGGACACTAAGCATGACCTCAGCAGACGACCGACCGATAATCCTGATCGCCCCGCGCCTGGAGCAGCCCAAGCCCTGCCTTCAGATGCCCGAGCGCCTGGCGCCCGAGGAGACCGGGGCCACCGTGTTCCTCGAGGCGATCCTCGCCGCAGGCGGACTGCCGCTCATCATGACACTCACCGAGGACGAGGACGTCATCGCACGCTATATAGAGATGGCGGACGGCGTCGCCATCCCGGGCGGACACGACGTCGACCCGGCGCTGTGGGGCGTCGAGGAGCCGTATGACGAGCGCCTGCTCTGCCATGAGCGCGACGCCTTCGAGCTGAAGCTCATCAAGGCTGCGCTCGCCGCGCACAAGCCCCTCTTCGCTACGTGCCGCGGCATGCAGATCCTGAACGTCGCGCTGGGCGGCACCCTGTGCATGGACGTTCCGAGCCTGCCCGTCCCCAAGGGCAAGGTGCACTGGCGCCATCTGCCCATCCTGCACGACCCCGCGCATCCCATCGCGGTCGAGGACGGCTCTCTGCTGTCGCGCGTGCTCGACTGGCAGGGCGAGGTGCAGGTCAACTCGAGCCACCACTGCTGCGTCGACAAGCTCGGCAAGGGCGTGCGGCTCACGGGAGTCGCCACCGACGGCGTGCCGGAGGCGATCGAGGTCGAGGGCCAGCCCTTCTGCCTGGGCGTGCAGTGGCACCCCGAGTACACCTGGCGCAGGCTCGAGACCGACTTCAAGCTGTGGCGTGCCTTCGTCGACGCCGCCCGCGGCTGACGCGCTTCGACGACATCGGCTCATGTTCGGAGAAGACGGTACTGGAATACGCACCCGTTTGCCAAACGGAAACAATTGCATGGCATGATACAGCGGAGCACTCCACTCAAGTAAAGAGGTACGCCATGCAGATGATACGCCCCTGGGCTTCGGAATACGACGAGTATCGTCGCGACGAATCGCGCAGCACCGGCGAGGCGGAGTCGATCTCCTTCCCCACGTGCGAAGACGAGCTTCGCTCGATTCTTTCCGAGCTCGATCCCGCGACGCCCATCACCGTGCAGGGTGCACGCACGGGCCTGGCGGGTGGCGCGGTGCCGCATGGGGGACATGTGGTGAGCCTCGTCCGCATGAATGCATACAAGGGGCTGCGTCGGGCGGCCGATGGCGCGTTCTTCTTGCGGGTCGAGCCGGGCGTGGTCCTATCGGAACTGCGTCGTCACCTGCATGCGAAGAGCCTGCCCGCCCATGGCTGGGATGACGCTTCTCGCGCGGCGCTTGAGGCGCTCTACGCCGGCCCCGAGCAGTTCTTCCCCACGGATCCCACGGAGACGTCCGCCTGTCTGGGCGGCATGGCCGCATGCAATGCATCCGGTGCGCGTAGTTACCGGTACGGTCCCATGCGTCCGCACGTGAGCGGACTGCGCGTGGTGCTCGTGAGCGGGGAGACGCTGGCGCTGCGCCGAGGCGACGTGTGCGCGCAGGGCCGCGCGCTGGAGCTCGTCACGGAGCAGGGGACCACGATGCGCATGGAGCTCCCTACCTACGACATGCCGCGCGCAAAGAACGCGTCGGGCTATTTCATCGCGGACGACATGGACGCCGTGGACTTGTTCATCGGATCCGACGGCACTCTCGGCATCATCACGGAGCTTGAGCTCGCGTTGATGCCCGCTCCGCAGGTGACCTGGGGTGTTAATTGCTTTTTCGAGGATGAGGGCCAGGCGCTCGATTTCGTCGTGCGAGTTCGCCCCGCGCTCGATTGCGCGAGCGCGTTTGAGTATTTCGACGGGGCGGCTCTCGACATCCTGCGCACCACGCGCGAGGATGGGGCTGCCTTCGCGTCGTTGCCCGAGGTTCCGGATGCGTACCGCGCGTGCGTGTTCGTGGAGCTGGAATGCAATGGCGAAACGCAGGCGATGGAGGCGCTGTGCGAGCTTGGGTCCCTGCTCGAAGAAGTGGGCGGGAGCGAGCGGGACACGTGGGTCGCCCGCACGGACGTGGACCGCGAGCGTCAACGCCTGTTCCGTCATGCTGTGCCCGAGTGCGTGAACATGCTCATCGATCGCAGACGACGCGTGACCCCCTCTATCACCAAACTTGGCTCAGACATGTCTGTGCCAGACGAGCGCCTGCACGATGTCGTAGACCTGTACCGGCGCACATTGGCCGAGGCCGGGCTGGAATCGGCCGCGTGGGGGCACATTGGGAACAACCATCTGCACGTGAACATTCTGCCTCGGGACGAGGCCGATTTTGCCGCTGGCAAGGACCTGTTCCGCGCGTGGGCGCGTGAGGTTACCGCCATGGGCGGTGCGGTGTCCGCCGAGCACGGCGTGGGTAAGATCAAGCGCGATTTCCTGCTCACCATGTACGGCGAGATGCATGTGGACGAGATGGCGCACCTCAAGGCGGCGTTCGACCCCACGGGGCGCTTAAACCGCGGGAACCTGTTCGACGAGGCGCGCCTCGATGCAGCCGTGGGGGAGCTGGACGGTATCGAGGAGGCTGCACGATGAACATCGTCGTTTGCGTCAAGGCGGTGCCCGGCAGCACCGAGGTCAAGATGGACACCAAAACCCATACCATCATCCGCGATGGTGGCGAGGCGGTCGTCAACCCGTTCGATGCCGCTGCGCTTGAGGTGGCTCTGCGCATCAAAGACGAGCACCGCGCGGCGGGCGAAGCCTGCACGGTGACCGTCCTATCTATGGGGATTCCCGCAACGGAAAAGCTGCTGCGCGACTGCATCGCGCGTGGAGCGGATGCGGGTCTGCTGCTTTCGGACCGCGCGTTCGCCGGCGCGGACACCCTTGCCACCACCTACGCACTCTCGTGCGGGATTGCGCGCCTTGGCGCGCCCGATCTGGTGTTGTGCGGGAAGATGGCGGTCGACGGCGACACGGCGCAGATCGGCCCCGAGCTCGCGGGCGCGCTCAACGTGCCGTGCGCGGTGGGCGTTGCGGGGTTGCCGGCCGTCACCGACGGGACCGTGACGGTGCAGCGTGAGTTCGATGCGGGTGTGGCGACGGCTGCATTTCCTCTGCCCGCGGTTCTCACCGTGGCCAAGGATGTCGCGGAGCTCCGCATGGCGAGTATCGCCGGTATCCTCGCGGCGGAGGACGCGGAGATCTCCGTGCTCTCTGCGGAGGCGGCCGGCGCCGAGACCGCCCGTACGGGGCTGGCCGGGTCTCCCACGCAGGTGGTGCGCTCGTTCGTGCCCGAGCGTGATGAGCGCGGCGTTGAGATTACGGGCGATGCCGCGGAACAGGCGGTGCAGATCGCCGAGGTGTTGAAGGGAATGGCGCTGTGAGCGGGTTGGTAGTCGATTTCGAAAAGTGCATCGGCTGCGCGCGGTGCGTACGGGCCTGCGGCAACGCCGGTATCGAGGTGGAGGGTCCGCGCGGCGCCCGCAAGGCGCGCGTGACGGATGACTGCATCCTGTGCGGCGCGTGCGTGGACGCGTGCCCGGTGGACGCGCTCTCCATAGAGCGCGGGGACGCCCCTTGCGCCCAGGACCTCGGAGCATACCGCGATTACTGGGTTTTCGTGCAGGTGGATGAGGATGGGCGTCCGCTTGATGTCGCGTTCGAGCTCGTGGGCAAGGCGCGCGGGCTCGCCGATGAGCGTGGGTGCCGCGTCGTGGCGCTGCTTGCCGAGAGCGCGTCCGAGGACGAGGCGACCGAAGCTGGATCTTTGCCAGCGGGCATCGCGGGCGTCGAGGGGCGTCGGGATACCGCTGAGCTCCTTATCGCTGCGGGTGCGGATGAGGTCATTCGCTGCCGCGACGCGCGTTTCGCCGGCCTCGACGCCGAGGTCCATGCCGAATGGATCTGCGCGTTGGTACGTGAGCGCAAGCCCGAGGCGCTGCTCTATGGCGCGACCGTCTTCGGTCGCGAGCTGGCGCCCGCCGTGGCGGTTCGTCTCCAGACGGGCCTTACCGCAGATTGCACGGTGCTCGAGGTCGATCCCAAGACGGGCCTTCTTCAGCAGACGCGCCCCGCCTTTGGTGGCAATCTCATGGCCACGATCGTGTGTCCTGCGCACCGTCCGCAGATGGCGACGGTGCGTCCGGGCATCTTTGCCGCTCCCGAGCCCGATAGCACGCGCTCCGGTTCGGTCTCAGACGTTTCGCTCGACCCCTCCGTACGTCCGCGTGTGCGCCTGCTCGGCGTCGAGCGCTCCTCGGCGGCCGACTCGATAACGGATGCGGACGTGCTTGTGGTCGTGGGTCGCGGCATGGGATCGAAGAAGAACCTCGGCATCGCGCGTGAGCTGGCAGAGGCGCTAGGTGGCAAGCTCGGCTGCACACGCCCGATCGTGGAGGCGGGTTGGTGCGAGCCGTGGCAGCAGGTGGGGCAGACGGGCGTGTCGGTTGCGCCACGCCTGCTGATCAGCCTGGGGGTCTCGGGGGCCATCCAGCATGTCGCAGGTATATCCGGCGCCCAGACCATCATCGCCGTCAACGAGGACCCCGATGCGCCCATTTTCGCGTCGGCTCAGTACAAGGTCGTGGGCGATTGCGTCAAGGTCGCCGAGGAGCTGTTGGCCAGGTTGTAGGATCCAGGCTGCATCCGCATAGGAAATCGGGTGCTGGTTGGCCATAACGTGGTCATGGCGACACTCGACCACGATTTGGATCCGGCGAAGCGAGGGATTCTGCACCCGGCGCCCATTGTGATAGGTGACGATGTGTGGATCGGGGCGAGTGCGACAATCACCAAGGGCGTGACCATAGGGGACGGAGCGGTTATCGCCGCCGGGGCCGTAGTGACGCGCGATGTGCTGGCTCGCACGGTGGTGGCCGGCGTCCCCGCGCGGGTCATCAAGAACCTCTAGGCCACGGGGAGTTCGAGGTCGGGCGGCTAGTTGGACTTCGAGCATTGGGGGACGCTGCCGCCATGCCCGGCGAGAAGCTCGTCGTAATGGGCGATCTTGTAATCCAGGCGGTCAAGCCCCGCCTGGATGCGCTCCAGCCGCTCGCGCGCCGCATCGCGCTGCTCGATGAGGATCTGCTTGCGCGCCTCGAGGGTTGCATCGCCTTGCTCGAAGAGTTGCATATACTCGATGAGCGCCTCGATGGAGACATTCGCCCCGCGCATGCACTTGATGAACGATACGCGCATGCAATCGTCCTCGTCGTAATCGCGGATGCCGCTGGTATTGCGATGCACGCGCGGGAGCAGCCCGATCCGCTCGTAATAGCGGAGGGTGTCGGCGCTGATCCCATATTCCTCTGCGACTTCGGCGATGCGCATGGCGGCTCCTTTCGGCGTGCGCGCGACGGGCGCGCATCTTTGCGGCGGGCGCGCGTTCACTGGGCGCACGGGCACGCATGCGTGCGGCCCGCGATCTGTTTTCCATCGTACGACTTGGAGCTCACTCAAGGGCAAGCAAATTGATGTTTGGGCTTGCGTCGGCATTCGAGTTGGGGCTTGCGCCGCTGACGGAAAGATGCGCTTGAGGTCATCCGTTTGGGGTAGGACAGAAGTATCGCAAAGCGCGCTGAGACCACGTCGAAAGGAGCGGTCATGTCTACTGAAATGTTGTTCTTTGTGCTGCTGCTGGTGGTGTGCGCCCTCATCGGCTATCTTGCGATTCCGCGTGTGATGCGCAAGTGGTCCGTGGCGACCAAACCCACGGACGAGCGTTTGGATTACGCGTCGCATCTAGGCGAGGAGGTCGACCAGGGCACGTTGGGGGAGGTGCCCTCCGAGCGCGAACGCGCACCCCATCGCGACCAAGGAAGCACGCCGATTCGCCAGTTATAGATTGCTTCTTGAGGTTTTTCGTATCGATATTAGGTTTCGCCGAGTAGACGCGTGTTTGCAGCAGTAAAAGCGCAGGTTGCAACTGCTTGCATGCCTCCTCTACTCGGCGATGTGCGATGCGAGTACGAAAAAGCTCAACTTGTTTGCGGAATATGCCAAAAAATGGCTTAGGACGACCCGTTTTGCCTTAAGGTTCGATACCTGCCTTGCGGCCGCCTCCGTGGCGAATGTGGCGATGTGGTGATTTGGGTTCGGGTCACCAAGGGGAGATTTGCCTTGGAGCCGACTCAAAGTCCTAGTATCGCCATATGGCGCGGCCGATTGTCAGGGTTCGAGCTCAAGGGGCTCACGGAATCCGCATCACGGCTGCGCTCGGTCACTTCATCGCGCATAATGCCGGGGCTGCCAGAGAAATGGGAGGCGACATGCAGTACACCAAGCTGGGCACGACGGATATCGAAGTCTCTCGCATCTGCTTGGGGTGCATGGGCTTCGGCGATCCCGGCAACGGTCAGCACGCTTGGACCCTGGGATACGAGGAGTCCGCGATGATTATCGCACGTGCACTGGGAGAGGGCATCACCTTCTTCGACACGGCCATGGGGTATCAAAACGGGACGAGCGAGGAGTACGTCGGCCGGGCGCTCGCCAAGTACGCGAGACGCGATGGTGTGGTCGTCGCCACGAAGTTCGTCCTGGGCGGACTGCACGCCCCTGCGGGGGAGCGGCCGGGCGATCGCGGGCCGGAATCGGTCGATTCCAAGATCGAGCGATTGCTCGATGCGAGTCTCGCCCGCTTGGGCATGGACTACGTCGATTTGTATATCTACCACATGTGGGATTGGAATACCCCCATCGAGGAGCTGCTGCCCGCGCTCGATCGCCAGGTTCGGGCGGGCAAGATACGCGCATTGGGCATCTCGAATTGCTATGCGTGGCAACTTGCCGAGGCGAACGCGATCGCCCGCGCCAACGGCTGGACCCCATTTTCGGGCTATCAGGGACATTACAACGCGATTGCCCGCGAGGACGAGCGCGAGATGGTGCCCCTTGCGGCGACCCACGGGATCGCGCTGACGCCGTACTCCGCGCTCGCTGGTGGAAGGCTCGCCAAGGCCCCCGGTCAGACCAGTAAACGCCTCGAACTCGATGCATATGCGCACGGCAAGTATGACGCCACGGCGGACGTCGATGCGCCCGTCATCGAGGCTATCGCGCGCATCGCGGGGGCACGGGGCGCGGCTATGACGGAGGTCGCCCTGGCCTGGCTGCTCACCAAGGTGGCCGCCCCCGTGGTGGGGGCGACAAAACCGCATCATATCGATGGCGCCGTTGCCGCGTGCGACCTCGTGCTCACGCCCCAGGAGATCACGGCGATAGAGGATCCCTACGTGCCCCATGCGGTGGTGGGCGTCGTCGCCGAGAACCGTCCTCCGGTGTCTATTTGAGATTGCGTCCAAAACTGCGGCGAAGCTTCGCGCTGCGATGCCTGCGCAGACTTTCGCCGCGTATGTGGTGCACTTACGGTATGCTTGCACGGATATAAAAATGGCTCGATAGATGGTGCGGAGACGCACGGCAGCGAGGCGCGTGCCTCGTCGCCAGGAGAATCGGGGTGCGAGTCCCCGGCTATTCCAGTAACCGTGATTCCCACGCATGCGGATGACGCGTCGCAGATCGGACGGCGCGCGCATGCGGCGATGAGGATGAGTCGGATCGCCTCTCTATCTGCGAACGTCCAAAGGGATGGGCGGGGCCCTGGATGAAAGGGGTGTCTGGATGGCCAGAACCCGTATGGCGGCCTCGCGCCGTCACATCGTTGTCCGCCGCGCGTTGGTGGCGGCACTCACACTTGCAATGACAGTGGGGCAGGTGCCCACTGCCGCCTTTGCCGAGGCACTCGGCGCGGATGCGGCTGCGGTGGAATCCCTCGCGGACGGAGCGCAATTGGCGGCAACCAATGCGAATCTTGGCGCAGCGAGCGAGCAGGGTGCCGAGGGCGGACTCGCGGCAACCGTGGGGCAAGCGGGTGATGAGGCTCAGGATGCCGAGGGCGCCGTTGAATCTGATGGCGAAGCCGAGGCGAACGCCGCCGATGCCGCAGGGAATTCGTCCCCCAGCGATAGTGCCGGCACCGTAGATGCCGACGGCGACGAATCTGCCGTCAAGGCAGATGGCGCCGATGCCGCTGCGACGGGAGCGGATGAGGCCACAGGCACTGGCAAAGAGGAAGCCGATGTCACCAACGATGACGCTCAGGTTATCGAGGTTTCCATTGCGGTCATAGGGCCCGACGCGAATGACGTCGACGTGCAATGGACGGGCAATGCCAAGATGGCGCTCAAGGCCGAAGCCGCGACGGTCACGACGGCCGATACGGCCGAGGCGGACGAGTCGGCTGCCGAAGCGACGGCGTTGGGGGCTGCGGCCACCGACGTAACGGCAGCAGGCCCCACGGCGGCAGACGCGACCGAAGCACTGTTCAATGAGAGCGGTTTGGACGCTGGCTATGGAATGGGCAGCTACGGGCTCTATCTGAACACCATCACCTCGCCCTATACGGGTGAGAAGCTCGGCTGGGACCAGGCGACGGGCAAGTATTGGCAGCTCTTCGTCAACGGTACGGCCTCCGATGTCGGGGCGAGCAGCGTGTTCCTCAAGACCGGTGACGTGATCACCTGGGCGTACTCCGCGTACGGATCGAGCGTCCCCGAGGTTTCACCGGTGACGCCGCAGCCCGACGCCGAGCGCCCCGATTGGGACAGTGTGTGGCCGGGATTCGCCAGCGGATCGAACACCACGGCACCCACGCCCACGGACGAGGTCAAAGAGTCGTGGGTCACCCAGATTAAAGATTCCGCCGATTGGGCCACGAACGTTTCCGATCCCATTTACGTTGGCGATTACGTCTATATCGCTGCCGGTTCAAAACTGCTGCAGCTCAACGCGAAAACCGGTGAGACCGAGCGCGAGGGCACCTTGGTGGCGCCCATCAACTCCATCGCCCGCATGGTCTATGTGGATGGCCGCATTATCGTGCCACTTTCGGGTGGTCGTCTTCAGGCCCTGACCGCCGACCGTCTGGTTACGCTGTGGATGACGCCCGCCCTTTCCGCGACCGCGCAAGGCGACCAGCAATCCTTGAGCACGTTGACACTCGGCGATGGGTGCGTGTACTTCGGCACCGCGGTGGCGGATTGGTCCGTCACGTACGGAGGTAGCCTCGTATGCGTTGACATCCAAACGGGCAAGGTCCTCTGGTTTCAGGAGAACTCTGAGAAGGGCTACTACTGGTCGGGCGCGGCACTTGCCGGGTCATACGTGGTAGTTGGCGATGATGCGGGTGCCGTTATCGCACGCGATGCCAAGACGGGAGCGGAGGTCTCGCGCGTCGACGTGGGTGCCTCGGTGAGGTCGACCGTGGTGACCAGCGATGGCGGCAAGACGCTGTTCGTGGTGAGCATGGATGGCGTCCTGCATCGCCTTTCTTTAAGTGACGCCGGTATCTTGAGCGAGACGGGCAAGGTGAAGTTCGCAAAGACCTCCACCTCCACCCCGACCATATCTGGTGGCAAGCTCTTCGTGGGCGGTCAGTCTGAGACGTACATCCAGGTGAGCAAGTGGGTGAAGGCCTATTACGGCGTGCTTGCGGTGATCGATGTGGAGTCGCTGTCGGTGAGCGAAGTGTCGACGATCGACGGCCATGCCTTTGTTGGAGATACGAACGGGCAGGCGACGAGCGCAGAGGTCAAAAGTGCTCCCGTCGTGTCCGTTCAAAACGGCGAGACCTACGTGTACTTTACGGCGAATTGCAATCCCGGAGGCGTGTATTGCTACCGTCTGGGTGACACGGACGCGAGCCTCATCTACACCCCTGACGCCGATCATCAGAATTACTGCATGGCGTCCATTACGGTTGGCCCTGATGGCACGCTGTATTACGCGAACGATTCGGGCGCGCTGTTCGCCATCGGTTCGGCTGCGACCGAGGGCGGCGACCAGGGCGGCGATGGCAACACCGGCGGTGGATCCGACACTGGCGATACCGACAGCGGCAGCACCGACAACGGCGGCTCCGACGGCAGTGATGACGACCCCACGACCGAGACGCCCCAAAAGGACAACGAGCCCAATGCAGGCGCGCGTCCGGTAGGCGCGCCACTCACCACGGCGAAGAAGGCCATCAAGAACGCCAGCGGCAACACCAAGAAGTCGGCGAACGATGGTGATGAGGAGGACGAGACGTCGGAAGAAGCCTCTGAGGAGGCCTCGGAGAGCGGATCGAAAGCGGCTTCCCGCACGGCTGCCACGTATGCGGCAACGCATGCGGACGGTACGGCCGATGCACCTCTGAACGTGGTCCTGCCAGTCGCGGGCATGGCTGCCGGCGTGATCGGTCTTGTCGGAATAGGCTTTTGGCTGTTCCGTCGTCGCGTGTAAGTGCAGGGAGGATCGAAGATGCAAGACGAGAACCGGGACGATAGCAAAAACGAGAGCCAGGAAGGCAAGCTGGGAGCCACCGAACCCCATCCGGAGCGTCGGACTCTGAACCGCACGCAGCTCACGTTCGTGTCCATCGCCGTGTTACTGTGCCTAGCGCTTATCGGCGGCTCCGCGTGGTCGCTGGTGTCGGGCGGGGGGCTTCCCGTTGGCGCCGAGGCACAAGGCGAGGGATCGAGTGTTCAGACGAGCGACTCGTCCACCGCGAGCAAGGAGCCGGAACTCGATGAGGCGGATGCCTCCGAGGATGCGTCCGATGCAGTCGATGAGCCCGTCGCTGGTGACGATGCCTCTGGCGGAGCATCGTCCGGACTCAAGAGCGATGCGAGCAACAAGGACAAGACGGGATCGAACGCGGGCGGAGACGGCTCGGGTTCTTCGAGCGCCGGGTCGGGTGCATCGGGCTCATCGGACGCTCAAGACTCTACAAGCTCCGAGCCCCGTACCGTCACCGTGACCATTTCCGCGGATGGAACCGTTGGGGGCGGAAGCGTGGTCGGTCCCGTAACGCTGACGTTCGACGAGGGGGCGACGGTGTATGACGCGCTCGCGAACACCGGCTGGTCGCCTTTGGCCGAATGGGGCGCCTTTGGAGCGTACGTCACCTCGATCAATGGCGTGGCGGCTGCTTCCGATACAGGTTGGACGTACACGGTGAACGGCTCGCAGCCCAATTTCGCGTGTAGCGCCTACACACTCTCCGACGGGGATGTCATCCAGTGGACATTCGTTAAGGTCAAATAGGCCAGAGATATATAATGGGCTCGACCTCGGCTGTATGCCGGTAAATAGACGGAGGCGGTTTGATGGGTGCAGAACGGACGCTGAAAAAGGTCCTAATGATTGTCCTTGCAATCTTCGTTGCAGCTGCAGTCCTCGTTTTCGTACTTACGCACCTCTTCCGAGGCGAGCCTCGAACACTTGAGCTCGGCTCATTTGAAACCGCCGCGACTCTTCAAATCGATAATTACCCGGTATTGGGCCCAGACGGTACGCGGCAAACCGATGACCCAGATCACATCGACCGCGCGCGGGCCATCTTGGAGCATGCGACGTTTGTGGAGTGGCTTGATTACGATCAGTATCAGAAGGACCAGATCGGCATGTGTGGTGGCTACTTCACCGGTCTAACTCTGTATGACGCTACGGGAAAAGAGCTGGTCAGTGTGACATACAACCCAGGCTATTCCGACTACGCCCCCAATGGTTCGTCGGTCGCGCTGTTTGACGGGCGGCTCGCGTATGTGATGCAGGGCGATCAAGAAGAACTGATTCGATTTGCCGATGAATGCGTTGAAGAGGCGCGTGCGGAAAACGGTCAGTCCACGAATCTTTGGCGATTCGTGGACTGACTCTAAGAGGGCTGTTTGCCTATTGGTTACTCCGCGTCGCTCGCGTTCTGCTCTGCCACGGCCTGCATCGCCACGGCGCCGATGAAGTTCACCGGTTGGCAGAAGTTGGGCTGGAAGAACAGGTCCACGTTGGCGAGCTGGTCGATGGTGAAGCGCGCCTGGATGGCGATGGAGATCGCGTTGGCGGCCTCGGCTACGTCGTGGCGGCACAGGAACTGCGCGCCGAGTACGCGACGGGTCTCGGGGTCCCAGGTAAGGGTCGCCGTGACGGGCGTGGTGGTGAGCATGAAGTCCGGGCGGTAGTCCTGGACGAGTGTGGTGGAACGGGCGTTCACGCCGCGGGCCTCGGCGCCCGCCTGGGTCAGGCCGCTCGCAGCGAGGGACAGGTTGTAGAGCTGCACGGCGCTGGTCGCCTGGGTCCCCAGGTACTTCTGGACGGGCTCCTCGATGTTGGCGCCCACGAGCAGGGCTTGGCGCACCGCGTTGGTGGCGAGCGGGATGTAGTCGTAGGTGCCGGTGGGGTTGTAGAGCACGGTGCAGGAGTCGCCGGCTGCCAGGACGTCGGCGCAGGCCTCGTCATGGCCGGCGAGGAAGGCGCGCATGTACTCGTCGGTCTTGATGGCGCCGTTGGGCAGGGTCTCGAGCTGTCCCGCGAACAGGTCGGTGCGCGGCAGGAAGCCCGCACCCATGATGGCGTAATCGACCTCGTACTCGCCGGCGGTGGTCACCACGGCGACGCCATTGCCGTCTTCGTTCAGGCGGAACTCGGTCACCATCTGCCCCAGGGCGAGCTCCACGCCGTGCTCGGCATACGTCGCCTCGACCTGGTCGGTGATAGGAGCGTCGAAGTTCTTTGCGAGCGCGCGGTCGAGGCCGTCGATGAGGATGGCGTGCACACCCGCCTCGCTGAACTGCTCGACGAGCTCCGCGCCAATGTAGCCCGCGCCGATGACGGCGACGGAGGACGCCTTCATGGCGTGGTCCTTGATCGCCTTGCCGTGATCCCAGTTCTTGCAGAGCATGACGCGGCCGTCTTCGAGGCCCTCTGCCAGGCCGGGGATGGGCGGCATGACGGGCTTGGAACCGGTGGTCACGACGAGCTTGTCAAAGGAATAGGTGGTCTCCTCGCCGCTCTCGAGGTCGCGCGCGACGAGCGACTTGCCGGCAACGTCCACGGAGAGCACGTCGGTGCGCATGTGCATGTTCGCGCCCAGTTCGGCCAGCGCGGCAGGGGAGGAGTAGAACATGCGGTTGGGGTCGCTCACGTGACCACCCACCCACAGGGCGATGCCACAGGAGAGGAACGACAGCGTGTCGTTGCGCTCGAAGACGTGTACGGTCCAGCTGGGGTGCGCGGTGAGGATGGCCTGGGCGGCGAAGGTGCCGGCATGCGTGCATCCAACGACGGCTACGGTCTTGGGGGCGGAGGTGGCGCTCATGGGGTCTCCTTGCGATGGGCATCGGCGCGCCGTGGCGCTCGACGCGATGTGGCAGGTGCTTCCACCTGCAGCGTAGTTCGTTGAGAAATGATATAGAAATAGAAGCAAATAGCAAGCGCTGTTCGGTAAATGGACGGGCGGTGCCGCTCGCGCGCATCGGCTCCATCGTGGGGTCCAGATGCCTCAGCGGGGCCGGAGGGGCGTGACGCCATTGCGGTGCCTGGTCTTTCGCATCGCATCGCACGGGCACATGTGCGACCATGGAGCGGACGCGTATACACGCCGCCTGTTGGGCGGTGAGAGGCGGGAGGCCACGACATGAATCCATTCGAGCGCAAGTCCGTAGAGCCGTCGCCGGCAGAGGACCTGCTGGCGTTCATCCACGAGAGCCCGACGATGTTCCACACCGCGGCGTCCATTCGGGCCCGCCTGGACGAGGCGGGCTTCACGTACCTGCCCGAGGGCGATGCGTGGGACGTGCGACCGGGTGGCGCGTACTACTCCCAGCGAAACGGGTCGAGCGTCGTCGCGTGGCGCGTGGGAGAGGGCGTCTCCGCCCGCTGCGACGGCGCCGTCGTCGATGGGCTGCAGGGGGGCGGCATCGGGGAGAAAGGGGCCGAGGCCGACGCGGCGGGTCCGCATGGCGCGGTGCCCGAGGGCGGCGCGCCGTACCACTTCCAGCTCACGGCATCGCATTCGGACTCCCCGTGCTTCAAGGTGAAATCGGACGCCGAGGTCGAGGGGCCTGCGGACTACCTGCGCCTCGACACCGAGGCGTATGGCGGGATGATGGATTACACCTGGTTCGACCGTCCCCTGTCCCTCGCCGGACGCGTGCTCGTGCGCGACGGGGCCCGCATCGAGAGCCGCCTGGTCGCGCTCAACCGCGGCGTCGCGCTCATCCCGAGCCTCGCCATCCATATGAACGGCGAGGTCAACAAAGGGTTTGCGCCCAATCGTGCAAGCGACCTGTTCCCGCTCGTCTCCGCCGGAGACCTGGGCCGCGGTTCGCTTGACACGCTGATCGCGGATGCCCTCGAGATCGACCCGGGGCAGATTGTCGCGCGCGACCTGTTCCTCGTGAACGCCGATAAGGGCCGCGTGTGGGGAGCCACCGACGAGTTCATCTCCTCTCCGCGCCTCGACGACCTGATGTGCGCCTACACCTCGCTGCAGGCGTTCATCGCCCGGGGCAACGCGAACGCCGTGACGGTGTATGCGTGCTTCGATAACGAGGAGGTCGGTTCGGGCACCAAGCAGGGCGCCGCGTCGACGCTGCTCGCCGACGCGCTCTCGCGCATCAACGCCTCCCTAGGGTATGCGCCCGAGGACCTGTGCCGAGCGCTTTCGGCCTCGATGCTCGTGAGCTGCGACAACGCTCACGCGCTGCATCCGGCCCATCCGGAGCTGGCCGACACGCTCGCCCGTCCGCAGATGAACGCGGGCCTGGTGGTCAAGGAGGCCGCCAACCAGCATTACTGCACGGATGCGTTCAGCCGCGCCGTCCTTACCGCGATCCTCGACGATGCGGAGATTCCGCACCAGTGCTTTTCGAACCGCAGCGACAAGGCCGGCGGCTCGACCCTCGGCAACATCTCAAACATGCAGGTGAGCGTCCATGCGGTCGATGTGGGCTGCGCCCAGCTCGCTATGCATTCCTGCGTGGAGACCGCCGGCGCCCGCGACGTCGAGCTCGCGATCGAGGCACTGGCGGCGTTTTACGGAGCGGATATCCGCATCGACGGGGCGGAGGGCGTCGAGCTGGCGTAGCCCGCCATCGCGACGCTGCTGCTCCCTCCGAGACGCCGTCGCCCCCTCGCGACGCCGTCGCCCCCTTCTGCGACGCGGCTGCCATCGCGATGTGGCTGCCCGCCCTGCCTCGCGGTTAGCGGATGAAGTTCGTCGGCTTTGGGCTTTCCTGCTCGGGAAGCTCGATACCAGCGGCGCGCCCGGCCTCGAGAGATCGCAGGATCCAGGCCATGTTGCGGGCGAGCTGCCGCATAGTCCATAGCCCCTCGAGATCCTGCTCGACCTCCTCGGCGGTGTTGCCGTGCACCATGTTCCAGTAGCGTGAGCTCACAATGGGCATCTGCGAGATGGTGAAGAACTTCTGGATGTCGTCGAGCGATGCGGTGGTTCCGCCGCGCCGTGCGGAGACGACCGCCGCGGCGGGCTTGAAGCGCAGGACATCCGGGGCGCCGGCGTGCCCGTTGGAGTAGAAGAGCCGATCCATGAAGCTCAGGAGCGATCCGCTCGCGTGTGCGTAGTGCACCGGTGCGCCAAAGACGAAGGCGTCGGCATCGACGGCGAGCGCGCGGAATTCGTTGACGGCGTCGTCGAAGATGCAGGCGCCCGTCTGGCGGCACCGTCCGCATGCCATGCATCCTGCGGCGGGCTTGGCCCCAATCCAGAATATCTCGGCGTCGATGTTCTGCCGCCCGAGCTCTGCCGCGACCTCCTCGAGTGCGCGATCGGTGCACCCGTGCTTGTGCGGACTGCCGTTGACGAGCATGACCTTCATAGGGACTCCCTCCGTTGTGTGTCCAGTAGTGCTGTTGTGCCGTTATACCCAGCGCCTCGGGCACGCGACGCGTCTGAACCAGCTGCCATCTGGTATAGTTCCGCAGATGCATGCAATGACGGGGTCGCCTTGCGGCCTCGGTCGAGAAAGGACCGTTCATGATCAAGGAGCTCGTGAAGGACGAGGCCGTCTTGTCCACCCCGTGTGAGCCCGCCACTGCCGCCGACGCAGAGGCTGCCCAGGATCTGGTGGACACTCTGCTGTCCATCGAGGACGCCGCCTGCCTCGCCGCCAACCAGATCGGCGTGACCAAGGCGATCATCGCGCTCGCCGACGACGAGGGCAACGCGCATGTGATGTTCAACCCCAAGGTCCTGTTCGGCATGGGCGCCTACAAGGCAGAGGAGAGCTGCCTGACCCGCGAGGGCTCCGTGAAGGTGACCCGTTTCGCCAAGATCAAGGTCTCCTACGACGAGCTCGTCGACGGCGAGCTCAGGGCCCGCAAGCGCGATTTCGTGGAGTGGGGCGCCGAGCTCATCCAGCACATGTGCGATCACTGCCAGGGCAAGCTGGTTTAACGCTTTTTTCGGACGATTGTGAGAGCCGGTCCCTCGCGCGGACCTTGAACTGCCTCCCTTTTCTTGGACATGAGAAAAGGGAGGCCTCTTGTATGTCTCGAAAGCCTTTGCACGACGCCGCCGGATGGCCGCGAGGATGCGGCCCGCCCGGCGTGGTCGGGTTTCGGGCGTGTGCGTCGCGCACCGTGGTCGGGCTTCGGGCGCCCATTCCGCCCCGCGAACCACGGTTCCGAGCTCTTGATCCGATTCAGGCCCCAGGTCTCTGGTCCTACGCCTTGCGGCGCACGCGAACGGCCGTGCCACACGCCGTGGTCATGATCATCTCGGCGAACGTCTCGTAGCCTACGTTGGCGCCGATGATCGCGTTCGCGCCCAGATTCTCTGCACGCTGCGACATCTCGTGCAGGACCTCTTCGCGCGCCTGGGCCATTTCGTCCTCGTAGCCCGCCGAGCGCCCGCCAAAGACGTTGCGAAGCCCCGCGCCGATGTCGCGGAACATGTTGATGCCGCTCACGGCCTCCCCGGTGACGATGCCCAGATACTCAACGACCTCGTAGCCATCGAGACTGTTGGTGGTGGTAATGGTGAGCACTGCGTCTCCTTTCCGGACGGCATCGCCGCCCTCTGCTCGCATGGTCGCCATGTCCGCGCGCTCGCATCGACCGGAGGAACCACGTGGACCGTGGTCGTTCGACCATATCGGTGTTGCAGCGCTTATACCCACTCGTGTGGATATTGAAGAGTGGTCAAAATACCCTAATAGTGCGCAAAATCGAGACCAATGGACAAGAGTGCATAATCGATGGCTGGCTGTTTTCGCAGGTAAAGCGTCTGGGCTATCCAATGCCGCAGTCTCTTGAGCCGTCGATTCTCCCGTCGTGCCGGTTTTACCTGTGCAAATCCTCGGGTTTTGTCACCAGTGTTGGGAATTGCCGGCGCAACATTAGGGTATTTTGACCACAGTTGAGAATCCAGATCAAGAAAGGCTCAAATCGTATGCAATTTGACGCGAATCTTATGCAAGCACTCGCGTGGGCGGCGATGGGATGCGGCTTTACATGGCTCATGACCACCGCTGGCTCCGCGATGGTATTCTTTTTTCGCAAGGACCGCGCGGTTACGCACCGCATCTTCCTCGGGTTCGCGGCCGGCGTGATGATCGCTGCGAGTGTCTGGTCCCTGCTCAACCCCGCCATCGAGCAGGCCGAGGAGCTTGGGCAGGTCGGCTGGGTCCCCGCTGCGGGTGGCTTTTTGCTCGGTGTGGCCTTCCTCATGGCGCTCGACACGTTTCTGCCACATCTGCATGCGGAAGGAGAGCAGCCCGAGGGAATCCAAACGAGCTGGAAGCGTACCACGCTGCTCGTTTCGGCGGTGACGCTCCACAACATCCCCGAAGGCATGAGTGTGGGCCTGCTGTTCGCGATGGCGGGGCAGGCGAGCGGTGCCGAGGCGACCGCATATCTGGGCATGGCCATGGCGCTTGCCATCGGCATGGGTCTACAGAACTTTCCCGAGGGGGCGGCCATTTCGCTGCCGCTGCGTCGTGAGGGCATGACTCGCGGAAAGGCATTCGTGCTGGGAAGTCTCTCGGGCATCGTGGAGCCCATCTTTGGCATCCTGGTGGTGCTGGTGAGCGGCCAGATCGCCCCGTTTATGCCCTGGATGCTCGCGTTTGCCGCGGGTGCCATGATCTACGTTGTGGTCGAGGAACTCATTCCCGAGGCACACCTCGGTGAGCATTCCAATATCGGGACCTTGGGCGTCATTGCCGGGTTCGTCATCATGATGGTGTTGGACGTCGCCCTCGGATAAGGCGTGCCCTGTATGCGCCGTCGATGCAATGCGTGACGCGGTTGGGGCCCCTGGGAGTCTCCAGAGCTCCACCGCGTCACCAAGTTGAAGTGCTCGATACGGGCGCCGGGGACGCTTTGCGCTTCAATGCCTATTTTTCGTGGCGGGCGTCGTGCAGTTCACGTGCGGCGGCAGCACGCGCCTCGCGGGCATCGCGCAGTGCATGGTGGGCGTCGACGGTGGCATTTCGAGCTTCGCGTAGGGTGTCGGCCAGCTGGGGGTTCTTTTCGGCGACACGCTTGACCAACGGTCCATCAAGTTCCTCTTGCGTGGGCTCTGCCAAATAATCTATGGCATATTGCGCTGCGACTGCAGACCCCTTGGCCAAAACGGCCTCATCGACCTTGTAGTAGCAGGAGTGCTGCGCGAACGTGGCGCCGATTTGTGCATTGCGGCAGCCCACAAAGGCCAGTACGCCGGGAACGCGCCGGAGGTACTCGGAGAAATCCTCACCCGACATGGTACCGCGGTAGTGTCCCTCGCCCTCGGGGCCGAGTGTCTTGAGCACGGCTCGCCTGCAGCGCTCGCTTGCCTCCACCTCGTTTTCGACCTTGTAGTTCGCGATCGTGTAGTCGGAGAGCTCGGCCTCGGCGCCATGCGCTTGGGCGATATGTACGGCAATGCGCTCGATCAGCGCGGGCATGAGCTCGTGGGTGGCATCGGAGTACGTGCGCACGGTTCCCTCCAGGTGCGCCTCTCCGGCGATGACGTTGCGCGCCGTGCCCGCATGCAATTTGCCCACGGTCACCACGGCAGGTTCGTAGGGGGAGAGCTCGCGGCTCACGATGGTCTGCAGGGCATTGACGATTTCAGCGGCGACCATGACGGCGTCGCTGCCGCGCTGAGGCATGGCTCCGTGGCAGGACGTGCCGTGCACATCCACCCGGAACCAGTCGGTGTTGGCCATGCGTGGCCCCGGCTCGCAGCTGATGGTCCCGGCGTCAACCTCGCTCCAGATATGCATGGCAAACGCCCCGTCCACGCCCTCGCACACGCCCGCCTCGCACATCATGCGCGCACCGGATCCATTCTCCTCGGAGGGCTGGAACACCACACGGATTTCTCCATGGATGTCATCGGTCATGTGGCGCAGAATCTGTAGCGTGCCGAGCATCATGGCGATATGGCAGTCGTGACCGCAGGCGTGCATACATCCCTCGTTGACGCTGGCGAACTCTTCGTTCGTGCGCTCGGTGACCGGCAGCGCGTCGATATCGGCGCGCATGAGCAGGCGGCGGCGCGGTGTTCCGTCCGCGCGATAGGCGTCTGGCGCCGTGCCGCGCACCGTGGCGACCAGGCCGGTTTTGAGCGGGCGCTCGTAGGGGATGTTCATGGCGTCGAGCTGGCCGGCAATGTCAGAGGTCGTGCGGACTTCCTGCAGGCTCAGTTCAGGATGTTTGTGGAAATGACGGCGCTGCCGGATGATGTAGGGCTCGAATTCGGCGGCGATTGCGAGGATTGCCGAGGTGATCTCTTCGCCCGAGCGCTCATTCGAACTCGCCATGATTTGCTGTGCCTTGGTCTGTGCCATGGTCCACCCCATTTGTCCGTAAAAACAAGCACCTCTAGCTTACCGCGAGAGTGCGGGGTGTGGGATGTGCAATTGAATGTCGATGCAGCGCTACTGGGCGTCGTCGGTTTTCTCGAATTTCTTAGCGATCTTCTTCGCCGAGCGCTTGATGTTGGACATCAGGCCGCCAGCTGGATGCGCGGCGTTGAAGGCGTCTTGCTTGTCGCGCTTGGCGCGCTCCTCGATGATGATCTCGCCGTAATCCTCGACCAACCGGTCGTAAAAGGCCACGGCACCGTCGATATCCTCCTGATTGGGGCGGCCCTTGTTCATGCCACCCACCAATTTGAACGGCCCGTAGGTGTCAAAGCCGGGGCATCCGTACATGCATAGTAGGTTGGCGAATTTCATGCGGCAGACGCCGTCGAGGTCACGGCCGTTGAATTTGGCCTGACCGCCGTAGGTCATGAGTCCTACGACCTTGTCGCCGTCACGTAGGCAGTGGTCGGCAACGCGCAGGAGGTCTTTGTCAAAGTTGCCGTAATAGATGCCAGATGCCATGATGATGACATGGTAGGGGGAGAGGTCGGGATACTCGTTCTTCCCGAGTGCTCCGACATCGATCGTGTCGATTTCCGGGTGTGCCGTGACAATTGCATCCACGAGTTTCTTGGTATTGCCGTGGTGCTTCGAGCGGTAGACGATGACGGTCCTGAGATCCATGGGACGACCTTTCGTACGCGATTCACAAATGTCAATCATAGCGAAATCGCTTTACCTGAGGAGGTGGCGTCAGCGGGGCGCCACTCGATGATGGGGTGATGCTTCACATGGTGTCCGCGTTGTAATACCTCTGGTTCTTTCTCATACCAATATAAAAATTTCTGCACAACTCGGTCAAGCGGATATCAGGGTATACATAGGGCCGAAAAACAGGGTGGATGTCGGATGCGGCTATCTTGTTCGAACAGGAGCGATGTTGTACACGGATAAACATGCAGGTGAAAAGCTGTATAAGGGATGAACGGTCGAAAAACTCCGGTAAACGGTATGAGAGACAGAAAAGATTAAAAACTCGGGAACAGAACATCCACAACTGCTATAGTGAATATCACTTGTTACGTGGTTACTACCAGTGCTGTGCGAACGGCGCAGCCGAAGAGCGAGAAAGAGGGATTGATGGTCGGTTTCATTTTGACTGGTCACGGACACTTCGCAGACGGTATCAAGAGTGCGCTCGATATGGTCGCCGGCGATCAGGAGAACTTCGAGATCGTCCCGTTCGAGGGCTCTCAGGCCGCCACGTATGGTGATGACCTCCGCGCCGCCATCACCAAGATGCGCGGCGAGTGCGAGGAGGGCGTCATCGTCTTCGTCGACCTTCTCGGAGGCACCCCCTTCAACCAGTCCATGATGATCGCCAACGATGTCGACAAGCTCGAGATCGTCACCGGCTCCAACCTGCCCATGATCATCGAGCTGCTTTTCGCCCGTAATGGCGCGACCAACGTGACCGCCCTTGCCGAGCAGGCGGTCGCTGTGGGTCAGCAGGCCGTCACCCGCCAGTCCCTCGCCTCCGTCATGGGCGTTGCCGATGACGATACCGAAGAGGACGGCATTTAATGGCTGACTTCGGGCAAAACGTCCTCGCCTCTTCCGTTGCCCTGCTGCTTATTATGGCGGTCATGGGCCTCGTCTACTTCCTGTGGTCCAAGGCCAACATGAAGAAGAAGGTCAAGTACTTCGAGCACATCCACACCGACCTCGCGGCAGGTCAGCGCGTGATGTTCGGCGGTGGCATCTTCGGTGAGGTCAAGAGCGTGCAAGGCGACGTCGTCGAGGTCAAGGTTCGCTCAGGCGCGACCCTCGATGTCTCCCGCTACGCCATCCAGGAAATCGTCAAGTAGTCATTCTCTACACGGCATCAAGGGGAACGGCACCGCCAAGCGGAACGCGCGAACCCAGTGCAATAGGCCAATCAGCGAATACGAAAGGAACGGATCGCAATGGCAGAGCCTAACATTCTTCTTACCCGTATCGACAACCGTCTGATTCACGGTCAGGTTGCCACCCAGTGGAACTCCACCTTGGGCTCCAACCTCATCCTCGTCGCCAATGACGAGGTGTCCACCAACACCATGCGCCAGAATCTCATGAAGATGGCTGCCCCCACCGGCGTCCAGACTCGCTTCTTCTCCATCCAGAAGACGATCGACGTCATCCACAAGGCCTCCCCGGCCCAGAAGATCTTCATCGTGCTCGACTCTCCTCAGGACGCGCTCAAGCTCGTCGAGGGTGGCGTGCCGATCAAGAAGCTGAACATCGGCAACATGCACATGGCCGAGGGCAAGCGTCAGGTCGCTACGACCGTCGCCGTCGACGACGACGACGTGGCTTGCTTCCGCAAGCTCCAGGAGCATGGCGTCGAGCTTTCCATCCAGCGCGTGCCCAGCACGCCCGTTGAGGATACCAACAAGCTGTTTGCGTAATGTGGGGGATTGCGAGCAGTTTGTTTGTATACGGGGCGAACAATCGCCTCGGTCGTAACACTTAGTACGAGAAAGTAACTTTGAAAGGAGGAGCATAAGATGGAAGCGAATTTCCTTCAGATCGCCCTGGTCTTCCTGGTGACCTTCATTGCCGCTATCGACCAGTTCGACTTCACCGAGTCCCTGTACCAGCCCATCGTCACCGGCCCGATCATCGGCGCCATCCTCGGCGATGTGCAGACCGGCCTCGTCGTCGGTGGTACCTATCAGCTCATGACGATCGGTAACATGCCGATCGGTGGTGCTCAGCCGCCGAACGCTGTTATTGGTGGCATCATGGCGGCCGTCTTTGCCTGCACGCTCGAGATGGATCCCAACGTCGCCGTTGCGACCGCGATTCCGTTCGCTCTGCTGGGCCAGTACGGCGTCACCCTGTTCTTCACCCTGCGCGCCCCGCTCATGGAGTCCTTCCGTGCCGCAGCCGTGAAGGCCGACACCAAGGCTATCACCAAGCTGACCGTGATCTCCGAGGTCATCCTCGGCCTCATCTTCGCCTTCATCGTGACCCTGTTCTTCATCGGTGGTCTCACCGCTGGTCAGGCTGTTGTCGACATGGTGCCCAAGTGGCTCAACAACGGTCTCTCCGCTGCCGGTGGCATGATGAAGTTCGTCGGCTTCGCGATCCTGCTGAAGATTATGATGTCCCGCGACATGTGGGCCTTCTTCCTGCTCGGCTTTGGTCTCACGACCATCGTGCACGGCATCCCCTCGCTTGCCAAGCCTGAGCTCCTGATCATGGCCATCATTGGCTTCGGTCTCGCCTTCTGGGACTTCCAGCAGCAGACCGAGCTCAAGGGCGCTGCTTTTGACGGAGGTGATATGAGCGATGGCATCTAATGAGTTCACTGTCCCCGCACAGTATGAGGACCTGACTCCTGCACCGAACGTCGATAAGAAGACGCTCAATCGCATGGTTTGGCGTTCCTACTGGCTCCAGTCTTCGTTCAACTACGAGACCATGCAGTCCGGCGGCTGGCTCTTCGCCATGGTTCCGGGCCTCGAGAAGGTTCACACCAACAAGAACGACCTCGCTGCGTCGATGTACCACAACCTGGACTTCATCAACACGCACCCGTTCCTGGTCACCTTCGTTATGGGTATCGTGCTCTCCCTCGAGCAGAACAAGGTCGATACCCAGACCATCCGCTCCGTGCGTATTTCCGCTGCCTCCCCGCTGGGCGGCATCGGCGACGCTCTGTTCTGGCTGACGCTCGTGCCGATCACGGCCGGCATCACCTCGAACATGGCTATTGAGGGCAACATCATTGCCCCGCTCATCTTCCTGATCGTCTTCCACGCGGCTCTGTTCGCTTGCCGCTTTGGTCTGATGAACTGGGCCTACAAGATGGGCACCTCCGCCATCGACTCCCTGACCTCCAACATGCAGGCCTTCACCCGCGCTGCCGCCATCATGGGCTGCTTCGTGGTTGGCGCCCTGACGGTCAACATGGGTGGCACCCAGATCAACCTCAACATCCCGAACGGCACCACCCGTAGCGTTGCCGCTCACACTGTTGTGGTTTCCAACGAGGAGGCCGAGAACTTCGCCGACCTCGCTATCGACACCGAAGAGGCTGAGGCCGGTACCCTCGGTATGACCGACATGGACGGCGCTGCCCTCAAGGCTGCCGACGCTGACGGCAACGAGGTCGAGTGCGGTATCGTCGATCTTGGCAACGGCATGAGCTCCGTCACTTATGGTGAGGTCACCGAGTCCCCGGTTTCCTTCTCCGTGGCTTCCACGCTCGACACCGTTATGCCCAAGATCGTGCCGCTCGCGCTCGTGCTTCTGCTTTACTTCCTGTTCGCCAAGAAGAACTTCACCCCCATCAAGGGAATCGTTCTCATGCTGATCATCGGCATCCTTGGCGCCCTGCCTCTCAACGAGTGGCTCGGCATCACCTGGTGGACTGGTCTCTGGTAATTCCAGTTGCCTCTTGAGGGCAAATCTCCCCCAGATGCGCCTTCTCGCCCGGCGTGGGTCTTCGCGCCCACGCCGGGTTTTTCTTCTTTCGTACGTATGATCATGACTCTAGCCGGATGCAGTTGGCCTTGGTTGGGTCATTTGGATAGCCCTGTCGGAGGTTTCAATCATGGCGGTCGCTGCGCGCAAACAGCCTTTATACGATCAGCTTGTCGACATCCTCACCGATAAGATTGAGCATGAGTACAGTGCGGGCGACATGATTTCCTCCGAACGTGAGCTCTCCGAGCGCTACGGTCTTTCCCGTACGACGGTTCGCCTCGCCCTGCAAGAGCTTGAGCGTATGGGCCTCGTCGTGCGTCAGCACGGTCGTGGCACGTTTGTCGCGGACCGTTCCGCGCAGACCACCAACCTCATGCAGTCCTACAGCTTTACCGATCAAATGCGCTCGATGGGGCGCGAGCCGCGTACGACCATCCTTGAGTTCTGCGACTTTGAAGCGGATAAGAACCTCTCCGAGCACATGGGCGTGCGCCTAGGCGAGAAGCTGTATAAGATCAAGCGTCTTCGCTCCGCCGATGGCATGCCGATGATGGTCGAGCGTTCGTATCTGCCGGTGCGCAAGTTCCTCACTCTCAAGCGCCCTCTCCTCGAGTCGATGCCCCTTTACGACATCATCGAGAAGGAGTATCGCGAGAAAATCAGCGTTGCAGAAGAGGAGTTCTTCGCAAGCATCGCTCGTCCCGCCGACGCCCACCTGTTGGGTATTTCCGAAGGCGCGCCCGTCTTGGATTTGGTACGCACTACGTACAACGCGTCTAACGAGGTCGTTGAGTACACGCTTTCCGTTGCTCGTGCAGACCAATTCAAGTACAAAGTCCTGCACCGCAGGGGAGAGTAGGGTCCGCCGAGTGCCAAAGTGGCACGGGCCCGTCAACCGGAGTACATGGCCGCCACCGCTTTGTGAGGGGGCCTCATGTGTTCCCGTTGCCGGACCAATATCGCATGTGTTGGACGCACGGATCGAGTGGTCTTCAAACTCGGTGCCAATATGTGTCAAACGCATGCAATTCTGGCTTAACTGGTTACAACCACATAACCAGCTTATAATGAAAACAACTAGTAAAGGCGTTAGCCAGAAAGAGAGGTATCATCCATGTTCGAGAAGACTTCGGAGGAACTCCACGAGATCGGCGGCTATAACACCACCGTCGAGATCAAGCAGCAGCCTGAGCTTTGGCTCGACACGCTGAACATCTATCGTGAGAACCTCGAGGCCATCGAGTCCTTCCTGGCCGACGCGCGCGCCATGGGCGAGGGCCGTCTGTCCGTCGTGTTCACCGGCGCCGGCACCTCCGACTACGTCGGCGACACCTGCGCCCCCTACCTCCGTCACGCTGGCGACACCAAGCTGTACGACTTCAAGCCTATCGCAACCACCGACATCGTCTCGGCTCCCCGCGACTTCCTGAACCCGGATGTGCCCACTGTCCTCGTTTCTTTCGCCCGTTCCGGCAACAGCCCTGAGTCCCTGGCCGCCGTCCAGGTTGCCAAGACGTTCGTCAAGAACGTCAAGTTCATCAACCTCACCTGCGCTCCTGAGGGTAAGCTCGCCGTCGAGTCCGCCGATGATCCGAACGCGCTGACCATCCTCATCCCGCGCGCCAATGACAAGGGCTTCGCCATGACCGGCTCCTACAGCTGCATGACTCTGCTCTCCACCCTCATCTTCGACACCGCATCCCTCGAGCAGAAGACCGCTTGGGTTGAGCAGGCCGCCAAGATGGGCGAGGACGTCGTTGCTCGCGAGGCCGAGATCGCCGAGTTCCTGTCTGGCGATTTCAACCGCGTGACCTACCTGGGTTCCGGTTCCTTCGTGGGCCTCGCCCAGGAGGCTCAGCTCAAGATCCTCGAGCTCGCCCACGGTCTCGTTGCCACTTCCTGGGACTCCTGCATGGGCTATCGCCATGGGCCGAAGTCCTTCGTGGACGACAAGACTCTCGTGTTCGTGTACATGAACAACGACGAGTACACCCGTCAGTACGACCTCGACATCCTGAA
>NZ_CAUFLV010000011.1:0-78448 GCF_959026545.1 uncultured Collinsella sp.
ATTACCTTGTACCCAGCTCAGTGCATATATATCAACTAACTGTTGTGACAGAGCCAAAGAAAAAAACAGCCATTTCTTTCCGATAGATGCAGCGCGACTGTGGGCGCAACGCGAGAACTCTCTTGCGTTGAAGCTAACTCAAGGTCGTAGAATCTTGAGCCAAAAGGTGTCCGTGAGCGAGAAAGAGGAACCATGAGCGCTGTGTCCGCTACTGCACCCGCCAAGGTCTATTACACCAACCTGCGCACGCATGGGCGCGAGAGCCAGCTCGACAAGCTCAAGCGTCTCATCCGTCGCGCGGGCATCGAGCAGATCGACTTCGAGAACAAGTTTGTTGCCATCAAGATTCACTTTGGCGAGCTGGGCAACCTCTCCTTCCTGCGCCCCAACTATGCCCGCGCCGTTGCCGACGTGGTTAAGGAGCTGGGCGGCATGCCCTTCCTCACCGACTGCAACACGCTGTACGTGGGCAGCCGCAAGAACGCGCTCGAGCATATCGACTGCGCGTACCAAAACGGCTTCACCCCGTATGCCACGGGCTGCCAGGTCATCATCGCCGACGGCCTCAAAGGTACGGACGAGACGCTCGTTCCAGTCAAGAACGGCGAGTACGTGCAGGAGGCCAAGATCGGCCACGCCCTCATGGACGCCGACATCGTCATCAGCCTCACGCACTTCAAGGGGCATGAGCAGGCCGGTTTCGGCGGCTGCATGAAGAATCTCGGGATGGGTGGCGGTAGCCGTGCCGGCAAGATGGAGCAGCACGCCGCCGGCAAGCCCAGCGTGCACGAGGGCGCGTGCATCGGGTGTCGCGCGTGCGAGCGCATCTGCGCCCACGGCGCGGTGAGCTTCCCCACCACGCGCGAGCGCACGCTCAAGAACGGCAAGGTGGTGGAGACGCCCGTCGCCCACATCGACCACGACCGATGCTTGGGCTGCGGCCGCTGCGTGGGCGCGTGCAACCAGGACGCCGTCAAGCCCGACTACGGCGCTGCGGTCGATGTGCTCAACTGCAAGATTGCCGAGTACACGCAAGCTGTCGTGCAGGATCGTCCGAGCTTCCACATTTCGCTCGCCATCGACGTCAGCCCCAACTGCGACTGTCATGCCGAGAACGATACGCCCATCGTGCCCGATATCGGTATGTTCGCGAGCTTCGATCCCGTGGCGATCGACCAGGCCTGCATCGATGCGGCGCTCAAGATGCCCGCCATGCCCAACACTGAGCTCACCGAGATGCGCGATAAGCTCGACGCCGCTGGTGGCGTGCCCGAGCACTGCGCGCACGACCACTTCAACATGACGCATCCCGACACCAACTGGCGCTCTATGATTGAGCACGGCGAGAAGATCGGCCTCGGTACGAGCAACTACGAGCTCATCGAGGTCAAGTAGGGGTAACAGCGCTTTCGTTTTCCATTGAGGGTAGGAATGTCGAAAATCGCCCTGCTTTCGAGCGGCTTTTTCGACAATCCTACCCTCTGAGAAGGGGATCCCAGTCGAGTTGCGCGCATAGCTCCGGCGCATGGGCTATTCACTTGATTCAGTTGAGGTCGGGTTAAGAAGTGTGCCCGGGTCCACCTGCGATATGCAGGGGGCCCGGGTTCTGCTATAGTTCTGAACAATGCACCGATTTTGGAGGCCGAACAGCCACATGCCGGACACCAGTGACAGTCTCACGCCGCGGCCAGACGTCGCGGCTGCCCCTGTTCCCATAGCGCGCGCCGACGCGGCATCGCGGGCGCAGCGCTTGCTCCATGCTGCCGAATCGGGCGCTAAGGGCGCCGCCGTTACCGTTGGAGCTCCCGTCAAGGCTGCGGCCCGTGCTGTCAGGCGTCATCTACCTCCTCAATACACGTTGGGCGAGGAGATCGCCAATTCAATCACCCATGGCATCGGTGCCGCCTTGGGCGTCGCGGCGCTTGTCGTCATGATCGTCAAGGCCGCCGTTGCCGGCTCGCACCCCGCGTCGCTTGCGAGCGCGATCATCTTCGGCATCGCCCTCATCCTCGAGTATCTTGCATCCACGCTGTATCATGCCATTGCTCCGGCAGCCGCCAAGCGTGTGTTCCGCATCATCGATCACAGCTGCATTTACGTGCTCATCGCGGGTACCTACACGCCGTTTTGCCTCATCACCCTCGGCGAGGCGGGCGGCATACCGCTGTGCATCGCGGTATGGGCTCTTGCCATCGCGGGCGTGCTGTTCGAGGCGTTCATGCGCGAGCGACAGCCCCATTGGCTCACCGCCGTCATGTACGTGGCCATGGGCTGGCTCGTGCTGTTCCGCTTGCCGCAACTTATCGAGGCGCTCCATCCTACAGCGTTGTTCCTGCTCGCCGCCGGCGGTGTGTGCTACACCATCGGCGCGGTGTTCTATGTGCTCAAGAAGATCCGCTACATGCACACGGTGTTTCACGTGTGGGTGCTCGCCGGTAGTGTCCTTCAGTTCTTGGCGGTGGTCCTCTTCGTGATCTAGTCTCGCGTCCCGCCGTCGACGGGCGCGGGACCCCGCATGCCCGCCGACAATGACCTGCACACCTACCCAGGAGGTTCGAAACCGTCCCCATGGACATCACCATAAGCATCATCACAACCCTTGTCCTCACCGTCGTCAACGGGTACTTTTCCATGTCCGAGATGGCGCTCACCACGGCAAAGCGCGCCGTGCTCGACCACGAGGCGGAAGAAGGCGACCGCCGCGCCGCCCGCGCCGCCGAGCTTGCGTCGGACTCCGGCAACTTCCTCGCTACCATCCAGGTCGCCATCACGCTCGTCGGCTTCGCCTCGTCGGCCGTCGCCTCGACGAACCTGTCCGACCCGCTTGCCCAATGGCTCTCGAGCTTTGGCATCGCACCTCTCTCGGCGGTCGCACCGGGTCTCGCCCCGGTGATCATCACCCTGATCGTCTCCTACCTGTCCATCGTCGTCGGCGAGCTCGTGCCCAAACGCATTGCGTTGGCCGACGCGGAGGGTATGGCAAAGCGCGTGGCCCAGCCGCTCACCGTGTTCCAGAAGATCGCTCGCCCGCTCGTGTGGCTCACGCAAGCATCTGCGAACGGCCTCGCCGCGCTTATGCGCATCAAGAGCGCGGATGACCGCCAGAACGTCTCCGAGGAGGAGATCAAGTACATGATCAACGAGCAGGACACGCTGCTCGATGAGGAGAAGCGCATCATCCACGAGGTGTTCGACCTGGGCGACGCCTCCGCGCGCGAGGTCATGGTGCCCCGCGTCGATGTGACCATGGTCGAGGACGTCCAGACGGTCTCCGAGGTTATGGGGCTGCTTTGCCAGACGGGCTACTCGCGCGTACCGGTCTTTCACGAGGACCAGGACGGTGTGGTGGGCATCGCGCACATCAAGGACCTGATCGCACCCGCCATGGGCGAGGGCGCCGACCGCCCGGTGAGCGACTTCATGCGCGATGCAACGTTCATCCCCGATACGAAGGACATCCTGCCGCTGCTTTCCGAGATGCAAACCGCCCATGACCAGATCGTGGTCGTGGTTGACGAGTACGGCGGAACGGCAGGCATCATCACCATCGAGGATATCGTCGAGGAGATCGTCGGCGAGATCGAGGACGAGTTCGACCCCGACAACAAGTACCTCACGCGCCTCTCCAAGAGGGAATGGCTCGTGGACGGTCGCTTTCCCTGCGACGACGCCATCGAGCTCGGCTGGCCCATTGAGGAAAGCGACGAGTACGAGACCATCGCCGGCTGGATTCTGGACCTTTGCGATTCGCTCCCGGATATCGGTGAGGTTTTCGAGGCGGAGGGGTACAAGTTCAAGGTGCAGTCCATGCGTGGTCAGCGCATTTCGCTCGTGCGCGTTATCGCTCCGTCCGAGGAAGAGCTCGCCGCCGCGAACGAGGGCACCGACCGGCAGCCCGACACGTCGACCGACCAGGGCGAGTAGGCGAATAAGGCAAACGAAGAGCGCGACTGGAAACTGGAAAGGAGCGGCCATGGCCGATCTGTTCAACATTCTCAAGGTCACGATAGGCCCCAAAAAGCTCACCGCCCGCGTGCTGGTGAATCCCGGCATGCCGCTCATGACGTCCGAGGACGTCGAGGCCACAGCGCGCGTCTACTACCTGGCACCGGCAATCGCCGAGCATCTGTGCCTGGGTGATGCAGGTTCCAAGTTTCAGGATTGCATGGGACATACGGAGCTCGCCCACCTGCTTGAGCATCTCACGGTCGAGATTATGAATGAGACGGGCCTCGCGGGCACCATCTCGACGGGGCGTACGCGGAACGTGATGGGCGACGACCGCCTGTTCGACGTCGAGGTATCGTGCCCCGACGATGCCCTTGCCATCGGCGCCCTTTCCTCGGCGACGTTCATGATGAACTGGGCCTTCCTGCATCATGATCAGACGCCGCCGGATTTCCCGGGGACGGTTGCCGCCCTGACGAGCCTGGTGAGCAATTTGCGCGGCAACGCCGCCGAGCCCGACTCGCCCGAAGAGACGGAGGAAGAGCAGGCCTTTGGCGCAATCGACACCGAGGGCGCAGTTGTCGAACCGCATGATGCGGAGGGTGTCGTGTACGGCGGAGCCGCCGCTGAGTAATCGAGGCGTGTTACGTGACGATGGGCTCATGCCCATTGTCGCAAGCGCATGCGTATAATGGTTGAAGCAAATGATCTGGATGGACATCTGAGTCCAACAAAGGAGTAAACATGGGCAAGGGTATGAGTTTTGTCGCAGGCGCCGCGCTGGGCGCTGCAGCCGGCGTGGTTTTGGGCGTTCTGTACGCGCCCCGTTCCGGCTCCGAGACCCGCGCTATGGCGGCCGACATGGCCAACGACGCGTGGGACTCCGCGCGTGACATGTACGAGCAGGGCATCGATCAGGCCCGCGCCGCCATGGATGATTTCGGCCCCACCATGGACGCCGCCACGGATGAGCTGCGCGCCAAGGTCGATCTTGCCCGCGAGCGCATGGACCAGCTCCGCGAGCAGCTGAACGATGCCGTAAACGCCGGTACCGTCACCCCTGCTGCCGACGTCGTGGTCGAGACGGTCGCCCCCGAGGCCTCTGACGTCGCCGTTCAGGCGTAGCGTCTCGACATCCGAATGCTTGCCGGCGATTTCACGGGAATCAAGCTCTATAAGCTGCCCGCTCAAGACAAGAGGATTAAAAAAGACGGGACCCCGCGCGAACCAAAGAAGGTTGGCAAAATCCACTACCCGGTGTTCACCCCCGAGGGAACCCGGGTGGTGGGCTTTATGCTGCGCCTGCCGGATATCGCCGGGATGGTCAAGCAGCCCGATCGCTTTATCGCGTATGACGCCATAGGCGTGAGCGGCGACGTGATGGTCGCCAAGGATGACCGCGCGGCGTTCGACAATGCAGCGGCTAAGCGGTTGGGCATCAACCTCGATGCCTGCCTCATCTGGACGGGCATGGATGTTCGCACGGTCTCCGGCAGGCCGGTCGGCTTTTGCTCCGATGCCGATTTCAATCCCAAAACTGGCAACGTGACCTCGTTCATCCTCACCGAGGGCGGTGCCTCCAATGCGCTGGTCGGTCACCGGGAGATGCCGGCGTCAATGCTCAAGGGTTACCGCGACGGCGCGATGATCGTGAGCGATGCGGCGCTCGACCTTGAGTTCTCGGGCGGTGCCGCCGCCAAGGCCGCCGAGGCGAGCGTGAAGGTCGCCGCCAAGGCGGGGGAGGTCGGTGCCAAGGCGAAAGTCCAGGCCAAGAAGGGCGCCGCCATCATCGACGACGCCGGTTCCAAGGCCCTCGACAAGGGTTCGAAGGCCTTGGGCAAACAGCTCGGCAAGACCAAGGGCATGTTCGGCTCGTTTATGAGCGAATATAAGAAGGCAGCCGGAACGCCGCCAAGAAAACAAAAGAAATAAGCGGGACGGGGGAATCATTGCCTAACTACACCACCTCCTACTCCTCAAAAACGAAACCGCGGTACCGCAAGAACACCGGGAACCAGCTTCCGAGCGGACGCCGTCGTCAACAGCGCCGCAAGGGGGCGCAGTACCTGCGCAGATCACAAGGGTTCGGCGGACGCAGACGCCCCGGGCACGGATATGGTGGCAACGACCGTAGGGTGTACGCCCTGATCATGGTTGGCTGCGCCTTCCTGCTGTTCGTGGCGAGCATTGTGTGGTACGCCAACCGAAGCGTTGAGATCACGCTCAACGGTGCCGCCGTAAAGGTTCGGATCAACTCGGATATCGAACGCGTCATTTCCGACCAGGAACTCGAGCCCGAGCCCGGCGACCTGCTTGCCGTCGATGACGAGGTGCTCGAGAAGGGCGGCGGGACCGCCTACACCGTCACACTTGGCGGAAAGAAGGTTTCGGGCAAGAAGCTCGCTTCCATCCAGCTTGAGGGCGGCGAGAAGCTGACCATCGAAGACGGCGAGAACGTCTACGAAGACCATGACGTCGCCGCGACCACGATTGAGCCCACGTTGACCGTTGAAGGCACGGGCCCCGTGCGGTATGTGGAGAGATGGGGCAAGGCGGGCCGATCCGAGGTTTGGACTGGGTCCAAGACGGGCAAGGTCGTGGACAAGGGCGTGGTCGAGGAGCCGGTGAACGCGCTGGTAAAGTGCGCGTCGGTGTTGCCGAGCAAAAAAGACGAGAAGTACGTTGCCCTTACGTTCGACGAGGGGCCGAGTAACCAGACCGAGGAAATCATCCGCATTCTCCAGGAGAAGGGCGTCAAGGCGACGTTTTTTGTCTCGGGCGATAAGGTCGCTTCGAATTCCGCTGCCGTGCGTGCGATTGCGGAGTCGGGTAACGAGATCGGTACCAATGCGTACTCGGATGTCGACCTGCGCGAGTTGGGCGCTTCAGACCTGCGCGATCAGCTAACCAAAGGGTTCGAGGCGGTCTCGGACGCCGCTGGGACATCGACCGCGTTGCTGCGCCCGCCATTCGGCGAATTCTCCGAGGGGAATTGGGCTGCGGCGATGGATTTGGTGAGCGTTGTGGTCACCTGGAACGTCGATTCGGGCGACTGGCTCTTGCAGGGCGCCGATTCGGTCATCGAAACCGTGACGGGGTCGGTCAGCAACGGCGACATCGTGCTCTTCACCGACAACGACGCGACGGCATCGCAGACCGTGGAAGCGTTGCCCCAGCTCATTGATCGCCTGCTCGAAAGCGGCTACAAATTGGTGACGATATCGGAGCTGATCGCCACCGATGATGATTTGGCGGATGCGATAGACGTAAGCAGCGCCGGGCTGCCCAAAGGCGCTTCTCTTCCCAGCGTGACGCAAGATTCCAGTTCCGGGACGTCCGAATAGCGAGGCTTCGTGGAAATGAACAGTCAGGGTCGTTACTCAGCCAAGAAACGACGCGTTTCGACACCGCGCCCTGCTGTTGTGCCTCGACAGACGCCGGCGGCCCGTTCAGCCGTCGATACCGGATCTGCGCCGTTCCGGGTCGTGCTCCGCGTGTTCGCCGGCGCGCTTTTGCTGGCCGGCGTGGCCTATGGGTACGTTGCCTTTTGGCGGAGCGTCCCCGTTGTGGTTAACGGCGAGCACGTCGACGTGCGAATTCACGCGACCGTTGAGGATATGCTGGATGGCAACGACTTTTTTGGCGTCAAGCCCGGTCGCCTGCTTTCTGTAAGCGGCAACGTGATAGAGGAAGATGGAGGCGAGCGTTGCACCGTCGCGGTGGGCGAGGGCGACAACGCCCAGCCGCTTGCATCCGAGAAGTTCTCGCAGACCGAAGTTGCCGAAGGCGGCATCTTCACCGTATCCGATGGTGCAGATGTCACCGAGCCCCACGCGGAGACCGTCGAGCCCTTGGCCCCCGGCGTCCAAATGGAGACGGGTGGAGCCATCCAGTACGTCAAGCAGTGGGGCAAGGCAGGTTCGCATGCCGTGTGGAAGGGCGAGAAGTCCGGCGAGGTGGTGGACAAGGGCACGATCGAGGAGCCGCAGGACCTGATCATCGGCTCCAGGAACGCGCGGCCCGTCGGTTCCAAAAAGTACATCGCGCTCACGTTTGATGACGGCCCAAGTCGCTACACGCAGGCCATCCTCGATATCTTGGCCCAAAAAAGAGCTAGGGCGACGTTTTTCAATTTGGGCACGAGCGCGGCAGGCAATCCGGCTCTCGCCAAGGCGGTCGTTGATGGCGGTAATGAGCTGGCAAGCCACACGAATGCCCACAAGAACTTGCCCACCGTGGGCGCCGATGAGCTGCGCTCCGAGATCGTGACGGCGTTCGACACCCTGGAGGGCGCATCGGGCTTTCGCCCGCAGATGATTCGCGCCCCGTACGGTGCGTTCACCGCCACCGAGTGGGCCCGCTCCGCCGATTTGCTCAGTTGCAACGTGCTGTGGAATATCGACACACTTGATTGGAAGCGTCCCGGTGCGGATGCGATAACCAAGACGGTGCTCAATCAGGCGTTCAACGGCGCCATCGCCCTCATGCACGATGGTGGGGGCAACCGTGAGCAAGATATCGAAGCGCTGCCCGCGATCATCGACGGCCTGCGCGACGCCGGCTACACGCTCGTGACCGTCAGCGAGCTCATGGAGCTCGACGGTACGTTTCCCCAAGACGTCGTCCAGGGCACCGTCAAGATGCCCGAGGATGCTGACGCGCCGACGGTGGGATAGCGGTGGCGTATCCGGCGTGCCAAAGGGGCGCGTCCCCCAATGGTATGCCTAATGAGGAGTGATGAAGGGCTGTTGGAAGCCTTACAAGACCGTGCGTCCGTGCATGGTATAGTTACAACGGCTGTGCCTTGAGGGGACGGCCGCTTGTTTTGTTTTATGAGAGGGTCACGAGAAAGGCCTGAGGTGAAAGCTAAACCCCGACCACACAGTCGATGACCCCAGCGGTGCCCCTGCGCTCATGCGCGGTGCGGGAATTCGCCGGGGTGAACCTGCACGTAAAGGAGCACGATGAACCACCTTTCCGAAATGCTGAAGCTGCCGGTGGTCGATGCCGCCGGTGAGAAAATCGGCATCGTCAACGACCTCGGCATTGCCACGGGCGAGGTCTTCCCCCGTGTCACGGCACTCGCATTCCAGGGCCCGGGCAAAACGCCCTTCATGATCAGTTGGCGCAAGTACGTCGAGCGTTTCGACGACGACGGCGTGTACCTCAAGTACCCTGCCACCGACATTCGCTTCTCCTACCTGCAGCCCGATGAGGTGCTGCTGGCTCGCGACATCATGAACAAGCAGATCGTCGACACGCAGGGCATGAAGGTCGTGCGCGTGAACGACATCAAGCTGTCCACCACCGGCGAGAACCAGCTGCGCCTGCTTGGCGCCGAGGTGGGTGCGCGCGGTCTGCTGCGCGCCATTCATCCGCTGTTCGAGCGCGTGACCGTGAAGGTCGCCAAGATGCTCGGCAAGCCCCTGCCCGAGGACATCATCGCGTGGTCTTACATGGACCTGCTGGAGCGCTCCACCAAGCAGATCAAGCTTTCCGTCTCGCACAAGACGCTTTCCGAGCTGCACCCCGCCGATATCGCCGACATCATCGAGCAGCTCGATCCGCGTTTGCGCACGCAGGTGTTCGCCCAGCTTGACACCGAGCAGGCGGCCGAGGCCATTGCCGAGCTCGACGATGACGAGCTCATGACCGAGATGCTCGAGGGCTTGTCCGACCGCGAGGCCTCGACGATGCTCGCCACGATGGACCCCGACGACGCAGCCGCGCTCATCGAGGAACTCGATTACGAGAAGGCGGAAAAGCTCCTGCGCCTCATGGGCGTCAAAGAGGAGAAGGCCATTCGCGACCTCCTTGGGTACGAGGAGGACACCGCGGGTCGCATCATGACTAATCAGTTCGTGGCCCTGCCCGCCACGGCGACGGTTCAGGACGCCATCGATGCGCTGCGCGATCTGGACGAGGACTTCGAGAGCATCTACTACGTGTACACCACCGACGCCGAGGGCGCGCTCACGGGCGTGCTGTCCATGCGTTCGCTCGTGGTCGCCGATCACACCGACCGCCTGAAGGACCTCGCCTACCGCGACGTGGTGTGGGTCGCCCCCGATCTCGACCAAGAGCAGGTGGCCGACGAGATGACCAAGTACGACCTCGTCGCCATGCCCGTTTGTGATGAGAACCGCCATATCCTGGGTATCGTCACGGTTGACGACGCCCTGGACGTCATCGCCGAGGAGCATGCCGAGGACCTGCAGATCGCAGGTGTGTCGGTGGGCGAGAGCAACGCCGGCGAGTCCACGCACGCTTTTACGTGGTTCTCGCAGCGCCAGTACTGGGTTGTGGTGTGGGCCATCGCGGCGTGCGCCATCGCCGCCATCGTGGTGACACCGTTGGAGCGCCTCGACCTCAACGTCATGGGTATCGCGACGGCCCACCAGATGATCACCAGCCAGGGTCTAACGGCGCTCATGCCCATTTCGATCATGCCGGTCGTGCTCCTCGCCTCCATGCGCATGGTCTCCTTTGTGAAGAACAGCTACCTTGAGTACGACGAGCGCGACGACGAGCCCAAGCCCTACCTCGGGTTCTTCCTCAAGACGACGCTCATCGGCGTTATTCTGGCCGCCGTGGTCTTCCTCTGTGGCGAGCTCATGGCAACGACCCTCTTTGGCGAGGCGGACCCATGGGCAGCGACCGCGCTCCTCTCCTGCTTCAAGGGTGCCGCCGCCGTCATAGTGGGCACGTACGCGAGTGCCGTGATCTACTTCTACGTACTGTTCCGCAGCGACGAGAAGGACCAGAGCATTTCTGGCACCTCGCTTACGTTTGCGGCGGTGCTCCTCTCCGCGTTGGCCTACACCGTACTCGGCACGCTGCCGTTGCTGTAGGGTGTGGTGCACGGTATGGAGCAATCGACCAAGAAGAAACTGACCGTCGCCGCGGTGCTCGGTGCCATGGGGCCGGGGCTCTTGGCGGCGCTGTCCGGCAATGACGCCGGTGGCATCGCGACGTATTCGAGCGCGGGTGCCTCCTACGGCTATGCCACGCTGTGGATGCTGCCCGTGATGGCGCTGCTGCTCATCGTGGTGCAGGAGACCGCCGCCCGCTGCGGATGCGTGACGGGTAAGGGCTTCGCCTCGCTCATCCGCGAGAAGTTCGGCGTGCGCAAGACGGCACTCGCCATGATCGCCCTGCTCATCGCCAACACGGCCGTGACCATCTCCGAGTTTGCGGGCATCGCGAGCGGCCTTGCGCTGTTCGGCATCCCCAAGACGGTGTCCGTGCCGCTGATGGGTCTGCTCATTTGGCTGCTCACCATGAGCGGAAGCTTCCGCCGCATCGAGAAGATCCTCCTGCTCGTGAGCTGCGTGTTTGTGACGTATGTGGTGGCAGCCTTCCTGGCGGGCCCCAACTGGGGTGAGGTGGCGCTCTCCACCGTGACGCCGCACCTCATCCCCGAGCCGAGCTACGTGTCGCTGCTCGTGGCGACCATCGGCACCACCATCGCGCCCTGGATGATCTTCCTCGCCCAGAACAACGTCGTGGACAAGAACGCCGACGAGTCCGATATCGTCCTGCAGCGCATCGACACCACGACCGGATCCGTGATCGCCTGCGCCATCGCGTGGTTCATCATCATCACCACGGGCGCGGTGCTGTATCCGGCGGGCATCCATGTTGCCGACGCGGCAGACGCCGCCCTCGCACTCGAGCCCATCGCCGGTGAGTTCGCCACGGTGCTGTTCGCCGCGGGCCTGGTGGCGGCGAGCTTCTTGGCGGCGTGCGTGCTGCCCGGCGTGACGTCGAGCGCGATTTGCGAGGCGTTTGGCTGGGAGCGCGGTGCCGACCGCAGTTGGAGTGAGGCGCCGGTCTACCGCGGCATCATCACGGTGATCATCGTGGCGTCTGCCGCGCTCGTGATCATGCCCGGTGTCGACCTGTTCCAGATCATGATGAGCGCGCAGGTCATCAACGGCGTGCTGCTGCCCATTCTGCTCGTGTTCTTGGTGTTCATCGCCGGCGACAAACACATTATGGGTGGCTACAAAAACAGCCGTTTGTGGAACGTGCTCACCTGGGCCACCATTGTGCTCATCACCGTGCTCACCGTCGTGATGTTCGTGTTGCAGGCACTGGGATACTAGCGGGCGCCCACGCACCGTGGTACCCGTACGCGCACTGGCAGGCGCCGAACGCGAGGATGACGACGGACTCCAGCACATGATGGCACTCGCGCACGGTGGTGCCCACATACCTTGGCGCCCGCGCGGAGTCATGAGGTTCACGGCCGCTTCGTCGACTAGTCGCGCGTGTAACGTCGAAAAAATGCAATTAAAACGCTTCAAATTCGACATTTTACGCGAGACGTTCCAAAGAGGGGCGCTCCGATCGCGTTGAGGCCATTGTCTCGATAGCGCCGAGGTGCTTGCCGCATGCGTTGAGGCGCGTGCCGTTCGCGCCGAGGTGCTTGCCGCGCGTTGAGACGCCCCTCGCTCGCGTTGGCATGCTTGAGACATCCCATATTTGACCTAGCTGGCTTTTGCTGCGCCTATCTTCGATGCTCATAGGGGGCAACAAGGTCTGCATAGCATTCGAGCGGAGGCATCTCTTCGCACTTGGCGCACGTGGGCAAAGAGACCATCGCGTGGTCTACAAACATCTCGGATGTATCCCGAGGAACGCCGTAGCTTTCGAGAAGTTGGGCAAAATAGGCTACATTACACACATCGTCAAACGAAAAACGTACGATGCGCGCTCCATTGATGCTGAGGCGCGATTCGCGTAGGCGCTCATCGCTGAGGATTCTTACCAGGTCCTTACCTTTTGTCATGGCTGGATCGACATATTTCTGCTTCCCATCGAGCTCGCCGATGATCACCGTTCCGTCTGAAAGAGTCCAGTAGAAGTCGACGCGAATCACCTTGCTTGGATTCATCGGATCATGGCATTCGATCTGGAGGTCGGGTACGGCAAATCCAAGCATGATCATCGTTGCGCGCGCAATGGACTCGCCGCCACTTTCACTGCGAGCGTCGGCGAGAGACAGGACATCAACCGCCCTTTGCAGATCATGTTGCCTAACGATCGCCGGATCGATTTCGAGCAACTCGATGAGGCTGCTACTCGTTTTCCCAGTCACTCGCAGTGCGGAATCGGCTATGGGGAGGGAAGTTCGTAAATCTCCGGCTCGCAGGCACTGGTGAAGGGTTTGGGCAACCGTCGTCACGCGAATGCCATGGAGTATTTCGTGCGTAATATGCTTGCTGCTTCTCGCGATAATCGATTTTGACTGCACTTGGTACGGGGCGACGATGCTCAGTCTGTCAAGAAGGCTGTACGATACGTTCCATCCGCGAATCGCAGCCGCAGTATAACCGTCGAACACCCATTCCGGATGAATCTGCGAAAGCGCTTTTGCCATGTGTGTGACCTGCTCGGTGCGGGAGAGCCCATTCCAGTACGCCTGTCGAACGTAGATTCCGCGATACGGAGAATAGATCGGGTTCCGTTTCGCGTGGTTCGCGCGATAGGCGAGCGCCCGCATGAGATGTGCATTGTGAGGCCGGACGAGACATTGGCCATGCTCCTCCGCCTCGTTTAGGAGCAGCTCGATCTTGTTGTCGTTGGTAACAGTCATTTGCCCCTCCCATGTGTTCGGCCTGTCGGGAGACATGAGCGTAGCAGGGGGTTCTGGCTCGTTTTTAAGCAGTTGTCCTCGTGTTTCTGTCGGTATCCTGTCACCTGCGCGGGGTGTTTCGAACCTGTGCAGGTGGAGCGAGTGGCGGATTGTCGCTATGGGTGCATTTAGGCTGGAGGCGCCATCTAAAAATCGCAATAACAGCGTGTTAACGAGGGTGAGGCTAGATGTGCGAACGAGACGTCTTTGGCAGGGAGGCACTCGTATGCAGGCAAGCGTTGCATGGCGATGAATACACGGGTGAGACGCTACTGACGGAGCGGCGCGGTCGAGGTGTCTTTGACAGAAAGACGCGAGCGTAATGTCGAAAATGACGCGCTTCAATCGCGATTTTTTCGACATTACGCTCGCGTCGTCGTGCCGTCGGCAGTGACGTCCCGTCAGCATCGGCCCCTGCTCGCGCCGACGTCCCGCCGTGCCGCCGCTATTCCGTGTCACCTTCGATCTTCATATGCGCAAACTCGGCCCCAATTGACGTCTTGAGGCTGTCGAGCGCGTGCTGGGCAATCAACAGGCGCTCGTCATCTCCATCCTCGAGATGGATGGGCAGGTAGCGGGCCACCTGGTCGTCAATGAGCTGGAGATACTCGGTGACGCCTGTGTTCGAGAGGTGAATGCCGTCGCCATCGAACAGGTCGTTGCGGTCGGCGCTGTACGAATACCAATCGATGAGGATGACGTTTTTGTAGCGCGAGGCGGCATCGGCGAGAACTTGGTTGTTCGGCTCGCACCACGGGCGCGCTGCTCGATTGTTCACGAACACGACGATGCGGTTCGTTCCGGCAAGATCCATGAGCTCATCGACGTTCTCGCTCGAGAACGGCCCGTTCGTGCCGAGTGCGAAGACGCTAACGCGGCCTGCGAGCCCTTGGTCCACAAGCGATTTGTAGATGTCGATGCCGGCGGTGAACTGACGATTCATTGCCGCATCGATATATCCGTGCGGAAACATCTGGTTGAACGAATCGACTGCGCGCAGCGAGACCGAGTCGCCCACCATCGTGATGTCGTAGGTGCCGTCCGCCGCCGAGGCGCCGCCTTGGGGCGAAGTGCCGTCCTGGTCGGGCGCTGCACTATCGGTGCCATTGGGACCGCCATTTTCACCTGCGCCCTGAAGAAGTGCAGCGCCGTCCTCGCTCAGGGCAGAGGTGGCGGGGACGAACGCGATGCCTCCCGCCGCTACGAGGGCCGTGGCCCCTGCAATCGCCAGCGGGATGACGTTCGCGCGGGCCCATTTTGGCAACGTCTCGCGGTCGCGCAGCTGCGAGACGATGCGCTTGCCGGCTCCATGTCGAAATGGCGTCTCGATGCAACGATAGCTCAGCTCAGAAATGCCGATAACGATGCAGACCTGCAGGGCATATGTCCACCACGGCTTGGTAGTCACATCGCTGGCGGGGTTCATCAACAGGAGAAGCGGATAATGCCACAGATAGATGCCGTAGGAGCGCTGTCCCAGCCATACGAGAGGCTTGAGGCTGAAGAATCGGCCAAGGTGGCTATGGGGTTGAGCACACGCAGCGATGACCATGAGCGTGAAAAGCGAGGCAATGAGAATTCCCCCATAGTAGGGGAAGGCACTGTAGCCGTTCGTGAACGCCATGAGCATCAAGAGGCCCGCGAGCCCCAGAACTCCTAAGAGGTCGAGCGGGCTTGCACCGTGTTGCTTGAGATGCCGCTGGCTCTTTTTCGCCAATGCGGCGTGCAGGGCGTCGCGCAGAGCCCGAGGCAGGCGAAGGTTGGTGACGAGTGCGAGCCAAGCTCCCAAAAGAAGGGAGAACGCGCGTGTGTCGGTGCCGTAGTAGATACGACTGGGGTCGGTGGCGGGATCGTAGAGGATCGCCATCTCAAGTGCCGACACCGCTGCGAGCGCCAGGGCGGCGCGACGGATCCGCTTCTTGGGCTCACCGTGACGCAGCGCAAGCATGAGCGCCACGGGCCATACGAGGTAGAACTGCATTTCAATCGCAAGCGACCAGAAATGAGTGAGTGGCGACGGGTCCCCGATCGCATTGAAATAGGACTGCTGGTTGAAGATCTGCCACCAGTTGTTCACAAACAGGGCAGACGGGATGATATCTGGCCTCATCTTGGTGAGCATGACGTGGTTGAACAGGGTGCAGAGCGCCGCGGTCGCCACGATCACCGTGACGATAGCGGGAACGAGGCGGCGCAGGCGGCGCTGCCAAAACCCCTTGAGATCGATGCGCCCCGTGCCCTTGTGCTCACTGAGCAGCAAGCGTGTGATCAGGTAGCCCGACAAGACGAAGAACACGGTGACGCCTTGCATGCCGCCGGGAACGAGGCTGGGATTGAGGTGGTAGAGCACGACGGCAGCGACGGCGAGGGTGCGGATGCCGTCCAGCGCCGGGATGTGGGGCATGCGTCCCTTGCGAGTCGTTGCGTCAGGGGCGTGCAGGTCGGCGGGGGAGGAGGCCCCAAAATCGCCTTCGGGTGTCGTGGAGGCTATGGGATGTTGCGGTGAAGTGACCAAGGCGGAGTCTTTTCTATCAGGTGCGTTTACCGGTCTATCGCGATTCTAACGCGTATGCGTGCACGTCATTCGAACGCGTCATGACTGTTCTGTAAGCGTGGTGGCGGGGCATGGCAAGTGCCCTAAAACGCGGACGCCCCACAAGCGGTGGTGCTCGCGGGGCGTCCGATCGATTCGAAGGTATCTGCTAGAACTTGACCTGCGGAACCTCGCGCGTCGCTTCCGCGGCTTCAAAGCCGGTGCGCGGCTTGAACTGGAAGACGCCGGCGAAGATGTTGCCGGGGAAGGTCTGAATACCGTTGTTGTAATTCAGCACGCAATCGTTGTAGCTCTGGCGAGCGTAGGAGATCTTGTTCTCGGTGTCCTCGAGGGAGGTCTGGAGCTGGGTGAAGTTGGCGTTCGCCTTGAGGTCGGGGTAGGCCTCGGCAACCATGAGCAGCTGGCGCAGGGCGCCGGTGAGAACGTTGTCGGCAGCCATCTTCTCCTCGGGGGTGGCGGCTGACCCGGCGGCGGCGCGCGCCTCGGTGACGGCGTCGAGGGTCTCCTTCTCATGCGCAGCGTAGCCCTTGACGGTTTCGACCAGGTTGGGAACGAGGTCGTTACGGCGCTGCAGCTGCGTATCGATGTTCTGCCACGCGTTGTCAACGCGGTTGCGCAGGGTGACCAGGTTGTTGTAGATGCCGGCGATACCCATGGCGAGTGCGGCGACGACGATGATGACGATGATGAGCGTGAGATCCATGCGTGCTCCGTTTCTGCGGCGGCGTTTTCGCGCCGTGCTCGTGGTACTGGTCAGTATACCCATGCACGCGGGTCGATGTGCATGACAAGGGACTCGCAGACGAAGGTGCGCACCTGCCGCGCCCAGCGCCCGCCCGATCGTGGCCTCACGTGGTCACCTGGTGCCGATAATTCGTCAAGAGCCACCTGCCGCTTGTACATTTCCTATCAAGCGGTAGGATAAGAGACACCTATAAGATATCTATCTTAGTGCGCTCAAATGCGTTATAGCGTACGAGCGTATTGTTGGGAATGGGATCGAGATGGATCTGCGTATTCAAAAAACGTACCGTTCGTTGCTCGTGGCGTTCACCAAATTGCTCGAGACGCATCGCTACGAGGATGTGACGATCGCCATGCTCTGCGACGAGGCCATGATTCGCCGGACGACCTTCTACAAGCATTTCGCCGATAAATCCGAATTCTTCAGCTTTTTTGTCGATAGCCTGCGCATTGAGATCACCAAGTATGGAGAGGAGCAGTCCGCCGGCTCGCGGTCTGCCGAGGCGGATGGGGGAGTGAATGCTGAGGAGGGCCTGGCGATCCTGCGAGCCCTCGTCGATTTCATGCTCGATCACGAGCGCATGATCGACAACATTTTCGAAAGTTCAATGAGCGGCATGATGGTTCTCATGATGGCCGATCGCGTGGCGGAAACGCTGCGAGAGCGGTACCGCGACAAATTCCAGAAGAGCGAGGCGGACGTGATCACGCTCGCGTCTGCATCGGAGTTCGCCGCCGGCGGAATCGTGCGCCTATTTGAGAAGTGGTGGGTGCGCGGACACAGCGTAGAGGGCAAGGTGGAGTTGATTACCGTTGCCGAAGCCATGGTGACACGCGTACTCAGGTCCTAACGATGGTATGATTACCCAGCGCGTGGAGAGATGGCAGAGCGGTTGAATGCGGCGGTCTTGAAAACCGTTGGGCACGCGAGTGTCCCGGGGGTTCGAATCCCCCTCTCTCCGCCAGTTTTTGTTTGATGGGCGAGTTCGAAAAACTTGCTTTGAGGTGGATTGGCAGATATTCGAACCCGCGAGGGGGCGGAGCTGAGAAAACGCGAAGACGTTTTCCAGCGTAGCCCGCAAGGCGCGAAGCGCCGCAGCGAGGCGAGGACGCCGAAGGGCGTCCGTCGAATCCCCCTCTCTCCGCCAGTTTTTGTGAGTTGAGCGAGCCCAACCGGCTCGCTTTTTTCATATGGTGGACGAGGGTGATTGCATGCGAGGCCAGTTTGCAGACGACGAGCGCTTCATGCGCGAGGCTCTGACAGAAGCCCGGGCGGCAGCAGCACTCGGCGAGGTACCCATCGGCGCCGTAGTGGTGCATGAGGGCCGCGTGATCGCCCGCGCCCATAACCGCCGTGAGCTCGACGAGGATCCCTCGGCACACGCCGAGTTTTCCGCCATGATGGAGGCATCGCGTGCTCTGGGACGCTGGCGCCTCACCGGATGCACGGTGTATGTGACGCTCGAGCCGTGCCTCATGTGCGCGGGCCTCATGGTCAACGCGCGTATCGACCGCTGCGTGTACGGCGCCGTCGATCCAAAGGGCGGTGCGGTTGGAACGCTGTACGACGTGAGCCGGGATCCTCGTCTCAACCACTCGTTCGAAGTCGGGGCGGGCGTCCTTGGAGATGAGTGCGCTGCCGTGTTGCGCGAGTTTTTCCGAGGGTTGAGGGCCAAGCGCAAGGGCGCGGCGGTTGGTACGGGTGCCATGGCCGTCGCGGACAGCTCCCCTGCGAGTTCCCTCGCGCAAGGTGCCTCCGCGCCCGCCCTGGTGCCTGCGCCTTCACGCCGCGTGATACTCGCCATCGACTCGTTCAAAGGATCGGCGACGAGCGCGCAGGTCGAGACATGGTTCGCTGAAGGGATGTCTGCCGCCGACCTCGGTTTGGATGTCATGTCCATCCCCGTTGCGGATGGAGGGGAAGGGACGATGGACGCCGTTCGGGCGATGCTCGGCGGCGAGGTCCGCGAGGTCGAGGTGACCTCTCCCGTTGGAACCGCCCGTACTGCCGGGACGTTCGTTGCCGGGGCGTCTGCGGATGCCGGGAGCGCGGATACGCCCGAGGCGTTTGCCGGCGAGGTTCACTGGGCTCCATATCTCCTGGTCGACGTTGATGGGGTGGGGCTCGACGGCGGACAAGCGGGCCTCATCGCCGTGATTGAGATGGCACACGCGGCCGGCATCTCCCGTTCCCCGCGCACGAACGAGGCTGCCCTCGCGGCAACAACCCGCGGCGTGGGCGAGCTCATGCTCGCCGCCGTCGCTGCGGGCGCGAAAACGCTGTATATCGGCCTTGGCGGCAGTGCCACGACGGACGGCGGTGCGGGCATGCTGCAGGCCCTCGGCGCACGGATTCTCGATGCAGCAGACGAGCCGGTGAGGCCGGGCCTCGCCGGTCTGCGCGACGTTGCCTTCGTCGATCTCGCGCCCGCTCGCGAGGCGCTGGCTGGCGTACGGATCAAGGTCCTTTCGGACGTGGGGTGCCCTCTTGTGGGGCCGCGCGGCTCCGTGCGCATGTTCGGGCAGCAGAAGGGGCTGGGCACGGGCCTCGATGACATTGCGCGAGACGAGATGCTTCGCGAGTGCGACCGCCATATGTCAGCGTATGGCGCGCGCCTCACCGCCGCTCGCGATGCCCTTGATGGAACACCCTGGCAAGTTGCCGTCCCTGGCGCTCGCCCCACGTCGCTTGCGGGTGTGCCGGGAGCCGGCGCCGCGGGCGGTTTGGGCGCCGCACTCCTCGCCCTAGGTGCGGAGCTCGCGTCTGGGGTGGACGCGCTGCTCGATCTGGCACAATTCGATAACCAGGTGTCCGGCGCGATCGCGGTGATCACGGGCGAGGGATCAATTGACGCTCAAACGGCGGAAGGTAAGGTTCCGGCGGGGGTGGCGCGTCGCGCCAAGCACGTTTGCAAAGATGTTCCCGTCTTTGCGGTGTGCGGCTCGCGCGCCGAGGACCTCGGAAGCGTGTATGCACTGGGGATCGATGCGGTCCTGCCCATCGAGCTTGGTCCCCAGCCTCTGGAGCGTGCCCTCAGCTCCGCGCAAACCCGCTCCAATCTCATCGCCTCTGGCGAGACCCTCGCTCGCCTGATTGCAATGCGGGAAGCGAGTCGCACTGCGGGGCACCGACCGTAACGCGAAGAACCGACCCGCAATGTGAGGAATCATGGGTTTGAAGCGAGGCCACTCTTTCAAACCCATGATTCCTCACAAAAAGGTGCCCGGTAATGTGATTTATCATAGGTTTGAAACAAACGCGCTCATTTCAAACTCACGTTTTCTCACATGGGCGATGCTCTGGACGAGTGGGCTCAAAGCCGCTACTATAACAAGACACGCCTTGCGCGTTCGATGGGTTCGGGTGACGATATGTTCCGAACCTGGTCAGGTCCGGAAGGAAGCAGCCATAAGGAGCCTCTGACGGGCACCCGTTCCCATCGAGCACACGGGGCGTTTTTTGTGTCGCGGCTGCCTGGGACGTGGTTGCAGGGGAGGTGTCGCGGCTGCCATGAGGCGCGAGCGACGTGCCGCGCTATTGTCCCGGGACGCACGCAGGGCACCTGCTCGTAAACAATCTGATGCATCGCTCGGCCTTTCGTGGCCGGCTGTATAATACGTGCCGATGCACCTAGGCGCGGCGGTGTTTTGCGAATTCGTCTGCGCAACGAGTCCATGAGGGTCATCTACATGATTGGATTGCTCAAACGGTTTGGCCGCCCTTTTCGCCGAGAGCTGACGCTTGGACCGGCAAGCAAGCTCATCGAGGTCATATTCGACCTGCTTACGCCCCTTGTTGTCGCTCTCATGATCGACCGCGGTGTGGGCGAGCGCAATGTCGGTGTACTGCTCGCTTATGGGGCATTGCTCGTGGGTATGGCGCTGGCGGGCTTCGCCTCCACGCTCATCTGCCAAAAAATGGCCGCCCGTGCCTCCCAAGGGCTCGGTACCAGCATGCGCGACGCGCTGTTCGCGCATATCAACTCGTTTTCGTATGTCGAGCTCGACCGTTTTGGCACACCGTCGCTCATTACGCGCATCACCAACGATATCAATCAGGTCCAGCTCGCCATCGCGCTCGCGATTCGCCAACTCACACGCTTTCCGCTTCTTGCAGTTGGCTCCATGGTGGCGGCCCTGCTCATCGATGCCAAGCTCGGTCTGATTTTCCTGATTTCAACGCCTCTCATTGGGGCGATCTTTTGGTTTGTGATGGCGCGTTGCATCCCGTATTTCAAGCGCATGCAACGGCAGCTCGACCAGATTGGCCTGGTTACGCGCGAGGGTCTGTCGGGGGCGCGCGTCATGCGCGCGTTTGTACGTGAGGACTACGAGCGAGAGCGCTTTTGCCACACCGCGGTTGACCAGGCGAACACCGCCATCGCCGTTGGACGTTTGTCCAACGTGCTCAACCCGGCGACATTTCTCGTGATGAACTTGGCTGTCTGTGCAATCCTATGGGTCGGCGGCATCCAGGTAAACGTGGGCGCGCTCACGCAGGGTCAGGTCATGGCGTTCGTGAACTACATGACGCAGACGCTGCTTGCCATTGTCTATGTGGCGAATTTGGTGGTCGTGTTCACCAAGGCGAGCGCGAGCGCCGGGCGTATCGAGGAAGTGCTCGCGTGTGAGCCGAGCATGTGCGATGCCGCCGAGCGGGCTGGCGGGGACGATACCGGATCGGGGTGCACGGCGGGAGCTGTTGGCGAGGCGGCCCCTGCTTGCGAGACGGCCCCCATTGGCACGGCGAGCCCTACCGGCACGACGAGCGATGTGCTCTCCGGAGGCTTTGATCCGAGCGTCCCGGCGATCAGACTTTCCGGCGTCTCTTTTGCCTATCCGGGCAGTGCGGAGGACGCGGTGCACGACGTGACGTTCGAGGTTCCGCGCGGCGGCACGCTCGGCGTGATCGGCGGTACGGGCTCCGGCAAGTCGACGCTGGTGAGCCTTTTTCCACGTCTGTACGATGTTGCGCGGGGTTCTGTTGAGGTGTTCGGCCGCGATGTTCGCGCGTGGCCGCTTGGGGAGCTGCGCCGCGCATTCGGTTTCGTTCCCCAAAAGGTCGAGCTGGTGAGTGGCACCATTCGGTCGAATCTTCTGTGGCGCGACCCGCTCGCCTCAGACGCTGATCTGTGGAGGGCTCTTAAGACCGCTCAGGCGGAGGACTTTGCGCGCGCTCTTCCCAAGGGCTTGGATGCGCCTGTCGAGGCGGGGGGAAAGAACTTCTCGGGCGGTCAGCGCCAGCGCTTGACCATTGCTCGTGCGCTTGTTGGCGCGCCACCGCTGCTCATCATGGACGATTCGACCTCGGCACTCGACTTTAAGACCGATGCCGCGCTTCGCAGGGCGATTCGCATGCTCAGTGATGCTGATTCAAGCGTGACCACGGTGGTGGTGAGCCAGCGGGTGTCTTCGGTGCGCGGCGCCGACCTCATCTGCGTGATGCGCCATGGCCGTGCGGTCGGTGTGGGCACGCATGAAGAGCTTATGGCGACGTGCGAGGTGTATCGCGAGATCGCTGAGTCCCAGTTGTACTCGGATGCCGCTGCATCGGCGGCGGAGGAGGGGGGCGCACATGCCTAATCCGTATGCCTCCACGGCCGGAGCCTCCACCATCACGGCGACCGTATCGGGAAATGACAACCTGAATGATTTTCGCGATTCCCGCGGTGGCGGCAATTCCGACCGTGCGCAAAAGCCGATGGGGACGGCTCAAGTCGCTCGCCGCATCTTCGCCTACGTACGTCCGCATATCCTGCTGTTCGTGGCATCGTTCGTGTGCTCTGCGCTTTCCGTCGTGCTGCAGCTTTTCGTGCCCATATTGATCGGGCGTGCGATCGACCTGATTGTGAGTGCGGGAAGGGTGGACATGGCGGCGCTTGTGCCGCTGCTCGCGAGGCTTGCGGCAACCGTTCTCGCCGCAGCTGCGTTGCAGTGGGTGCAGGGTGTGTGCGTGAATCGGCTCTCTTACACCACCGTGTGCGATCTGCGCATCGAGGCGTATGACAAACTCACGCGCATGCCTCTCTCGCTCATCGACCGCCATCCCCACGGTGACTATATCTCGCGTGTGGTGAACGATGTGGATCAGGTGGGCGACGGTCTGCTGCAAGGTTTGACACAGCTGTTCAACGGCGTGGTGACGGTTGTCGCCACCCTCGCCTTCATGCTCGCGACCTCGGCTCCCATGGCGATTGTCGTTGTGCTCGTCACGCCGTTTTCTGTGGTCGCGGCGGGCGCCATGGCACGGTTTGCGGGGAAGAGCTTTACCGCCCAAATGAGCATTCAAGGCGAGCTCTCGGCATATGTCGAGGAGTATGTGGGGGCGCAGCGCTTGGTGAGCGCCTTTGCGTATGGCGAGCGCGCGCAGGAGGGCTTTTCATCCATTAACCGCAAGCTTTACGCGGCGGGTGAGCGCGCTCAGTTTCTCAGCTCGCTTGCCAATCCGGGGACGCGCTTTGTCAACAATTGCATGTATGCCGTTGTGGCGGTTGTGGGCTTTGTGGGCGTGGTGACTGGTTTCCCTGCGGTGCTCACCGTTGGCGACGTGCAGGTTTTCCTCTCGTACGCGAATCAGTACACTAAACCGTTCAATGAGATTTCGGGCGTCGTTACTCAGATTCAAGGCGCTTTTGCTTCGGCACGCCGGGTATTCGCCCTGCTCGATGCTCCCGAGGATGACATGGGGGAGAAGCCATTCGACCTTGATTCGAACGACGGGGCAGCGATGGATTCCGCGCGCAACTCTGTCGTTTTGCACGACGATTTGGCTGCCGACCCCGGGGCCAGCCCTCAGGGTGGCCCCAAGGGCGACGTTGTCTTTGATCACGTCGACTTCTCCTATGAGCCCGACCACCCGCTACTCCAGGACATCTGTCTGCACGCGCGCCCGGGTATGCGCATGGCACTTGTGGGCCCCACGGGCTGTGGCAAGACAACGCTCATCAATCTGTTGCTGCGTTTTTACGATATCGATTCGGGCGAGATTCTCGTTGACGATAGGCCTATTGCCTCGTATTCCAGGGTGGACCTGCGGCGCATGTTCGGCATGGTGTTGCAGGAGAGCTGGTTGTTCGAGGGTACCGTACGCGACAATATTTCGTACGGCCGGCCGGACGCCACACGCGAGCAGGTGGAGGAGGCCGCACGCCGCGCCCGCGCCGATGCGTTCGTTCGAGCTCTGCCCGACGGCTACGACACGGTGCTGCCCGAGAACGGCGGGTCGCTATCGCAAGGTCAGCGCCAGCTGCTCTGCATCGCGCGCGTCATGCTCTCCGACCCCGCCATCCTCTTGCTCGATGAAGCCACCAGCAGCATCGACACCCGAACCGAAATGCAGGTCCAGGCGGCATTCGACGAGCTTATGCAGGAGCGTACGAGCTTCGTGGTGGCGCATCGCCTGAGCACCATCCGCAACGCCGATTGCATTCTCGTGATGTGCGATGGCCACATCGTGGAACGTGGCACGCACGACGAACTGCTCGTCGCCGGAGGTTTCTACGCCGAGCTCTACAGCAGTCAGTTTGCGCCTGCCGAGTAATATCGTTCGCGCTTTCGTCTAGCGCAAGGGCGCGAACGGCGGAAAAACTTCGGTGAGTGGCAATCTTGTTGGACAAGATTTCCATTTCTGTGGAACCGTACACGCCATTCCTTAAAGCCCCTTGGTATTTCGTAATCTCCCGTATCCTGCAACCAGCTGCAGCACGCGAAGAATCGCCTCTTCGCATATGGTCAGTTCCCATATAGATTTCGGGAGGGAATGGGATGAACCTCGACATTCAAGGTGCGATGAAGCGCTTCTCCGGCGCCATCATCAAGCCCGTCATGTTCCTCGCGGTCGCCGGTATCTTGCTGGCGGTGAGCGTTATCCTCAAGATGGAGGGCATGCCCGCGCCTGTGGTTATGCTCGGCCAGCTCATCTACACCTGTGTCAACTCCGGCGTGGTCGGCAACCTCGGCCTGATCTTCTGCATCGGCCTCACCTGCGCTCTCGCCAAGAAACGCGCCGGCGACGCGGCGGTCATCGCCGCCTCGACCTTCTTGGTCTTCCTGTATGCTAACAACGCCTGGCTCACCAACAACAACATGCTCATCGATCCCGCCGGCGGCCTGTATGGCACCGGTCAGGGCGTCGTCCTGGGTATCCAGGTCGTCGACATGGGCGTCTTCATCGGCATCATCCTCGGCTGCCTCAACGGCTGGGTGTTCAACAAGTTCTGCGACACCAAGTTCCCGGAAGTCTTCAGCACCTACGGTGGCACCAAGTTCGTCTTCCTCATCGCTATCTTCATCGCCGGCGTCCTCGGCGTCGTGATGTGCTACGTGTGGCCGGTTGTCAACGGCTGGATCAACGGCCTGCAGGATTTCATGTACGGTACCGGATACGCCGGCCAGTTCGTCTACGGCTTCCTGAACAAGCTCCTGATTCCCACCGGCATGCATCACCTGCTGTGGATGCCCTTCATGTACTCCGCCGTGGGCGGCACCGCGCAGATAGCCGGTGAGGCCTACGCGGGCTCCTACAACATCTTCATGGCCGAGCTCGGCAACGCCTCCGCAATTACCGCTATGGACCCGTCCATCCGCTTCAGCCTCCTCGGTTTCGGCAAGTGGTTCGGCACCGTCGGTACGGTCCTCGCCTTCATCTCGGTTGCCAAGCCCCAGCATCGTGCCCAGGTGCGTGCCATGCTCGTTCCCGCGGCGCTCGTCGCCATCCTCGCGGGCATCACCGAGCCCTTCGAGTTCATGTACCTCTGGGCGTCTCCGATCCTGTTCGTGGTCAACGCCGCCCTCGACGGCCTGTTCCAGTGCATCCTGTTCGCCTCGGGCTTCCGCGCGCTTCTCACGGGCTTCATCGAGACCGTTCCCGGTCTCATCGCCCTTCCCGCCGAGCTGTCTCAGTGGTTCATGGTGATTCCCGTCGGTGCCGTGGCGATCGTCGCCTGGTTCCTCGTCTTCCGTTTCCTCATCCTCAAGCTCAATCTGGTTACCCCGGGTCGCGAGGACGATGACGAGCTTCTCGACGAGGCCGATGGCTCTTCCAGCGCAGCCCTCGCCTCAGGTATCTCCCCTGAGAGCGTTCAGGTCATCATCGATGGCCTCGGCGGTGCGGCGAACATCAAGAGCGTCATGAATTGCTTCACCCGTCTGCGCGTCGACGTGGAGGACATGTCCCTCGTCGACGAGGACAAGATCAACGAGTACAAGAACTCCGGCATCGTCCACGGCGGTCCGAACAACATCCAGATCGTCATCGGTCTGAAGGTCCAGGACGTGACTGAGGCCGTGAAGGCCGCCCTCGGCATCAAGGACGAGTAGTCCCAATCGCCGAGTTTCCGGCCGGGTGCGCAGCCCTCTGCGCCCGCACCCGGCGCTCCACCCACGGTAATCATGGGACGCGCGCCCGAATCTGAACGGACGCGTGATACAAGGGCGCGTGCCATCGCGCCCCGTCCCAAGGCATAGGTCAGAACTTACAAGGAGAAGAAAGACCATGAGCAAAGAGCAGTTTGTCGTCACCATCGTCGGCGGCGGTTCCCGTTACACCCCCGGCATCCTCAAGATGCTGGTCGCCGAGAAGGATCGCTTTCCGCTGTCCAAGGTCGTCCTGTACGATAACGAGTACGAGCGCAACGCCAAGATCGGCGAGTACGGCCGTATCTTGATGAGCGAGTACTATCCCGAGTGCGAGGTCGTGGACACCACCGATCCCGAGACCGCCTTCACCGGCATCGATTTCGCCTTCATGCAGATCCGCGCCGGCCGCCTGAAGATGCGCGCCTCCGATGAGCACATCGCCCTCAAGCATGGTTGCATCGGCCAGGAGACCTGCGGAGCCGGCGGCTTCGCCTACGGCATGCGCTCCATCCCCGCCGTCTGCGACATCATCAAGGACATCCGCAAGTACTCGCCCGAGGCCTGGGTCCTCAACTACTCCAACCCCGCCGCGATCGTCGCCGAGGCCACCAAGCGAGTCTTCCCCGGAGACAAGCGCATCATCAACATCTGTGACATGCCGGTCGGCATCATGAACCAGTACGCGGATGAGCTCGGCGTCCCCCGCAACTCCATCGAGGCCCGCTACTTCGGTCTTAACCACTACGGCTGGTTCACCGCGATCCTCGACAAGAAGACTGGCGAGGATTACCTGCCTCGCCTGCGCGAGATCTTCTCCGAGGACCTGCCCGAGGACGCCTTCTCCGACATCGATCCCAGTTGGTCCGCCACCTTCCACTTCATGCGCAAGATGGTCCGCGAGTGCTCCGACGGCATGATGCCCAACACCTACCTGCAGTACTACCTGTACCGCGATCACATGCTCGCCCACGAGGACCCCAACCACACCCGTGCCGACGAGTGCATGGAGGGCCACGAGAAGCAGATCTTCGAGATGGTCGAGGAGGTCATCGCCAACGGCAAGCTCGAGGGCACCAAGCACGCCTTCACCATCGAGAGCCTCAAGGACGACGACCACGCCTCCTACATCGCCGACCTGGCCTACGCCATCTCGCACAACACGCATGACGTGTTCCTGTGCATGACCGAGAACACGGGCATCATCCCCAACTTCTCCGAGAGTGCCATGGTCGAGGTTCCCTGCATGATCGGCGCGAACGGCGTGGAGCCCCTTAACGTCGGCGAGATCCCGACCTTTCAGAAGGGCTTGCTCGAGAACCAGTTCGCCTACGAGAAGCTCACGGTGGACGCGTGTCTGGAGGGCAGCTACCGCAAGGCCCTCGACGCGTTGACCCTCAACCGCCTGGTGGGCGACACCGATCGCGCCCGAGCCCTTCTCGACGACTACATCGAGGCCAACAAGGGTTACTGGCCCGAGCTGAACTAGCTCATGAGGGCGCGGGGTCGCGTTCCCCTCGACACGGCACGGAGTCGATGGGGGCGGCCTCGCGCCTTTTTGTCCGGTGGGCGCCGTCCCAAAGAGGGGAATCTGCAATGAACAAGGTGCGCGACCTTTGGAACCAATACGAATGTCTGGCGCCCAGGCGCAAGGTGGGGATCGCCCTGGAGATCGCGGCAGGCATCTGGTACCCTCTCGCGGGCATCGTCCTGTGGCTGTTCTTCAAGATCCGCAAGTCCGCGCCTGTGTTCAGGGCAGCGCCGCTTTCCGGCGCCGTCCTCTCCCTCGCGCTCTTTACGGTACAGTTCTTCGTGGGTGCCGCACTTACCGCATAGTCATATGGGTAATTCGGGGCGCCGGGGGCACACCGCAGTCGAAGGGGCAGGGCACATGGTCGGGTTGACGCCGCTTGAGCGTGACATCATCCAATTGCTCACGCAGCATATCTCCTGCAACGAGGAGATTTCCCTCACCGAGCTCGCCGAGGAGTGTCATGTTGCGAAGAGCACCGTGGTCAAGGCGGTTCAAAAGCTGGGATACGGCGGATTCGGCGATCTGACGTACAACATCCGCCTGAACGCCCAGAGCGCAGGCGGCCTTCTTCCCCGCAGACCCGTCTCAGGTGATGTAGATGACCAGGTCGACCGGCTCTCCCGCCTGCTCTGGTCCTGCCGGGACAAGCACAGCATCCTGTTCTCCGGCGACCATCGCATCGGGGCGCCGCTCTCGTCGTACATGTGCCGCAAGCTCGCCATGTTCGGGATCTTCGCGAGTGCGTCCTATGACTACCTCATGGTCGAGCACCATGCCCTCGACCCGGGGACGGCGATATTCTTCTTCCACCGAGAGCTGCCGGGGCGAGCGAATTGGGGCCAGACCTCCGGGTACGGCGAGGGGATGCTGCGCGCCGCGCGCGATGCGGGATTCTCAATCGTGGCGTTTTCCGACGACCCGGAAAAGTCGACACGAGTGCAGGCTGATCTTTGCATCGCGATTGATAGTCGGGATGATGCGGGCGGGGATCTATACATGACGCGCGTTCTTATGGTGTTCGAGATGGCTCTCGCGCGCATTTCAAAGGGGCTGTAATGCTGCAGGATAACGAGCGGATCGTGTATGCGGCCGTGCGGGACTTTGCCAAGAGGGGAGAGCGACCGACCATCGCCGCTGTTGCGCGCATGACTGGCGTGCCGCGTTCGAGCGTCGCACACGTCGCTGATACGCTTGGCTATCATGGCTGGATTGATTTCACTACGCAACTCGTTAGGTACTTCTCCTCGTTTCAACGTGAGGATGCACTTTCCGATAGTGTTCAGCTTGTGGCATCGGTCCTATCCGTCAATCGGGATCGTCCCGTATTGATTGACGCGATTGGCGATGCGGAAGTATTCATCCAGATAGGCCTGTTACGGATGTGTGAAGTGGGTTTTCACGCAATGCCGTATGGACCCGGTGTGGTTGAGGCGCTATCACCGTATCCGGAAAAGATGTCTAAGAGGTTTCTGGATAAGGATGATGCTGCGGCAGCACCGTCAATGCGCGTGCTGAAGGGTGGCACCGGGATTGTTGGTCCTGACATTGCGACGCAGCCTGCTGCCGCGGGCGTCCTCATCGTGGTCAACGAAAGCGGCATGTCCCTGCTGCCAACCTGCCTCAAGGCGGCGAGCGGCGGGTTCGACATCATCGCCATAACGGCGAGCCACGACACCCCCGTCTCCAAACTCGCAAAGGTCAACGTCGTGATTAAGAACAACAAGTCGACCCCCGAAGCCTACGAGCCCAACTACTTCGCCGCCGGCGTCCTGGCGTTCATGGAGCGAGTGTTCAGCAGGGTTTCGCAACGGCCTCTATGCTCTGAAAATTGCAGTATCTAGCTGGGCGATCTGCAAAATACGAAAATATTAACGGTCAAAACCTGCAAAATTCCGATATGTGTAGTCGCCGTACCCAGTTTGCTGGTCTGGACCGCTACGAGCTCTTTACCGGCACTTGGCGGAATCCTGACCTGAGCGACACGCGTGCTGCCGTATCATGCACTTATCTATGTGTTGAGACCCCGCGCGCAATCGTGGCGGGGGAAACGGGGAGTTACCGCCATGGCACTCAAATACACCAAGCTCGAGCGCAACTGGGTCATGTATGACGTGGGCAATTCGGCCCTTGTGTTGCTGAACACCTCGGTCGTGCCCATCTACTTCAACGCCATCAACACGGGCGCGCATCCAGCCGAGTTGGTGACTGCTTGGGCGAATGCGCAGACCATCGCCTCGCTTGTGGTTGCGCTGCTTATGCCCATTCTCGGCTCCCTTGCCGACTACGCGGGCAACAAGATCAAGTTCTTCACGGGCTTTTTCCTTACGGGTTTGGTGTTGTGCCTCGCCCAGGCCATCCCCATGAGCGCGGCGGTGTTCCTGGTGGTGTACGTGCTGTGCACCATCGGCCTCAACTCATCCATGACGTTCTACGACGCCATGCTCACCGACGTTACCACCGATGAGCGCATGGACTCCGTCTCGAGTTCCGGCTATGCGTGGGGCTATGTGGGCTCCACCGTCCCGTTTATCCTATGCATTGCCCTCATCTTTGGCGGGCCGAGCATCTTGGGCCTCGATACCCTCACCTGCACGCGTTTGACGTTCCTCATCACGGGTGCGTGGTGGCTTGCCTTCACCATTCCGCTGCTGCGTACATATAAGCAGCGTTTTGGCAAGGAGCGCGAGGGCGGCGCGGCGGGCGTTCTACACAATATCGCCCTCACCTTCAAGGGCCTGCTCACCACCATGCGCCGCATTGCGCACGATCGCGTGCTGCTCGTCTTCATGGTCGCGTTCTTCTTCTACATCGACGGCGTTCATACGGTCATCTCCATGGCCACCAGTTACGGAGCTGCGCTCGGCATCGATTCCACCCAGCTCGTGCTCGCGCTGCTCGTCACGCAATTCGTGGCATTTCCATCCGCCATCATCTACGGCAAGCTCGCCGGACGTGTGGGCACGTTGCAGATGATCATCGTCGCGGTCGCCGCTTACGTGGGCATCGTGTTGTTCGCCGCGTTCTTCCTCAAGACGGCCGTGGAATTTTGGATCCTCGCCATCTTGGTCGGCATGTTCCAGGGCGGCGTCCAGGCACTCTCGCGCAGCTATTTTGGAAAGATCATCCCCAAGGAGCGTTCCAACGAGTATTACGGCTTCTTTGATATCTTTGGTCGGTACGCTTCTGTTATGGGAACTCTGCTAGTATCTGTCGTGACCTCGCTCACGCATGATCCTTCTTTAGGAGTGCTTTCCATCGGGATCTTGCTGGTTGTGGGCTTGGTCATGCTAGTAAAGCTCTCCCGAATGCAGGCGGCGCGCGCATAAGACGTCCGGCCTGTATCCCGCGGCACGCATCTCACGCACCGGCCGCCCGGGCGAACACGTACCACCTTACGGAGGGTTTTGCTGGCGTCAGTAAAGCCCTCCGATTTTGTAGAAGGTGGAGAACATGGGCACAAAACAACAGGTTTCTAAAACGGCGGCCTCCGCACGGGAAAAGGTCGCGGGCGCGGGATGGTCGCGCGATCCGCATCATATTGCGCGCGTGGGGATGATCGCCGCCGCGTATGCAGCGTGCACGCTGATCACCATGATGTTCTTGGGGAGCCTCGCATGGGGTCCCGTGCAGTTCCGCGTGAGTGAGGCGCTGTGCGTGTTGGCGCTTTTTACCCCCGCGGCGGTTCCCGGGCTCACCCTGGGCTGCATCATCGCCAACGTTGCCAACATCGCGCTCTCGGGGACTGGCATGCTCGGCATGCTCGATGTGGTGTTCGGCTCACTTGCCACGTTCGCCGGTGCGCTGTTCACCTGGAAAATGCGTGAGCGCCCGCTCATTGCGCTTGTCGGCCCCGTGCTCGCGAATGCGCTGATAGTCCCCGCGTACCTGCCGTTGCTCCTGCAGGGAATCGGCTTCTATACTATTCCGTTCACGTCCATCTCGCTTGATGGCGCCTATCCGTTCATGTATGCCTTCGGGTTGGTGACCACCGGCTTGGGCGAAGCGGTTATCATGTACGTGTTGGGGTACCCGCTCTCGCGCTCTCTGGCAAAAACACCGTTCATCAAGCGCGAACTTGCTCAGGTGGGTACAACTAGGTAATAGATGCGGAAGAGGCGTCGCGTTCCCTCACCAACTGCGCGGTGCGCAGATGTCCTCCCGTGAGTTTCCGGGGAGGGGGCTGCATGAATCCGACAATCGTCATTCCGAGTTACTGGGCAGGCGGACCCGCCGAGCTCAAGTCGCCGGGGGCGTACGACCATTCGTCGGACCTGTCGGCCTCCCGCCCCGAACTTGATCGCTGCTTGGCTTCTCTCGAGCAGGTCCGTCATCTTCCGCGCGTCATCGTGCTGCTGGTATGTCCTCAGCAGGAGACCGAGCGCATCGCGCATCGCGTACGGGACATCATCGATGAGCACCCTACGGTCGACGTGACCCTCGTCACCAATCGCGAGGCATCGTTCATCATGGATCGAGTGAGCCGGATAGCCCCCAATGTGCGCGGAGAGACTGTCTCGCTGCGAGGGTACGGTGCCATACGCAACATGGGTCTTGCCTGCGCGGCCATTCTCGGCCACGACGTGGTGGTGTTCTTGGACGACGACGAAGTGGTTCTGGCGCCCGACTTTATGGACAAGGCCCTGTACGGGTTGGGGCACGAGACGCGTCAGCGTCTGCCCATCCTGGCCAAGAGCGGCTATTTTTACAACAAGGCTGGCTCTCCCCTGGCCGACACCGGCAAGAAAAACGGAATCACCTATCGGTGGTGGACCAAGCGTATCGAGTTCAACCGCTGGATGGAGCGCGCCCTTGCGGGGACGCGCATCTCGCGCTCCAACTACGTCTGCGGCGGTTGCTTTGCCATCCACGCGCGTGCGTTCAAACGCGTGGCGTTCGATCCCTATATCACGCGCGGCGAGGATTTGGACTATCTGTTCAACATGCGCTTGCTGGGAATGGATGTGTGGTTCGACAATGCTTGGGTGGTCAAGCACTTGCCGCCGAGCCAGGTGGAAGAATCCCCGCGCTTCATGCAAAACGTTTATCGCTGGTATTACGAGCGCGCCAAGCTCGCGAGCGCCTCGCGCCGTCCCGATATCAACTCGGTGACCGCCGCCTCGCTCATGCCGTATCCCGGTCCGTGGATTTCGGGAGGTCTAGATGAACGCGTGCGCAAAACCGCGCTCATCCGTTCTATTTTCACCTGCGAGCACCGGGGCTATTGGCATATCTATCGCCGTGGGATTGAGGATGCGCGCGAATACGCGGCTGCCCATGAGACCGATTACCTCAGATTCGTCAGTTTTTGGCCGAGTATTATGGGCGGGCTCGCGGGTGACGAGCGCCTGGTCGCCCTTTTGGAGCGTTGATGACCGAGAATACATCGCCGGAGCACGAGGGCTCCCGGTGCCCACAGAGCCTTGAGGGAATGACCCAGGGCAGCTATCGAGCGGGAATGCTCGACGCGAACGAGGCGCTCAGGCTGCTCGCCGCCCTCGTGGTGTTCAGCATGGTCGGGTTCTTTGGTTATGCAATCCTCAACGGTGTGGAGACGGTCACCACCGTTGCCGCGCTCGTCCTGCTCGTGTGCTTTACGCTTGCGTTCATCTATGTGTTCTTTAGCCCCGATACCCTGCGCTCGCAGTACACGGAGCAAACGCTCGCCGTTGCTTCGGGCATGCTTGAGGACATTACGGGCGGTCTTACGCGCGAGAGCGCCGAGGAGATATGCCGCCGTCTGTTACCCGAGACGCGCGCCATGACCATCGCGGTCACTGACCGAGAGAAGGTGCTTTCGTGCGTGGGCGAGCTCGCCGATGACTTCCCTGCGGGCTCCCCGATTCACACGCCCACGACGCGCTATGTCATCGAGCACGGCATCGTGCAGTCGTTCACGAGCGACATGGACGTCCGCGTCGAGCGCGGGAGCAGGCGCAGCATCCCCGCGGGTATCATCGCACCGCTCAAGATCCGCGGACGTGCCGTGGGAGCCCTCAAGTTCTATTACCGTTCGCCACGGCACGTCAATCGCACGCAGTACGCCCTCGCCTCTGGCTTTGCCGAGCTGCTCTCCACGCAGCTTACCGTATCTGAGCTTGAGCGCCAGGCAGAGCTCACCGCGCGCGCGGAGGTTCGCGCCCTCCAAGCCCAGATTAACCCGCACTTCCTGTTCAACACGCTCAACACCATCGCGTCGCTCACGCGCACCGAGCCGTTACGGGCACGCGAGTTGCTCCGCGAGTTCTCCCAGTTCTACCGCGCAACTCTCGAGAACTCCGGTCAGCTGATTGCGGTCAAACGCGAAATCGCTCAAACGCTGCGGTATCTCAAGTTTGAGAAGGCGCGATTTGGCGAGGACCGCGTTTTGGTCGAAGTCGATGTGGACGAGGACGCCGAGGATGTCCTCATCCCCGCATTCGTGATCCAGCCGCTGGTCGAGAACGCCGTGCGCCATGCCATGCCGGACGAGGGTCCCCTTACGATCCGCATCGCGGTCGAGCGGGCGGGGGAGAGTGCCGTGTCGATTCTCGTGTCCGACGACGGTGTGGGCATGGACGAGCAGACGGCCATGCGCTTGTTCGACCGATCCTTGTCGGCGCCGGACCCCAATGCACCACAGGGCGGTGGAGCCGGCGTGGCCATGCACAACATCTCCGAGCGCATCAAGCGTTTCTACGGTCCCAAATCGCGTACAAGCGTGGAGTCGACTCCGGGGGAGGGCACCACGATTTCCCTTCACCTCGATCTTGAGGGTAGTATGTATGACGAAGGGTAGAATAGGAGCGGACCGTACGGACGGCGCTTCTCGCCGGGTCTCACTCACAGTATGAAAGGTTATCGATAGGTATGCTACGTGCGATGATCGTTGACGATGAGGCACCCGCTCGTTCCGAGCTGCGGTTCTTGCTCGAGCAGACGGGCAAGATCGGCTCCATTATCGAGGCGTCGAGCGTCCGCTCCGCCATTGAGATGCTCATGGAGGCGCGTGTCGATGTGGTCTTCCTTGACATCTCCATGCCCGGGGCTTCGGGACTCCAGCTTGCCGAGGCGCTCTACAAGCTCAAGAACCCGCTGGCGATCGTGTTCGTGACCGCGTACAGCGATCATGCCGTCGAGGCGTTCGATGTGGATGCCGTCGACTATCTCATGAAGCCCGTGGAGGAGGCCCGCCTCGATCGTGCGATCGAGAAGGTCATTGCCCGTGCCAAGCCCGTCGCCACTGCGGAGCCCACTTCCGCCAAGCCCACCAATATCGAGCGCATCCCGGTGGAAAAGGGCGGCCGCAAGGTGCTCATTCCGGTCGACCAGATCCGTTTCATCATGGCGAAGGACGACTACTCCTGCATTTTCACCGAAGACGACCGTTATCTGTCCACGACATCGCTCGCACAGTTCGAGTCCAAGCTCGGGGAGTTCGGATTCTTCCGCGTCCATCGTCGCTACATCGTCAACCTCGCCAATGTCGAGGACGTCGAGACGGTGCCCTCGGGCGCCATCCAGCTCGGCGTGAACGGCGTTGACGAGCGCATTCCGGTGAGCCGCCGGCGCGTGGTGCCGCTCAAGAAGGCGTTGAACCTGTAATGGAGCGGCGTGTCGACATCATCTCCGATACCCATGGCTACCTCGCTCCGGAGCTGCTGCGCGCCATCGAGGGATGCGACTTGCTTATCCACGCCGGCGATATCACATCCGAGAGCAACTACGCGGAGCTCGAGGTGAGCGTTCCCGTTCTGCGCGCGGTTTTGGGCAACAACGATGGTTACTACAACTACGGCCCCGATGTGCCGCGTGTGAACGAGTTCACGTACGAGGGGGTTCGGTTTTCGGTGGCGCACTACGCCGAGGACCTGCCGTTGGCGAGCTCGAACGTTGCGGTGTGCGGTCATACGCATCGGCCGCGCATCGACCGGGTGCATGGGTGTCTGGTGATCAATCCCGGGTCGGCATCGCTGCCGCGTGGCAGACGGGAGGCCTCCATCGCACGGCTTATGGTCGAGGACGGCCGCGTGCTATCTGCCGAGATCATCGACTTATAACTTTTTTTGAAAAAAGTTCTTGCGTGTGAAGTTGAAGTCTGTGTATACTAATCCCCGCAGCAAGGAGCACACGCGAATTGCCGCCTGGGGAGTTAGCTCAGTTTGGTTAGAGCGCCGGCCTGTCACGTCGGAGGTCGCGGGTTCGAGCCCCGTACTTCCCGCCATCGCAATCAAAGCCTCGTCGCAAGACGGGGCTTTTTGCGTTTGTGGTAGAGTTGTGAAGCGATGAATCTGCGCGAGGAGGGGCAGTACAGACCTTTCTCCAAATGCATCAAACACGCTATATTAGTACAATGTCAGTATCGGTGCCGAATGGCGCACTATGCTCGACCACGAGTTTATTTGCCAACCACGCATAACGTCTCGAATAGATTTCGTTTACTCGCAAGGAGAAGAGATGGACATCTCCCGCAAGACCGACTATGCCCTGCGCATGCTTTCCATGTTGGCGGAAGGCGAGGATAGCCTTCTGTCCGTGCGTACGGCCGCCGAGACGGTGGATGTGCCGTATTCTTTTGCCCGCTCCATTCAGCACGGTCTGGTGCAGGCGGGGATTATCGAGAGCCTGCGCGGTGTCCGCGGCGGCATGCGGCTTAAAGTCGACCCCAAAGATGTGACGATTCGTCAGATCGTCGAGGCGGTCCAGGGCCCGCTCGTCATGAACGATTGCACGGCGGAGGACGGGATATGCCCTCGCATGGATGAATGCTGCTATCATCCCCTGTGGATAGGAGCCCAGGAGCTGCTTCGCAATTATCTGGACTCCGTTACGCTCGATGACGTCGTCAATCGACGGCAGCATCCCGCGGTCGACCCCAAGTTCGCCGATCGCTCGCGTTTTCCCGAGTACGCCGGGTGCTCCAGGGGGTGCTCGTGCGTGTAGCCGCATGATCCTCTAAGGAGCTCAAGATGAACATGGACCCCTTCCGCACGCTGGTTCGCACGGAAGGGGTTCGTTTGTATCGAGACCTTCCGTGGCGTCGCACGCGCGACCCGTATAAGATCTGGCTTTCGGAGGTCATGCTTCAGCAGACGCAGGTCGCCCGCGTGGAGACGCGGTGGGCGGAATGGCTCGATGCGTTCCCGAGCGTCTTCGCGCTGGCAGAGGCCGGTACTGCTGAGGTTCTCGCGGCTTGGCAGGGTATGGGGTACAATCGTCGCGCTCTGGCGCTCAAGGCGGCTGCTGAGGAGATCGTTCGCGGGTACGATGGGGTGTTTCCCGCGGGTACGAAGGAGCTCATCGCCTTGCCGGGGATCGGCCCGGCGACTGCGCAGGGCATCCGATCCTTTGCGTTTGACTTGCCAGGGGTCTACCTGGAGACGAATGTGCGCACCGTTCTTCTACACCACCTGTTCCCCGATGTGCCGGGCGTGCCCGATAGGGAACTTGTGCCGCTGGCGGAGGCGACATGTCCCGCAGCTCCCGCATCGTGCGGGGCGGAAGCGGATTGCTTCGCTGGCCAGAAACCGGGCGCCTTGATGGCTGCCGACGCGAGGTCCGCGGACCCCTTCGCTATGCCCCAGGATCCCGATGACACGCCGCGCACCTGGTACTATGCCATGCTCGACTATGGTGCGTATCTCAAGAAGACCGTTCCCAACCCCTCGCGTCGTGCCAAGGCATATACGCGCCAATCGCGATTTGAAGGCTCACGCCGTCAGAAGCGGGCGGAAATCGTGCGCCAGTTGTTGGATGCCCAGGCGCGTGGCGAGCGGGCGAGCACCGCTTCGCTGCATGCCGCCCTCAACGACGTCGAGCGCACTGCCGGACGTCCGCCCGTTGAGGGGGAGCTCGTCGAATCCATATTGATCGATCTCGCCCGCGAGGGATTTTGCCGGGAGTGTGAAGGGGCGTGGGTGATCGTCTAGGGCGATCGAGCGAGCTTTTGCAAGAGCGGGCGCGAGTGGGGTACAAGAGATTTACGGGCGTCTTTGCAGGCGGTCCCGTTGGGGTTCCGCTCGATGTGGCGCATCGACGGCGCCTTTCGATTCCTACGCCACCTAGGAGGTATTCATGGATTTCGAGAATTCCCAGACCAAGAAGAACCTCGAGGCCGCTTTTGCGGGCGAGTCTCAGGCCCACACCAAGTACCGCTACTACGCTTCCAGGGCCAAGAAGGACGGCTTCGTTCAGATCTCCAACATCTTCATGGAGACCGCTCTGAATGAGTCCGAGCATGCCAAGCTCTGGTTCAAGGAGCTGCATGGAGGCGAAGTCCCCGGCACCCTCGATAACCTGCGCGATGCTGCTGCCGGTGAGAATTACGAGTGGACGACCATGTACGACGAGTTTGCCAAGACCGCCGACGAGGAGGGCTTCACCGCTATCGCCGCCAAGTTCCGCGGTGTCGGTGCCGTCGAGAAGGCTCACGAGGAGCGCTACAACAAGCTTGCCGAGCGCGTTGAGAAGGGCGAGGTCTTCACCCGCGAGGGCGTGAAGGTGTGGAAGTGCCTCAACTGCGGTCACCTGCACGTGGGCCCCACCGCCCCCGAGATGTGCCCCGTCTGCGCTCATCCGCAGTCCTACTTCGAGGAGCAGGTCGTTAACTACTAGACCGCAGCGCATATACGCGTGGTTTGGCGGTGCGCCGGAGAGGAGATCTTCGGCGCACCGCCTTATCTTTTGCTTAAGAAATGTGTCGGCTCAAGGGGCATTCCCTCAAGCGTGATTATTCGGTACGATGGACTGGCACTTCAAACGTACTACATCTCATAGGGAGCCCATTGTGACCAACCCCGCTCGCTACGAGGACATGGGTCTTGTTGACTCACGTGTCCGAGCCGCACTCAACCCCGTTGGCCGCTCCACCAAGACGGTGCTCATGGCTGCGATGATCGCGACCGCAACGGTTTCAACCGCTGGTATCGCTGTCCCCTCAATTGCCCATGCGGCTCCCCAGGGTGGTGCCATTCAAACGCTCGAATCGTACGATGCGCAGATTCGCTCGCTTGTCGAAAAACAGGACCTTGTCGCCCGTGCTGCTGCCGGAACGCTCGACGAGGCCTCGGAGCGCCTGATTCTTCAGCGAGAGCTGGTGCGTCGTGCCGGATATGAGCAGCTGAGCGAATTACGGGCCTCTTCAACCGATGCAAGCGAGTTCCTCGATTGGTTCATGGGTGACCTCGCGGCGCTGCGCTATTACGTCACGGGCGGCGAGGTGTGGACCAACGCCAAGAACAACGTAGCGACCCACGCCGACTACATCAAGTCGCTCGGCATCTTCATGCGCCTGCGCAAGACGAACGCCGCCGACCTTACGGCACCGGGTGCCGATGCGGATGTGTACCTGCGCATGATGGTTGCGGCATCCCTCGATGTCTCTGGTCGTGCGCGCCTGTGGACGGGCGATCCGGGGTTTGTGTCCGACCCGCTCGTGCGCTACTACACCATCAAGACATTCCGCTCCGATGAGCGCTATCGCTTTAAGAAGGACCTGTTCGACGCGTTGCCGGTCGAGAGCATGCGCCTGGTCTTCGAAAACCAGATCACCGATGCGGAGCTGCCCTGGTTGGCGAATTACTCGCTCGCCAAGTTCTCCGCCACTGACGACAAAACTGAGGATAGTCGCCTGAACGCGTACTCCTACATCTGGTATGACGGTGGTTATGCGAGCAACGGCGGGTACAGCAACGTGCGTTTTTACAACGATGCCGAGTTCAACGGCCCTGTTGAGGAGATGAAGTCCTCCAACGGTGCGCCCGGCAAGCCCCTCAAAGTCTGGCAGGGCGGCTGGAAGGAGAAGTACCAGCTTTCCTACACGGACGCGCACTTCCCGAATGCCGAGGCGAACGACCTCTATCACATCGGTTGCGGCGACGTTTCTTCCGTTCCGGGTGCCACACAGGATAAGACCAAGTACCACCGTCTCTGGATGGTGTTTGAGAAGGGTGGCGTGTGCGGAGCCCTCGCCAAGACCTTCGCCAACCTCAACGGTATGGTCGGCGTGCCCTCGTTCGTGGTGGGCCAGCCCGGCCACGCCGCCACGCTCACCTATGAGCTGCGCGCCGATGCGAACGGCACGATGGTGCCGACGTATCGCATCCAAAACGACGTATCGGGATGGGGCAAGAGCAAGAGCCCGTCTGCAGCCCACTGGCTCAACGGGTGGGGGCGCGGCATTACGGGCGAGTTCGCAGGTATGTACACGCTCTATGCCACGGAGGCCCTCTCCGATTGGGTGGGGTACGTCCGCAGTTACGAGACGCGCCTGATCGCCGCGAGCCTCGATGAGGGTTCCACCGTTCGCGAGCAGGCGATTGATGCCGCCCGCGGGGCGCAGCCCATCAACTTCGATGCACTTTGGGCAAAGATCGAGCTCCTCGGCGCGCGCGATGCCGCCGCCGCTGAATGGGAGGCACTGGCCAAGGAGATCGCCGAGCAGCTCAAGTTCTACCCGCTGCCCATGCATGACCTCATCAAAAACATCAACAAGCGCACCGACGGCTCGCAGTTCGCCGCCTTGGAGGCCATCAGGCTCGATGCGCTCCAGCGCGCGTCCAAGGTCGACAAGAGCCAGACGGTCAATCACGATGCCTGTGCGCGCGTGGCCAAGATGCTCATGGGCGAGGCCGATGGTGTGGTGGCGACCTTCTCGTTCGATGGCGATCAGGCGGGTGTGATCGCGCTGGGTGAGCACCTTCGCGGCGGAGGCGTGCCGTGGAGGTTCAGCCTCGACGGCGGCAAGACATGGTCCGACCAGACGGATGGTCAGGTCGAGGTCGTCTTAACCGCCGATCAGATCGCCTCCATCAACGCCGAGACGGATATCCAGATCCAGCTCATCGGCGCGAGCGTCATCAACTGCATCGATATCGTGGCGGGTCAGGCTCCCTCGCTCAAGTGCGAGGCGAACGACCGCGCGAACCGCATCTATTTCTTTGACGGCAAGGTTCCCAATGGACTCGAGATGCGCGTGGACGGCGGTTCGTGGGAGCCGCTGGATGTTGAGCGGACGTACAAGGGGAATCGCACGGTCGAGCTGCGCGTGCCCGCGCGGGGAACCACCACTGCCTCCAACCCGGCCGTGTTCACGTTCACCGCGGGCGACCGCGATGCAAATTTCGTTCCGTATGAGGAGATGGTGGTCAACTCCTATTCTTCCTCTCGCGATGGCGCGGCGATGGCCCAGCGCGTGATCGATGGCTACTACGGACCGGGCAACGAGTTCTGGATCACGAGCCGCGAGAAGACAAGCGATGCCTGGATCGTGCTCGACCTTGGACATGAGCGTGCCGTCACGGATGTCGATTACTGGCGTCCCAAGAACCTGGGCACCAATGGCGTTCCCCGGTGGGATCGCATGGCGGTGACGGTGTCGGTTGCGCCCGATACGGGCCTTGCTGCCGGGGTTCCGGTGGATGCCTCGGCCTTTAAGGAAGTCGAGCGCTTTGGTAAGGGTGGCACGAAGGTGCCCGGGTGGCAGGAGAGCACGCTGAGCACCCGTTTGACGCTGAGCGACGGTCCAGTGATGGCTCGCTACGTCAAGTTGCACCTGAACGACATCTACTTCAGCGCGACGCTCATCGATGTGTGGGAGGCCCACGAGCCCGGCTTGGAAGCCGATGAGGTGGTCTTTGATTCGATGCGCGAGGGTGAGGCGACTCCCGTCCCCATCGCTCTCGAGTTGAAGAACACAAGCAAGGTCGATGTGCAGATCGAGGGCGTGACGCTCGATTCCGACGCGTTTGAGCTGCGCGGTTCCGGCTCGACTACGATCCCCGCCGGCGGCACGGACGCATCCTGGCAGGTGGTGCCGAAAGCCGGGCTTGCGGTGGGGTCGCACCGGGCGGCTGCCAAGGTTGCCTATCGGGCTGTGGGAACCGAGGCTACCGCGCGCACGCTCAGCATTCCGGTGATGATCGAGGTCTCCCCGGCGGACGTCAGCGTTTCCGTAGATGTTGAGAAGCTCGGGCAGGATTCGGTTCGCCTGAACGCCCGCGTTGAGGGCGCAGAGGGCTTGGGAGCCCGCGTGGAGTACGCCCTGTGCGATACGAACCAAGCGCCTGACGCGGTGACGGTCGCCGACGCTACTGAGGGACCGCAGGTGCAGGGAAATCCCCTCAACACCTGGACGAGCGATCCGGTGTTCAGCGGCTTGATGCCCGGCGAGACGTATTATGCCTTCGTGCGCGTGACGGGTGTGCCCGGTTTAGGTGCGGTGACTTCCGGCGAGGGAGCACCCGTTGAGATCGTGCCCGATGTCGTTGACCCCGATGGCGGCGACGGCAACGGCGGCAATGGCGGCGGCGATACCGGCGGCAACAACGGCGACAACCAGGGTGGCGACCAAGGTGACGGTAACGATAACGGAGACGCCGGGAACAACGGCGACAGCCAGGGCGACGGCGGCAACGATGGCTCCGGCGGCCAGGAGACTCCCGATGAAGACGGGAACCAGGACGATAATGACGGCGCCAAGGATGAGAGTGGCGACGAGACACCTCAGAATTCCCTCGGCAGTAAGCCCGAAACCCTTCCCGGAACGGGCGACGCGTCGGCTCATGGCGTGATGGCGTCCGCTGCGGGCGTCGCGTCCATGGCGGCAGCCGCCTTCAGCCGTTTGAGGTCGCGCCGCGAAGACCGGTAGGGCAGGCCACAACGGGAGATGCGCGTTTGGCGCATGTGACCATCCCGCGTCAAGCCTCAACTCGATCCGGGCTTGACGCGGGAACTTTTTAGTGCAATTCTGGAGAAGTCGGTTCCATGCATGCCTCCATAAGGAGGGCTTTTGCATGGACCTTTTTCTTAAACACGCGCCGTGCACGCAGGTGCCGGCATCCGCATCCGGTGGAGGAAACGCCCCGCGCACAAAGGGACGGCGCGCCGCGCGAAAGGAACGCTTCCCGCAGGTAGACGTTGGAGAGTTCGAGCGCGCAGCTTCCGGGGGCGAGGGCGTGCAACGCCTTGCGGCTGCGGAGGCATACGCTGCCGAGAGGGCATACGACGTCAAGAGGATGCGTCGCGGGGCACTTTTGGGGGTCTTGCGGGCGGTGTTGTTGGCTTTGGCGGTACCCGTTCTCGTTGCTGCGGTCTTCGTCGCTTCATATGCGTTGACGTGCATTTTGGATGGTGCAACTCCCGAGGAACTCATGGACGCTCTCGCTGCCTTATTTGATAGGATCTGCTCGATCGCGTAGTGCGGGGGTTCGCCTTGGCTTTGGTGCGATACGAATGGCGACTGCTAAGATGAGGTTATTCGAAAGCGGATAAGGGGTTGAGGGAATGGGAATCGAGCTTATAACGATGGTCGCATCGGTCATGGCGGCAGTGCTTGCTGCCTGGTCGACCGTCGCGTGCGTCCGCCTGCGCCGCGCACACATGGAGCATCGGGAAGAAAGAGAGCGCTCGATTGCCGAGCGAGAGCAGATGCATGAGACCCTTACCGCCGCAGGCAGCGCTCTGTCTCAAGTTTCCGCTGCCGTGAATGCCGCGCTTGATGGGTTGTCGAGCCTGTCGATAATCGAGCAGCAACATTTCGAGGCGCAATCGCGCGCGTTCGATCAGATGGGTGTTAGGGTGGACGATGTTCGCCGCGAGACAACTCAGTATTTGGAAAAGACGCGCGAGACGGTTGATGCGCAGCTCGGTGCGATGCGCAGTGATAACGAGCGCAAGCTCGAGGCCATCCGTGTCACGGTGGACGAGAAGCTCGCCACGACCCTCAATGACCGCCTGGGCGCCTCTTTTAAACAGGTGAGCGATCAACTCGAGGCGGTGTACCGCGGATTGGGGGACATGCAGTCTATCGCGACGGGCGTGGGCGACCTCAAACGGGTGCTCTCCAACGTCAAGACGCGCGGCATGCTGGGAGAGGTTCAGTTGGCGGCGATTCTGTCCGAGATTCTCGCGCCCGACCAATATGCCGAGAATGTCGCCACCAAACCGGGCAGTGCAGATCGCGTCGAGTTCGCCGTCAAACTACCGGTTGAGGAGGGCGAGCCGATTTGGCTGCCCATCGACTCAAAGTTCCCCGGCGACACCTACGAGCACCTGCGCGATGCGATGGATGCGGGCGATGCCGAGGGAATCGCCGCCGCCCGTCGTACGCTCGAGCAGGTCATCAAGCTTGAGGCGAAGGACATTTCCGCCAAATATCTGAGCGTTCCCGAGACGACGAACTTCGGCATCATGTTCCTGCCGTTCGAAGGCCTGTATGCCGAGGTTGTCGACCGGCCGGGGCTTATCGAGTGCCTACAGCGCGACTACCAGGTGAACGTGGCAGGGCCCTCGACCATGGCGGTGATCCTCAATAGCCTGCAATTGAGCTATCAGACGTTCGCGTTCCAACGCCGCGCCGACGAGATCCAAAAGGTGCTAAGCGCCGTCAAGGCGGAGTTCCCCAAGTATCAAGCGGAGTTGCGCCGCGCGCTCAAGCAGATCGAGACTGCCGGGAAGACGGTGGACGGAATCATCAACACGCGCACGAACGTAATTGAGCGCAAGCTCAGGAGCGTGACCGCTTTGGAAGACGATATGCTTGCTGCCGAACTGCTCGGAATCGAGGCCGTGGACGCGGACGAGTTGTGACGCGCCGGCGGGCGTGCCAACGTGCCCTTGGGGGCGTGCCCCCTTTGGCACGCGTGTGAAGCTCGTGGTAAACCCCTTTCGCATGCTCCGCAATCGGTATATCATGCTGAGCGTGTGTTTATATGGGCTTGAGGCGCGTAGTCATGTGTCGAGAGCGGGTAAATAGAAGGAGCATCACATGTCCGGACACTCTAAATGGGCCACAACCAAGCACCGCAAGGGTGCGCAGGACGCCAAGCGTTCCGCCCTGTTCTCCAAGTTGAGCCGTAACATCACCGTCGCGGCCCGTCTGGGCAACGATCCCAACCCGGACAACAACGCCTCCCTTGCCGCTGCCGTCGCCAAGGCAAAGGCTCAGTCCATGCCCAAGGACAAGATCAAGGCCGCTATCGACAAGGCCTTCGGTTCCGGTGCCGACGCCGCCGTGTACGAGAACATCGTGTACGAGGGCTACGGTCCCGCGGGCGTCGCCGTGTATGTCGAGTGCCTGACCGATAACCGCAATCGCACCGCCGCCGATGTCCGCTCCGCGTTCTCCCACGCGGGTGGTAACCTGGGCACTTCCGGCTCCGTGTCGTTCCAGTTCGAGCGCAAGGGCCAGGTCGTCGTTGCCAAGCAGATCGTCGACCCCAACGATAAGAAGGAGAACCTCATGGCCAACGGCGCTGCTGGCGATGAGGAGGAGTTCATGATGGCCGTTGCCGAGGCCGGTGGCGACGATTACGAGGATGCCGGCGAGGAGTGGGTTGTGTGGACCGCCGCCGGTGACCTCATGGCCGTCTCGAAGGGCATTGAGTCCCAGGGCATCGAGGTCAAGGGTGCCGAGCTCACCATGGTTCCCACCACCCCGACGTCCGTCTCTGGCACTGATGCCAAGAAGGTCCAGCGTCTCATTGACCGCCTCGAGGAGCTTGACGACGTTCAGGACGTCTACTCCACCATGGATATGACCGACGAGGTCATCGCTGCCCTCGAGGAGGAGTAGGTTCGGGGTTCCCGAGGCGCCGCATCGTGACGTGCAAGTCGTCGCTTGTTTGAGCCGGGTTCGCTATGTGGCGGGCCCGGCTTTTCCCTAGAGCGGCGTGTTCGCCGTATAATCGAGAAGCGTGCCATGATGCTTTACGGGCTATCGGGGTACAAAAGGTGAAATGTGTGCGGGCGCCGTGGTGCCCGCGATGTGTAAGAGAGAGGAGGAGCCATGCGGCGAATACGCAGAATCGGGCTGGTTTTGTATCTCATCGCCGGTGTATTGGTGGTCGGCGCATGCGCGGGCTCCCTCTTTGGTCCCTATACGGAGCGGTTCGCCTCGATGCTCGCATCGGGGTCCGGCCGCGTGACTATGGCCATCTGCCTGGTCATTGTCGCCCTGAATCTAATCGCCGTCCTGATGTACCTGCTCGTTGATCGCCCTGAGCCCACGTGCATGCGGTTGGCGGGCAACGCGGATATCGAGGTTTCGACTGAGGCTTTGGCTTCCATTGCGCGATCTGCTGCCGCGGAGCGCGATGTGATGGTCGAAGATGTTCGCGCACGTGTTGTGGGCCGCGATAAATCCGCTGTGGACATTCGCATCGAGGCGATTGCGCTCACGCAGCACAATGCGGAGGGCCTTGCGCATCGTGTGCAGCAACGTGTCCAAGACGCCTGTCACAAGATGCTCGGAGTGGCCGGTGCGCGTGTGCACGTACGTTTTCTCCCGAGTAAAACCGTGACCGTGACGAAGGAGGTCTCCGGTGAGCGATAATTCCCATGCGCCCAAGGTGCCAAAAGCGATAGTCGAGCAACTCGAGGTCCATGTTGAGGGCGTTGGGGAGCGGGGGACAGGTGATACCCCCGGTCCTTCGGATCGAGATGCGGCCGAGGCCTCTGCTCAGAAGGGCTCCTCGCACATGGGTGGGGATGGCGCGCAAGGCGGTGCGCATACCTCTCGTCGTGATTTCCAACGCGCGACCATCGGCTTGTTTGAAGGGCTCGGTCGTACGGCATGGGCGTATGCCAATGCTCATCCGCATGCCACGCTGTACGGCATCATCGGCTTTGTGCTGGCGGTGCTCATCTTGGTGATTGGCCTGTGGGACACGATCGTCATCGCGGTGTTCGTGTTTGTGGGTACGGTCATTGGCCAAATGGTCGATGGCGACAATGCGGCGGTCAACTTTATTCGCCGCGTGCTCGATGGGCGTAAATAGGCGCACGGTCGGTTCGTGTGAGTTTGGGATTTGCGGATAGGAGCGAATCATGGCAGACAGTAAAGAGTTTTTGGATAACAAGGACGCTGACGCGGTGGAGACGGTCGAACGGGCGTCGTCCGACGACGCGGCTGAGGCGACTGACGCCATCGAGGACGTCGAGATCGGTGAGGTCCTTGCCGAGTCTGAAGAAGACGACGACTCCGAGGACTCTCTCACCTACTCCAACGGTGTGATTGAGAAGATCGTCGCCATGGCCACGCGCGAGGTCCCGCATGTGTTGGGCATGAAGGGCAACCTCATGCACCTCGTCCAGGAGACCTTCGGCGCGGAGAACCTTTCCAAGGGCGTTACCATCGAGGTGACCGACGACAACCGCGTGGTGGTCAACATCTCCGTCATCATCGAGTACGGGTGCTATGCCCCCGCCATCTTCGAGGACGTCAAGGAGCGCGTGACCGAGCGCCTCACTGCCATGACCGGCCTTGAGGTCGCGGGCATCAACCTGCGCATTGAGGACGTTGTCACGCGCGAGGAGTACGAGGCGAGCCGTCGCCGTCACGCCGAGGACGCCGAGTAGGGACGGCCGCGTCTCATGGGGCCCGCGCCCTCGCCGTTTCGAGGTAAGGGGCGGACTCGGGCAGATGCGTTGCTTTCGATTAAAGGGGCCCTTCGGGGTCCCTTTTGTTACATGGTAGTTTCCCAGCTTGCCCGATATAAGGTACCCTGTTACTCTCATCCCCATGATTACGTTTGTTGGACATAGCGCGAACATGATGATGGTCATGGAGATGCCCTCGCCCGGGCACTTTGTCATGCCGCGCGATTTCCGCGTGCTGATAGAGACCGGGCGCCTCCACTAGGTTGTCTCCGGCGGGAGATGGCCACAGGTCCCATTCCATCTTCAAGCGGAGTTTTCCTCGTGATCAGCATCAAGCATGTGTACAAATCTTTCGCCGCGCCCAAAGCGTCCGGCAAGAAACGCCACGGAGGCAAGGCCGAGGTGTCCTACGCCGCTTCGGTGAGCGGAAATCCTGCTCTCGGAGCTGCCGCGGTCGTGCAGGCGACTGACGAGGCGGCCGAAACCCTGGCGTCGGTCGAGGCCGACGGCCTGGTTCACGCCCTTTCGGACATCAATCTCGAGATCGCCGACGGCGACATCTTCGGCATCATCGGTATGAGCGGTGCCGGCAAGTCGACGCTCGTTCGCACCATCAACCTGCTGGAGCGTCCCACGACGGGCGTCATCGAGGTCGATGGCCGTGACGTCACCGCGCTTTCTGGCGAGGAGCTTCGCGCGTATCGCCGTCGCGTGGCGATGATCTTCCAGAACTTTGGCCTGCTGGCGCAAAAGACCGTGCTGGACAACGTCTGCTTCCCGTTCCTCGCCGCCACCGGCAAGGTGACGGAGGCAAACCGCGCCCGTGCTCTCGAGCTGCTCGACCGCGTTGGTCTTGCGGAGAAGGCGCAGAGCTATCCCAGCCAGCTCTCCGGCGGGCAGAAGCAGCGCGTTGCCATCGCCCGCGCGCTCGCCTGCGAGCCCGAGGTGATCCTCTGCGACGAGGCGACCTCCGCGCTCGATCCCAGCAGCACGAACACCATCCTCAAGCTGCTGCGCGATATCAACCACGAGACCGGCGTGACCCTGGTGGTAATCACCCACTCCATGGACGTGGTCGAGAAGATCTGCAACAACGTCGCGGTGCTCGAGCACGGCCGCGTGGTGGAGCAGGGGAGCGTGGCGAAGGTGTTCGCCGATCCCCAGGCCGAGGCTACGCGCGTGCTGCTCGGAAAGGTGGATTGGGATGCTTAACGATTTCCTCGCGGAGTTTGCTCCGCTGCTCATTCAGGGCACCATCGACACGCTCGTCATGGTGTTCGCGTCCACTGCGGTCGCCTATGTGATTGGCACGGTCCTCGGTGTCGTGCTGCACCTCACCGCGCCGAACGGCCTGCGTCCCGTACCCGTGCTGAACGCGGTGCTGGGCTGGGTGGTCAACATCGGCCGTTCCCTGCCGTTCATCATTCTGCTGATCGCCCTCATGCCCGCCACGCAGGCACTCGTGGGCACCTCCACCGGCGTGGTGGGTGTCATTCCGCCTCTGGTGGTCGCTACCGCCCCGTTCGTGGCGCGCATGGTCGAGCAGTCGCTCGCCGAGGTGAGCCGCGACGCCGTGGAGGCCGCTGAGGCGTGCGGCGCGTCCGTGCCCCGTATCGTGTTCTCGGCGCTTCTGCCCGAGGCGCTGCCGAGCATCGTGCGCGGCATCGCCGTGACGCTCATCGCCGTGCTGGGTTACACCGCCATCGCCGGCGCCGTGGGCGCGGGCGGCCTGGGCGACATCGCCATCCGCTACGGTTATTACCGGTATGAGGACGAGGCAATGATCGTCACGGTCGTGCTGCTCATCGTGCTCGTCCAGCTCATCCAGTCCGTCTGCAACGCCATCGCCCGCAAAGTGGACCACCGCTAGAGGTTGGTTTGCTGCTAAGGGCTTTGGCTCGTCGATTCCGAGGCGTTGCCTTCGTGTATCTGGCACCGCCTGCCCGCGCCCTCTACGATGTGGGCACGAGGTTGGGTCCTCGTGCCGGCGCACATGGGTCTCGTGCCGCCGCGTATTGCTCGGCACAAGACGCGAAAGTGCACTCTCGCGGCGCTTTCGGGTCGTTTTGGCCCCAGTCCTTCTGCGAGAGTTAACTCTCGCGTCAGTTTAGGGGCGTTTCATCCGCAAATCCTCCGCGAAAGGTAACTTTCGCGGAAGGTGAGGGATGGGGGGTGAACCAACGGCCCTCGATTCCCTCCCGCCAACTGTGTTTTCCATCTGAAAGGATTCCATCATGAAGAACTTCAACACCTCCATTTCCCGCCGCTCCCTTGTTGCTTCCGCTTTCGCGGGCCTTGGCGTTGTCGCTTTGGGCGGTCTGACTGCCTGCGGCGGGTCTGGCACCGCTGCCGAGGGCTCCGCTGCCGCCGGCTCGACCACGCTCACCGTGGCTGCAAGCCCCGCTCCCCATGCCGAGATCCTCAACGACTTCGCCGCGCCGCTGCTTGCCAAGGAGGGTATCGAGCTTAAGGTGAAGGAGTACACCGATTACATCCAGCCCAACAAGGACACCACGTCGGGCGCGGTGGACGCCAACTACTTCCAGCACATCACCTACCTGGAGAACTACAACGCCGAGAACGGTACCGACCTCGTCTCCGCGGGGCTGATTCACTACGAGCCCTTCGCCGTGTACGCCGGCACCTCCAACGACCTCGACGCCATCGCCGACGGTGCCACCATCGCCGTGCCTAACGATCCCACCAACGAGGGCCGTGCGCTGCTCCTGCTGCAGGACCTGGGCCTCATTGCCCTCAGCGATCCCGAGAACCTCGAGGCCACGCCGAAGGACATTAAGGACAACCCGCACAACCTCAAGTTCCAGGAGCTCGAGGCCGCTGCGCTTCCGCGTGCCCTCTCTTCGGTGGATTTTGCGGTCATCAACGGCAATTACGCCATCGAGGCGGGCTACCACGTGGCCGACGCTCTGGCTCACGAGTCCTCCGATTCCCTTGCCGTCGAGAAGTACGCCAATATCATCTGCGTTGCGAAGAACAACGAGGATTCCAAGGCCGTCAAGGCGCTCGTCAAGGTCCTGACCTCGGATGACTTTAAGGCGTATCTTGAGGAGAACTACGGCGAGGATGTTCTTCCGGCGTTCTAAAGCTTGCTCGACCGCCCAGTTGCGCATCCGCGCAAGACGGGCTCTCGTGTACTTCTTCGGGCTGTCCCGCGCGCACGGGACGGCCCGTTTTCTTGAGTGCGCTTGGTTTCCGCTTGCGTCGTCGCGCCGGCGCGTTACCATCAGGGCGCTATGGTTTCGGCGGACGATGGAGCGCGCGGTGGAAGAGCACGATAGCGGCAGGCAGGGCACCTTCGCGGCGGAGGGAACGGACGGTTGCCTCGCCACAGGGCATACGCCGCCTGTGGAGCCTTTGGAGCACTTGGTTTCCGAGGAGGATATCCGTCGCGGTGAGCGGGCTGGCGTCAAGCGTAGCAAGGACCCGGGCTTTCTTCATTTCTTCGCCGTCCTCAACGGCGGCCTCATCTTAACGGCACTCGCCATCGTCTTGTTTAAGACGCCCAATCACTTTGCCTTTGGCGGTACGTCTGGCGTGTCGGTTATCCTATCCACGCTGTTCCCGTCGCTGCCCGTTGGTGCGTTCATGTGGATCATCAACATCGCGCTCGTGGTGCTCGGTTTCATATTCCTTGAGCGCAAGGCAATCCTCTGGAGCGTGTTTGCGTCCTTTGCGCTTTCGGGGTATGTCTCGTTGTTCGAAATGCTGTTCCCGGGAGTCTCGACTACATCGATCACGGGCGATATGTGGCTCGATTTGTGCTTTGCCGTGATCTTGCCGGCGATTGGCAGTGCCATGGTGTTCGACATCGGCGCTTCAACGGGCGGCACGGACATCCTTGCCATGATTCTCAAGCGTCACAGTACGCTTGAGATCGGTCGCGCGCTGCTGCTGGTGGACATCGGAATCGTGTGTATCGCCGCGGTTCTGTACGGTCCGCGCGTGGGTCTTTACTGCGTGCTTGGCCTGTTTGCCAAGACGCTCGTGGTCGATAAGGCAATCGAGAGCATTCACCTGCGCAAAGTATGTACCATCATCTGCAAGGAACCTCTCAAGGTCGAGACCTATATCGTTAAGGAGCTCAACCGCACCGCCACGATCAGCCGTGGGTACGGTGCTTTCTCCGGCCAGCTCGTCACCGTGATCATGTGTGTGCTCAGTCGTCGCGAGGCGGTGAAGCTGCGTCGCTATGCGCGCGAGGTCGATCCGGGCTGTTTTATCACGATTGTGGACAGCTCTGAGATTGTTGGCAAGGGCTTTAGAGGTGTTAATTAATAAGACGTGCGGGGTTTATTGAAGATGCCCGCGTAGATGGCCTTGCCAATGGTGCGCGAGCCGCCGTTTTGCATGTGAAAAAAAGATGGCTACTCGATGGCGCTAGGCTTCGTTGAGGGCGTCCGAATCCGCGGCCCCATCGTTTTCGTTGTCGAGGCAGAAATCGACGATGGCTTGCTTGAGGCGATCGATGCCCAAGCCAGATTCACTGCTTGTGACGATGAGCCGATCGGCGGGGATGCCGAGCTGCTTGCGGATGGAGGCCGCTTGCTTGCCCTGCTGCGACTTGGAGAGTTTGTCCGCCTTGGTGAGGCAGACAATGAAGTTGAAGCCGTTCTCACGCAGGAAGTTGATCATCTCAAAGTCGAGCTTGCTCGGGTCGTGGCGGATGTCAACGAGGGAGACAACCAGATTGAAGCTGCGTTCGGAGTCGAAGAAGTCGCCGATGAGACGAGCCCAGCGGTCGCGCTCGGCCTTGCTTCGCTGTGCGAAGCCGTAGCCGGGTAGGTCGACGAAGTGCACGCCATCGGCTTCGAAGAAGTTGACATTGGCCGTCTTGCCGGGGGTGGAGGAAACCTTTACCAGGCTTCGACGGTTGAACAGCTTGTTCATGATTGAGGACTTGCCCACGTTGGAACGGCCCACAAAGCTGACTTCGGGGCAGGTTGACGGTGGAATCTGCGACGCCTTGCCATAACTGGCGACGAAGTGGACTTTGTTGTAGTTGATGGCTTCGGCCATAGGGCAGCCTTTCGTGCTAGTCGCGGGGCTCGACACCCAGCTTAACCGCTAGGCGACGGACGATGGACAGGACGAGGGAACTTGCGCTTGCGGCATATTCCTCGAGGTCGAACTCGCGGGAGGACAAGGCATCGTAGCTCTCATCGCAGCTGTCTGAAATCGCGCGCAACACCAGGCAGTCAATCCCGTTCTTGGCGGCGATGTGCGCGATGGCGGCACCCTCCATCTCGACGCAGTCGCCCTGCGTGGCGGCGATGGCGGCGGCCTTTGCTTCGCATCCGCTCACGAAGCGGTCGCCCGTGGCGATGGTGCCGCGCAGGTACTGCTGCGGCTCGGTGCCTGCGTTGTTGCGACGGAACAACGTGGCATCGGCATCGGCTCGCGCGGCGGCAAGGGTCTCGGGGCCGGCGGCCGCATTGCCAGTGAGGGAGGCGTCGATGTAGCCGTGGGCGCGTAGCGTTTCTTCGGCGAGGTCGATGAGGAAATCGGTGCTGGTAAATTCCTCGAGTTCGGGAGCGGATTCGGCGATGAGGGCCGTGTCGGTGTCGAGGTAACGCAGGTGCTCGCCGATGACGACGTCGCCGATATGCAGCTGGGGGTTGAGGCCGCCAGCGATACCGGAAAAGATGATGGCATTGGCATGGTAGGCGCTGATGAGATGTTGCGCCGCTGCGGCGGCGTTAACCGTACCCATGCCGGCGGTGGTGGCAACCACTGTGAAGCCGTGATACTCGCCGCCCACGATATGCAGCCCGGCTTCGTCGACGACGGTGCCCTTTTCTACGGCGGTATAAATCTGGCGCACTTCCTTTTCCAGCGCGCCGATGATGGCGATGGTGGGTGTCATGCGTCTCCAATCGGGCAAGCGAGTGTGTATCGCGGCCTATTCTAGCAGCGCAAAGGTGAACGCCAGCGATTTTGCGGCAAACGAACAGACCCCGAACGGTCGCCCGGGGCCTGCAGGGCGCCAACGAGCTGGACGGCTACTTTAGATTTTGCAGGTGGTCGTATACAAAACTTGCGATAGCGGCAGAGTCGTTGATGTCGAGGAAAGGCGGCAGCGTGACGTCGGATTCGTTGAAAGCGCGCCCCTCCTCCTCGGCGGCGGCGCGGGCGGCCTTTGCTGCTCGTGTGCGGAAGTCGCGTGCCACCACATCGTTGCAGGCCACGGCAAGCGTGTTCTCGTCGATGAGCTCAAACGAGTCGCGTCCACGCATGCGGTCGATGCCGCTGCGCGCCACGGCTATGCTCGGCAACCCCGCCGTCTTGTAGCCCTCCACGATCACGATGTCCACATCGGTGTAGTGCGCAATCAGGTCGCGCACGGGAACCTCGCCGTCGATCCGCGCGTATTCGGCGTAGGCGCCGGGCGAGACAAGGCCCACATGGCGGCTGCCCGCCTGAGCGTGACGCCACGAATCCTTGCCGGGCTGGTCGATGTCGAAGCCCTTGTGGCCGTGGTGTTTGATGGATCCCACGCGCAGGCCGCGCTGGGTGAGTCGGCTAATGACCTTCTCGACGAGCGTCGTCTTTCCGGCGTTTTGGTAGCCCACAAAGGCGATGGCCGGCGCCGCCGCCCCTGTGCGCGGTCCGCCGGGCAGCGGCGAGGGATCGAGGTCCTCGGGTGCGGGGGAGATGGGGTGGAGGGCCGCGTTTGCGGCATGGGTGGAGTCGGCGATGGCCGTAGCGTCATCGGTGCCTGCCATGTCTTTCGCACCGTCGCGTTCCCACAGGCCGGAACGCCCGCCCTCTTTGTGGAGCAGGCGTACGTCGACGATTTCCATGCCGCGGTCGACGGCCTTGCACATGTCGTAGATGGTGAGGCAGGCGGCCGAGGCGGCGGTAAGGGCCTCCATTTCGATGCCCGTGACGCCCGTCACGCCGCAGGTCGCGCGCACGCGAAAGCCCACGCGACCGTCCTCGCGCTCTGGTGCCCAGCCGCTCGCGAGCTTTGTGCCCGGCGCGGTGATGGGCGCTATCTCGACCTTCGCCTTGGTGAGGTTGAGCGGGTGACACATGGGGATGATGTCACTCGTGCGCTTGCTCGCCATGATGCCGGCGATGCGCGCGCAGGCGAGGACGTCGCCCTTCTTGGCGCGGTCCTCGAGGACCATCGCCTGCGTCTCGGGGTGCATGAGGATGGAGCCCTCTGCGATGGCGAGGCGCTGGGTGACCGCCTTTTCGCCCACGTCGACCATGCGCACATCCCCGTGCTCGTCCACGTGTGTGAGCTCATCGCGGTAGGCATCGCGCGGCTCAACCACGGCGGCGGGGTACTTCTCGTGTACGGCTCTGCCCAAGGTCTTTGGGCGCTCGGGCTTATCGGGGGTTCGGGCGGTCACGGAGATCAGCCTCCAATCTGCGACATGAAGCGCTGGGTTCCATCAATGTGGTCATGTTGCTGGGGTTTATGGGCAATCGCGGTGCGATACAGGGCAACAACCGCTTCGTCGTCGCCGGTGCGTAGGGCGTCACGTACGTTGTACTCGGCGTCGGAGAAGAGGCAGGGCCTTAGCTGACCGTCGGCGGTAAGGCGCAGGCGGTTGCAGGCGCTGCAGAAGTGGTTGGACATGGCGGAGATGAAGCCCACGGTGCCCGCGGCGTTGGGGAAGGCCCAGTATCGTGCGGGACCGGCTCCGTACGGTGCGCTTTCGTCCACGGGAGCGAGGGCTCCGATACCCATCGCACGCGCCTGGCTCGAGATGAGCTCGCGCAGCTCATCTGAGGGCACGACGTCGCTTGCGTCCCACAGTTCGGGGTTGAGGGTGCTCCCGGAGCAGCCCGAAGTCCCGGCCCCGCAGTGGGGCGAGGTAGCTGAACTCGACCACATTGGCTCCTCAGGTGCCTCGGATTGCCCCGAACGAGGAGGGAGCACGCCTTGGGTGCGGCGACCGACGATTGAGGGGCAAGGCGAGGTGGCTGAACTCGACCACATTGGCTCCTCAGGTGCCTCGGATTGCCCCGAACGAGGAGGGAGCACGCCTTGGGTGCGGCGACCGACGATTGAGGGGCAAGGCGAGGTGGCTGAGGAGCCAATGGGCATGTACTCGATGAAGCGCACGTGCACGGGGCGCTCGAGCGACAGCTTAGCGAGCTCGAGCACATCCTGGTCCATACGCCTGACCACGACGGTGTTGACCTTGACCGGCTCGAAGCCGTATTCGAGGGCGGCATCGATGCCGGCGAGCGCCTGTTCGACGCGGCCCAGGCGCGTGATCTGGGTGAAGCGGTCAGCGTTCAGGGTGTCGAGCGAGATGTTCACGCGGTCAAGCCCGGCTTCGCGAAGTGCCGGCGCAAGACGAGGGAGCAGGGCGCCGTTGGTGGTGAGGGAGATGTCCTCGATGCCATCGATGGCGCGAATTTCCTCGATGAGGGGCACGATGCGGTGCGAGACGAGCGGTTCGCCCCCGGTGAGCCGCACACGCGTGATGCCCTCGGGAGCGACGAGCCGCACGAAATGAGCGATCTCCTCGGCGGAGAGCAGCTCATCGTGCGCGCGCATCGCGACGCCCTCCTCGGGCATGCAGTACACGCAGCGGAAGTTGCACTTGTCCGTGACGGAGATGCGCAGGTAGTTGATGCCTCGGCCGAAGCCGTCGTGAAGTTCGCGGGGCACGCGGGCGCCTTTCGGGATGGTCCGGCGGCATGCCGGTGAAGGGTAGATGATTTCATGGTACCCCACGTCACCGAGGGGAACCACGATGGTTCGCATGCGTTTCGGGAGGGGGCCGGTAAGCCGGTTGGGGTACTTTGCTACACTGGAGTGCTAAAGCACAGGAGATGGGACGATATGGAAAAGGGACATTTCTCCGGCCTTTGCGACCGGTTTACCTATTCAACGCCGGAGCTCACGCAGCAGGTTCGCCGGTTCATCTGGGCGCGCTTGTTGCTCTATCTCGGCGCGATGTCGAGCTATTTCATCGGCGTGATGGGAACCCTCACGTTCGCCATGGGTGCCGGTGTGGGGGACAACGCCATCGCGGTCGGCTTGCTCAACTTATGCATCGTGTTCGGCCAGATTCGCGGAGGTGGCTTGCTGGACCGCATGGGACCGCACTTCTACCTGCGCATCGCCGTGGCGGGTCTCGTCGCGAGCGGTCTGCTCTACCAGGTGGTGGGCACGAGCATCATGGGCGTCTACATTGGGGCGGCTGTTTTCGGCTTCGCGTGGGGCATGTCGGAGGCCATCCCGCGCTCGTACCCCGCCTATCTCACGGATGACCTGGACGAGCTCAAGCGCATCAACGCACTCGTGACCCTCACGGGCAACATCGCCATCGTGGTGGGACCGCTTGTGGGCGGGGCAATCTCGCTCGTGGCTCCCACGCAGGCGGTATTTTTGTTTATGGTGGCCTGCTCGGCGCTTGCGCTCATTCCCGGATGGGGGATCGAGGCTTTGAGGCAGCCTGGTGAGCTCGATGGGGGCGCCGACGGCATGGGGGAGGCGGCCTTCTCGTCGACGGACGGGGCGCCCGCCGGCGACTCGGCTTCGCGCGGCAACATCTCCGCGGGCTTCTCCGTCATCTTTGGCAGCAGCGTACTCACCTTGCTGTTCTGGGCAACGCTTCTTTCCTTCATGGGATACGGGGCATTCGACCCGCTCGAGTCCCTGTTTTACCGTGATGTGCTCAACGTGGGTGCCGAGTGGATGGGCTGGCTGTCCGCTCTGTCGGGCGTGGGCGGTCTTATAGGTGCCGCGCTTGCGGGCGTTATGCCCCCGCGCCTCATCAACGTGCGGGCCCTGCTCGTGGTTCTGTGCATCACGGGGCTCGGTAGCCTGCTGTACGTTGCCACGCCCTTCGTACTTATCGCGTGCGTTGGGCAATTCATACTCGGTATCGCGTTCTCGGCATTCGGCCCCATTAAGGACACCCTTGTGCAGGTGCATACGCCGCTCGACCGCATTGGCCGCGTCAATGCCGCTATGGGCTCCGGGTACAACATGGCAGGCGCGATTCCGCTGCTGTGCGCCCCGAGCCTCGCGCACATGTTCGGCGTGCAGGGGACGCTCATAGCTGCGGGCATGCTGGTCGCTGTGGTTCCACTCGCGATTCTGGTGGTGCGCCGTCGGGAGCTTGCCCAACTGGTGAAGAGCGAGCGCGCGGCAGAGGAGGAGCTCGCGGAAGGATAGCCGCCCACTTATGAAGGTGCTTTTGGAGACGGCGTGAACGAGTAACGACGCCCCGCGTGCTCGGCTTGCCGCCGCCGTAATCCTCAGCTAGGCTGGATATGCACGAGATCACTTGGGAGACGTGATATCCATGCCGCGCGAGAATACGCAGCACCAGAACGTGACAACGATCAATAGCGAAGACGCCACAACGGAGGGCGACAGTCCGAGCGTGCGCATCGCCGGCTTGAGCCCACGTGAATTCGCCAAGAGGGTGCTCGTCATCTTGCTCGGGTCCGCCATCGTGAGTTTTGGCGTGCACAACATCCATAATGTCACGGGTATCACCGAGGGTGGTATCATCGGCCTCGTCCTGTGCTTCGACCATTGGTTTGGCATCCCGCCCTCGGTCGTTACGCCGGTGCTTGACGGCCTGTCGTACCTAGTGGCGTTCAAGGTTCTGGGTGGTGGCTTTTTGGGCTGGTCCGCCGTGGCGACGGTTTCGGTTGCCGGATTCTACAAGCTCTGGGAGAGCCTTCCCCACATGCTGCCCGATCTTTCGAATCAGCCGCTTGCCGCTGCAGTGCTTGGCGCCCTGTTCGTGGGCGTGGGCGTGGGGCTCGTGATTCGTCAAGGCGCTTCGGCTGGCGGCGACGATGCGCTGGCGCTCTCCATCTCCAAGGTCACCGGTTGGCGTGTGGGCCGTTGCTACCTGTTCACCGACCTCACGGTGCTCGCGCTCTCGCTTACGTACATCCCGGTTGTCAAGATCGCGTTTTCGCTCATCACGGTTACGATTTCCTCTGCGGTGATTGATGTAGTGAAGGATGCCTCGTGGGACCACGTGGAGGAGCTGGGCGAGTGGTTGCGCGAGCGCCGCATGTCCGTTCGTCGGTGAAAACTCGCTCATGAAATTGTAAAATAGCAGGTAGATACTATCGCAGGCGATTGAGCATCACGCTGGCGTATTCGCTGGGGCTGAGCTCGGTGCCGCGGAGGGCGGGAAGGGCCGTTGCGGGAAGTGCCCGTTCCAGGAATTCGAAGCTCGCGCCGTAGTCCTGCGCGAAGAGGCAGCAAAAAAGCGAGTCGAGCACATATTGCACGGCAATATGGCTGGCGAACTGGGTGATGCGGTTCTGCAGGCTCTCCTTGTCGCTCACGTGTAGGTACACGTTGAGGCCCGGGTTGATTTGCCCCCCGCGCCGCGTTCCGACGAAGACCGTGGGGACTCCGCGTTCCTGCAGGATCGGCAGGATCGTGGCGAGATTGGGCCCTAACCCCGAATATGAGATGACGAGCGCCGCGTGCGTCGGGTCCGCGGCGAGGGCGACCCGCGTCTGAGACTCTATGCTCTCGAAACAGGTGGCGGTGCGCCCGATGGAGAGCAGGCGGTCGCAGAACATATGGGCTGGGTAGAGGTTATGCGACTGCGTGAAGATGTCGATCGACGCCGCGCGCTCGAGAAGGCCCGCGGCCCGATCGAGCTCGACGCCGTCGAGCACCTCGCGCGTGTCGGCGAGGGTCGTCTCGTAGACCTGCGCCATGCTCGTGAGGACCGCATCGGCGCTCTCGCCTGCATTGAAGGGGAAGTTGATGTCGACGTCGCCCGAGTGCCTCTGCTGCTCCTCGGCACGCGCCACCTCGACTTTGAGTTCCTTGAACCCCTCGAGTCCGAGTTTTTTGCAGAAGCGATGCACGCTGGGAATCGAGACATGCGCCGCGCGGGCGAGCTCCTTGATGGTGAGGCCGTGCAGCCTGCCGCCGAGCGCCAGCACGGTGCCGGCGAGCTGCTGCTCGGCGGGCGTGAAGCCCTCCGCCAGCTCCATGCGTCGCTTGATGTCCATGACGCCCCCCTGTGCGGAGATGGTTGGATGGTATCAAATGAGGATATCAAAACGTGTCAATGATATGTTCCGCCGTCGGCGGAGCCACGATATCGATCTGCAGGTGTCGGTTGAGGATCTGGAACAGGTGCCGACGCGTGTTCAACCTGACCGTTTACGGAATACTCGACACTGCCCCCAGCATTTTGCGGTATCTATACATATAGCAAAACATTTAGCAAAACACTTGTTTAGTTGTTTAGGAGCGATTCATGGCCAAGGTCAGCGTTCGAGAGATCAGCCGTGCGACGGGGTTCTCCCCGGCGACGGTTTCCAACGCGCTCAACGGAAAGCGCAGCGTGAGCGAGGAGACCGCCAAGGTCATCCTGGAGTGCGCGCAGTCGCTCGGCTATCAGCAGTCGACGCGGCTCGAGAGCATCCAGTTTGTGCTCGCGCGCAAGACGGGCGCCATCCTGGACGAGAGCACCTTTCACCCCGCGGTTATTGAGGGCGTGGAGCGCCAGGCGCGTCGCCACGGCATGAGCACGAGCTTTGTCTCGCTCGACTTTAGCGATCTTGACGCCGTACGTCCGCAGGTCGAGGGCCTGATCGCCGATCCGTCCGCTGCTATCGTGCTGATGGGTACTGAGCTGGGTGAGGAAGACTACGCCTTGTTTGCCAACGCTGCCGCTCACCTGATTGTGCTCGACGGCTGGAGCGATCGTCAATACTTTGATGCCGTGGTCATTGCCAACACCGATTCGGTACTGCGCGCCGTGGACTACCTTATCGAGAAAGGTCACAAGCAAATCGGCTATCTGGCGGGCGACCTTCGCATCCGCAACTTTAAGGACCGCGAGCGCGGCTATCGCCAAGCGCTTGAGGATGCGGGCCTCGAGGCCAATCCGGCATGGCGCGTCACGCTGGGCACTACGCTCGAGGGCGCTTATCGCGATATGGGCGCGTGGCTCGACAATTCCTCGCGTGAGGATTTGCCAACGGCTTTCTTTGCCGAGAACGACGTGCTCGCTGTGGGTGCCATGCGCGCGCTCAACGAGCACGGCATTCGCGTGCCCGAGGATGTCTCGATCATCGGCTTTGACGACCTATCTCTGGGCGCCTTCTCCAACCCGCCGCTCACCACGGTGCATGTTCCCAAACACGAGGTGGGCGAGATCGCGGTGCGCCGTCTGGTGGGCAACATCCGCAATCCCAAGAGCTATACCTGCAAGACGGCCGTATCGACCTATTTTGTCGAGCGCCAAAGCGTGCGCGAAATCTAGGCAGAACGGCGCTTGATGAGCGATGGCCCCAGCTCGATCTTGAGCGGGTGATGCTCGGCCTCGTCGATGATCTCGACGAGGCGTCGTGCGGCGATGATGCCCATATACTGCGAAGGAACGTTGAGCGTGGTCAGCTGCGGCTGAACGTAGGTGCCGCCGATGTTGTTGTCGAAGCCGACGATGCGTACGTCTTCGGGCACGCGATAGCCGCGCTCGATGAAGGCTTTCATGGCTCCAATAGCCATATCGTCAAAGACGGCGACGTAGCTTTGGGCAAGGGGCTCGCCCGAATCAATAATGTCGAGCATGCCCGAGTAGGCCTCGTTTGGATCGACGGCGAGCTCGTGGATGATGCCGCATTTTTCCGACCCGGCTAGCTGACCGATGGCGTGCTCGTAGGCGAAACGTCGTTCGGCGAAGTTGTCCAAGGTAATGGGCGTCGTTAACAGGCCGGGGACCGATCCATACTTCGAATACAGGTACTGTACGGCAAGTGTCATGCTGGCAGCGTTGTCGATCCTGACCGTGTCGACCCCAACGCTCATGCATGAGTCCAGCAGCAGCAGAGGGCAGTCCAGCGATGCAAACGGCAAAAAATCCGACTCGTACATCTCGGTTGCGAGGATGATGACGCCGTCATATCGTGCCTCGGCGATGTCGGCGATCTGTTGGTGAATGTTTTCGAATGGCGAGTAGTTCACCAGCGAAAACGAGAATCCCGCATGCCTAAGGGCGCCCTCGACTCCGGCGAGCATGTCGGCGAAGAAGGGGGTCGCAAAGATGCGGCGCCGGTTAAAGGCAACCAAGGCAACGGTTCCGCTTCTTTGTCGCTCGAACTTAATCTTGCTAAAGTCGTAACCTAGGGCTTCAGCGGTGCTGAGCACCAGCTGCCGTGTTTTTTCGCTTACGCCGCGTCGATTGTTAAGTGCAAGGGAGACGGCCGCTGCCGAGATTCCCAGCTGATCAGCAATTTGTTTTGCAGTAACGGCCATGGTGGTTCCTAACGGTTGTTAACTTAAAACGAGCTTAACACTCGGCTGTTCATTAAGCTAAATAGTTAGTAAGTCAACTTAAGAATCAATAGAAGTTAAGTAGCATCCCCAGTAGAGTTTGTTTCAACAAACGCAACAGCAAGGGGGACGAGATGATCAGCGTTATTTCCGAAATGCCCATTACGGATCAGAGCTATCCGTTTTCGAGCGCCGAACGCTACTGTCATCTGAGCACAAAGGATTACGTCGAGCGCGAGTATCGCGTTGACGGTACCGCCAACGTGTATCGCACCGCCGACGAAGACGGCGGCGTGGAGGTCATGACTGCCGACGCCCCTTATTCCAATCGGATCGTTGTTCGTGCTCCGAAAGATCCGGCGCAAGCGAGTGGCAATGTGGTCGTTGAGATCATCAATCCCACATCGTTTATGGAAATCGAGCGCATGTGGATTTTGGGCCACGGCGAGTTTGTGCGCTCTGGCGATATCTATGTGGGCATTACCAGCAAGCCCAATACCATCGCCAAGCTCAAGGAATTCAATCCCAATCGCTATGCCTTCATGAGCTGGGCAAACCCAACTCCCGAGTGGCCCTTTGACTTTGATCCGGAACAGCTCGTACGCGACGGCGCGCTTCCCGACATGGACATCTCTTACGAGACTGGCCTGTTTTGGGACATGCTGACCGATCTTGCGTGGCTCTTGCGCGTAGACTCCGACCTTAACCCGATCCGCGACTATCCTCGCCAGGCAATTTGCCTTACAGGATGGTCTCAGTCCGGCGCCTACCTGCTCCGCTACCTTAACAGTTTTGCCTATCGCGAGGATGTGCGCCGTGACGGCCGCGTGTTTGACGGATACCTGTCTGGCGGTGGCATCCATTCGATGTGCATTCCCGTCAACCAGTATGAATGCAGCCGGGAATACGCACACCATCTACTGCGTGTGGAGCACGTCGAGGAGCCGTTTATCGCCCTTCAGACCGAAAGCGAGAACGGTCGCTTTGAGAGTTGGCGCACGCTTATGCCCGATAGCGACGATCCCGATTTTAAGTACCGGCTGTACGAGGTGACGGGTGCTTCCCACGATACGCAGTGGAGTTACGTCGACTATTACCAAGACGACGAGGATCTTAAGCGTATCGACCATCTGCCGGTGTATGTCGGTAAGCATGCCGAAGCAAACGCCTATCCGTCGCAGTATCTGTTCCATGCTGCATTCCGTAACCTGTTCCGCTGGGTCCGTACGGGTGCAGCTCCGGCAATCTGTCCACGCATTGAGCTGGACGCGAACGGCGAGAACGTAAAGGATGCCCTGGGAAATACCAAGGGCGGACTTCGCACCTGCCTGCTCGAGCATCCGTTTGCCCGCTACTCCAACACGAGCTTGGTGGAGCCGGGGCAGGGCACGGTCGATAAGACGAGCGATAAGGACGGGCTGTTTGGCCACATGGAGTCGTTCTCGGCATCGATGCTCAAAGAGCTGTACGGGTCGCTCGAAAACTATCGCGCTCTATGTGAGCGCGATACAGCGATCGGGGTGTCACAAGGCTTTATTTGTGCCGAGGATGCCCAGGCGATCGTTGATTTTGCCATGGCATCCGCCCGTGAGCGAGGACTGAACTAGCAAGACTAAGACCGGAGAGGGGTCTGCAATGGATATGACGTTGAATCAAGATGCCGTTGCCGAGATTTGGCGACCGGTTGTTCTGACGTTTGAGAGCGCCTGTTCGTTCGATAACCCGTTTTTAGACGTTGAGATTTGGGCGGAGTTCACCGGCTCGAGTGGCAGGGTAATTCGCCGCGAGGCCTACTGGGATGGTGGGCGTACCTACTGCGTGTCGTTTGCCCCGACCGAGCTGGGTGTCTGGAACTATGTTATCGAGGCTCCCGAGCAGACCGGTCTTAATGGCTGCATGGGCCGTGTCGAGGCCGTGCCGTACGCGGGCGACCTCGATTTGTATCGCCATGGTTTTATCCGCGTTGCAGACAATCCGCACCTGTTTGCCTATTCAGATGGTACGCCGTTCTTTTGGCTGGGCGATACCCATTGGGAGTTTGCCTACCGCGAGAGCTGGGATGCGTCGAACCACCCCGGCATGACGAGCCAATTTCGCGGCATGGTCGACCTGCGTGCCGAGCAGGGCTTTACCGTCTATCAGACCAACCTGCGCTCTGACATGGGCGCAGGAGATCGCTATTGGATTGACGGTGGCATGGCCAAGGGCGTGGAAGATGTGCCTAATGTGGCCTTCTACCAGCGGGAGCTCGACCGCCGCATGGCCTATATCGCCGATGCGGGCTTAGTGAATGCGCTTGGGCAAGCGTGGGCGTTTGCCATTCTCGGCGAGCATGCCGTGGAACACCAAAAGCACCTCGCCCGCTACCTGGTGGCGCGCTACGGTGCATATCCGATGGTGTGGACGCTTGCCGGCGAGGTTGCCGGATACCGCAAAGAAGGTCGAGCCGCCATGCTTGACGGCTGGCGTGAGGTCGCCTTGGAGATTGAGGCACGCGACGGCTATGGTCATCTGGCGACGGCGCACTATACCAACGAGCGCCCCTTTGCCGATTACTACCAGGATGAACCCTGGATGGACTTTACGCTCAACCAGGCCGGTCACGGCGATTACCTCATCAAGACAAGCGACTACTTTGACTATCTGGCAGCTCATGACGACAAGCCCTTCGTTGAGGGCGAGGCGCTCTACGAGTTTTGCTCGACGCTCGAGGAGATGGGTACGCGCCTGTGCACCGCAGACATGCTGCGCCGCGTGGCGTATATCTGCATGCAGGCCGGCGGCGCCGGCTATACCTACGGAGCCCAGGGAATCTGGGACAACGTGTGGGAAAGCCCTGAGGAGCTCGACCCCTTTATGGCGATCTTCAACCGCTTTGGCATTACGTGGGCCCAGGCGGTAGACGGAGAAGGTGCGGTGCAGATGGGCTACATGCGTTCCTTCTACGAAGACAATCACTTCTGGGAGCTCGCTCCCTACGAAACGACCGATGCGGGCAACCTGTTTGCCAACAAGGCTCCGCTGGCAACCGCCAACCAGGACCTTTCGCGCATCGTCGCGTACTTTGGCGATACCGTGCGCCAAAAGCTTGCTATCGAGGGTGTGCCGACGGGCGCTGCCTATGCAAGCCGATGGTTTAACCCTCGCACGGGCGCATACCGTGACGGCGAGGACGCCCTTGCCGTCACGGGCAGCATCATTCTGCCTGACAAACCCGGGGTTGGGGATTGGCTCCTCGTCCTCGAGCTCAAGGCGTAACCATATTTCCATTGGTCATAGGCGGGAAAGAGTCGGCCGCAATTTCCCGTTTGACAGCTAGATGAATCGTTTAGAGAGGATCAGTGAACACAAAATGAGCGTTCTCGATTCGATGCAGGGCTTCCTCGAGAAGCATGTGGGCCCCATTGCCCAAAAAGTGAGTAGCTTTAAGGTCGTAAAGGGCCTTATGTCCGGCATGATGGCGACCATGCCCGTTACGCTGGGCGTGGCGCTGCTCTCCATTATCAACGGGCTGCCGATCCCGCCGCTGCAGGCGTTCCTTGCCAGCACCGGCATGTCGGCGACGATTACCGACGTACTGGTCGTTACCATGAACCTCGGCGCCATCTACATGTGCGCCTCGGTCTCGTACTCCTACGGCAAGGTGCTCGGGAACAAAGGCCTTACGTCGACGGTTGCGGCTATTGGCGTTTTGCTCCTGCTGATTCCTCTTGGCCATGCCGAGGACGGCTCGACGTTTATCGTGACCCGTTATCTGGGCAGCTCGGGTCTGTTCGTTGCGCTGCTCGTGGCGTTGATCGTGCCGAAGGCGCTTAACTTCCTTATGAAGCATATCGCCATCCCCATGCCCGATTCCGTCCCTCAGTTCGTTACCGATTCGCTGTCTCCGATGTTCTGCGCCATCGTCATCTTCACCACGGCTGCTCTGGTTAAGTGGGGCATGGGCATGACGAGCTTCGGCGATGTCTTTAACCTCATCAACAGCACCATTGCCACTCCCGTTATGTTCCTGGGCTCCAGCCCCTGGGCCGTTGTCATTTACTTTACGCTGTGCAACCTGCTGTTCTTCTTTGGTATCCACCCCAGCGTCCTGATGGGCGTGTACATGCCGGTTATCCAGGCCTGCGCTCTTGCCAACACCGAGGCATTCGTTGCCGGCCAGCCACTGCCGTACCTGTCGTTCATCATCATGTTCTCTGTCGGTTCTGTTGACGCCCTTGGCATGGAGCTTGCGCTGCTCACGGCCAAGTCCGAGCGCTACAAGGCCCTCTCCAAGATTGCCCTGGTGCCCGCACTCTTCAACATCTCCGAGCCCATCATCTTCGGTACGCCCATTGCCATGAACCCTTATATGTTCATCCCCTACATCCTGCTCAAGCCCGTGGCCTGCATTGCTGCCGCCGTCGGCCTGATGCTCGGTCTGGGCAATGCATTTAACCCGACCATTTCCATGCCGTTTGTCGTGCCGCTGCCCATCAGCAACTTCTTTACGGGCGGCATTGGCCTGGTCGCAATCGTCCTCGCCGCAATCCTGCTGGTCGGACTGCTGTTTATCCCGTTCGTCAAGATGGCCGATAAGGAGGCACTGGCCGAGGAAGCTGCTGCAAAGGCTTCTGCCGAGTAGGTCATTGTCCACAAGTTCGAAGGTTCGGCCGATCGCGTTGATCGCCGAAACATATAAGTCCCTGTGAGGGGTTACAGGAAAGGAACTGCAATGAAAAACATCGTTCTAATGTGCGCCGGCGGCATGTCCACGAGCATCATCATGAAGAACATCAAGAAGGCCGCCGACGCCGAGGGCCTGGAGTGCGAGGTCTCCGCTCACGCCGTCAATGAGGCTGCCGCCATTGGCCGCAATGCCGACTGCATTCTGCTTGGGCCGCAGGTTGGCTATGCCAAGGATGAGGTCTGCGTCGCATGCCCCGAGGTTCCGGTCGGCGTAATCCCCATGACCACCTACGGCATGATGGACGGCGTCAAGGCTCTGGCCCAGGCAAAAGAACTGATGGGGCTGTAAGTATGACGTCAGAAGAGATTCAACTTCAGAGTTTTCAGATCATTGCAGGTGTCGGTTGCGCGCGCAGCTGCTATATCGATGCGATTCATCTAGCTCGTGATGGCAAGTTCGAAGAGGCCGAGGCAAAGATCGCGGAAGGCCAGCAGCACTATGCCGGGGGCCACGCTGCTCACGGTGGCCTTGTCCAGCAGACTGCCGCCGGCGAAGACCTGAGCATCGATCTTTTGGTCGTCCATGCCGAGGATCAGCTGATGAGTGCCGAGGGCTTTGGCATCCTGGCCAAGGAGTTCGTGGACGTCTATCGCAAGATGGGCGCTTAGCCGCTGGCCCTGTTGCCGGGCTGTCGCCGCGGGCGGTGCTCTCGCGGCGATGGACGGCATTGGTTCCGTTTACATACTTGCGTGGACAGAGAGGGTCCTTTGGGGCCCTCTTTTTTTGTTCCCCCTGTATGTTCAGAACGTTTACATACCGTTTAGGCTGATTTCTCTACCGTTTACAGGTATTTCGCGCTAAACTAATAAACAAAAGAGTAAAACATTTAGTAAACAGAATAAAACGAAACATGAGTCTGTTTACTGAACATGCGACTAGGGGAGGACGTACATGAATAAGATCAAGCTCGGTTTTGTGCCCACGCGCCGCAGCATCTTTAGCGCGCCGGACGCGCTTAAGTATCGCGGCCTGACGGCTGACCGCCTGCGCGAGATCGGTGTCGACATTGTAGACATCGACGACATTAACGACGAGGGCCTGCTGTTTGACGACAGCCATATTGAGCCTATCGTCAAGAAGTTCCGCGCCGAGGGCGTCGACGGCATCATGCTGTGCCACGCCAACTTTGGCACCGAGTACGTTTGCGCCCGCCTTGCCCGCGAGCTCGGCCTGCCCGTGCTGCTGTGGGGCCCGCGTGACGAGCGTCCCGAGCCCGATGGCACCCGCCTGCGCGATAGCCAGTGCGGCCTGTTCGCCACCGGCAAGGTTCTGCGCCGCTTCCAGGTTCCCTTTACCTATATGACCAACTGCCGCCTGACCGACCCCGAGTTCGAGCGCGGCGTCTGGGACTTTTTGGCCGTGTGCAACGTGGTCAAGACCTTCAAGCACACGCGCATCCTGCAGATGGCGACCCGTCCGTTCGACTTCTGGTCCACCATGTGCAACGAGGGCGAGCTGCTCGAGAAGTTCAATATTCAGCTTTCGCCCATCCCCATGACCGAACTTGTTCAGGCTGTCCGCGCCGCTCAGGCCGACGAGCAGACCATGGCCGCCATGCTCGACCACATTCGCCACAGCTTTGAGATCTGCATACCCGAGGACAAGGTCCCCGCGGTTGCAGGCCTCGCCATCGCTATGAAGCGCCTGGTCGAGAAGTACGGCTGCAACGCCGGCGCCATCCAGTGCTGGAACGCCCTGCAGGACGAGCTGGGCATTATGCCCTGCGCCGCCAACGCCATCCTCAACGAGATGGGCATTCCTATCGTATGCGAGACCGATATCCACGGCGCCATCACTGCGCTGATGGTCGAGGCTGCCGACCTGGGCCGTCACCGTGGCATGTTCGCCGACTGGACCGTGCGCCATCCCGATAACGAGAACGGCGAGCTGCTGCAGCATTGCGGCCCCTGGCCCTGCAGCTGCGCGGCCGTCAAGCCCAAGCTCACCTACCCGCTGGCTTTCGATCACCCCGGCGCGCTGACGGCCGAGGCTAAACACGGCGACCTCACCCTTGCCCGCTTTGACGGCGACAACGGCGAGTACTCGCTGCTGCTGGGCAACGCCCGCGGCATCGACGGCCCGGCCGGCATGGGCACCTACCTGTGGGTCGAGGTCGACAACCTCAAGCGCCTCGAGGCCAAGATTGTCGAGGGTCCCTACATCCACCACTGCGTCGCTATTCACGCCAACGTGGTGCCGGTGCTCTACGAGGCGTGCAAGTACATCGGCATTGCCCCCGATTTATACGACCCCATCGAAGAAGACGTTAAAGCCTACCTGCGAGGAGAGTAGAAATGGCAACTATCGAAGAGCTTGAGTCCCTGCGTTGGGACCTTCGCCGCGATTGCGTCGATATCATCATGGCTGGCGCCGGCGGCCACATCGGCGGCGACATGTCGGTGATCGACGCCCTCATGACCCTCTACGCCAACCACCTCAACATTTCGCCCGAGACCGTCGACGATCCCAACCGCGACCGCTTCGTGCTCTCCAAGGGCCACGCTATGGAAGCCTACTACGCGGTGCTCTGCCACGAGGGCTATCTTGACCTCGACGACGTCAAGGCCCGCTTCTCCAAGTTCGGCAGCCCCTACATCGGTCACCCCAACAACAAGCTCAAGGGCATCGAGATGAACTCGGGCTCGCTGGGTCACGGCCTGCCCGTGGCCGTGGGCATGGCGCTCGCCGGCAAGATGGACGGCCGCGACTACCGCGTCTACACCATCATGGGCGACGGCGAGCTTGCCGAGGGCTCGGTCTGGGAGGGCGCCATGAGCGGCGGCAACTACCAGCTCGATAACCTGTGCGCGCTCGTGGACCGCAACCGCCTGCAGATCAGCGGCAGCACCGAGGACGTCATGAAGCAGGACTCGCAGGAGGAGCGCTGGGCCGCCTTCGGCTGGAACGTGCTGTCCATTCCGGGCAACGACGTCCAGGCCATCGATGTCGCGCTGACGCTTGCGGCCGAGACCAAGGGCAAGCCCACGGTCATCATCCTCAACACGGTGAAGGGCTATGGCTCGCCCATCATGGAGGACAAGGCCGGCTGGCATCACCATCTGCCCAACGACGAGGAATATGCCCAGATCATCGCCGATTTCGCTGCCCATAAGGAGGCCATCAATGGCTAACAAGATCGCCAACCGCAAGGTTATCTGCGATACGCTGCTCGATGCCGCCGAGACCGATAAGGACATCGTCGTCCTGTGCTCCGACTCCCGCGGCTCCGCATCGCTCACGCCGTTCTTCGATCAGTATCCCCAACAGTCCGTTGAGGTCGGCATTGCCGAACAGGACCTGGTGAGCATCGCCGCTGGCATGGCTTCGTGCGGCAAGAAGGCCTGGGCCGCCTCGCCCGCATCCTTTGTGACTACGCGTTCGTATGAGCAGTGCAAGGTCGACGTCTCGTACTCCAACACCAATGTCAAGCTCATCGGCATCTCGGGCGGCGTGTCCTACGGCGCCTTGGGCATGAGCCATCACTCCGCGCAGGATATCGCCGCCATGAGCGCGATCCCCAACATGCGCGTGTATCTGCCGAGCGACCGCTTCCAGACCGCTGAGCTCGTGCGTGCCCTGGTCGCCGACAACAAGCCGGCCTATATCCGCGTGGGTCGCAACCCGGTCGAGGACGTGTATACCGAGGACGAGTGCCCGTTCCAGATGGACCGCGCCACCTGGGTGCGCCGCGGCACCGATGTGACGATCGTCGCCACCGGCGAGATGGTCCGCCACGCCGTGGACGCCGCCGACCTGCTGGCCGAGCAGGGCATCTCGGCAACGGTGCTCGACATGTACTGTGTGAAGCCGCTCGACGCCGAGGCCGTGATTGAGGCCGCCGGTGCCACGCGCGCCGTCGTGACCGTCGAGGAGCACAGCCCCTTCGGTGGCCTGGGTTCCATGGTCGCGCAGGTCGTGGGCGAGCATTGCCCGCGTCCGGTCAAGTGTCTGAGCCTGCCCGACGCGCCGGTCATCACCGGCACCCCGCCCGAGGTCTTCGCGCACTACGGCCTTACCGGCGAAGGCATTGCCAAGACCGTTGCCGAGTTCCTGCCCGCAGAGTAATTGGAATGTGACAAAGGGACAGTCCCTTTGTCACATTCATTTTGAAAGGGGTGGCCATGGGCCGCTACATCATCGGAATCGATCAGTCCACGCAGGGCACCAAGGCGCTGCTGGTGGACGAGGGCGGCCATCTGATTCATCGTGCCGACCGCGCACACCGCCAGATCGTCAACGAGGCCGGCTGGGTGAGCCATGATCCGGCCGAGATCGCGGCTAACGTGCTGGCCGTGGCGCGTGCTGTGGTGGAGGAGACTGGGGTCGACCCGGCCGATATTGCCGGTATCGGCATCTCCAACCAGCGCGAGACCACCGTGGCGTGGGACCGCGCAACCGGCCAGCCCGTGTGTGACGCCATCGTGTGGCAGTGCGCCCGCGCCCGCAGCGTGTGCGAGGCAGTCGCATCTGCTGATGGTGCCGCCGAGCTGGTACGCGGTGTGACCGGTCTGGCGCTTTCGCCCTATTATCCGGCGGCCAAGATGGCCTGGATTCTCGAGCATGTTCCCGGTGCCGCGGCGCTTGCCGCTCAGGGCGACCTGTGTCTGGGCACCATCGACTCGTGGGTTGTTTGGACCCTTACGGGTGGCCGCACATTCGCGTGCGACTACTCGAACGCAAGCCGTACGCAGCTCTTTGATCTGGAGAAACTCGCCTGGTCGGACGAGGTCTGCGCACTGTTCGGTGTCGACGCTGCCTGCCTGCCCGAGGTCCGTGATTCCGACGCCTGCTTTGGCGAAACTGACCTTGGGGGCTTCCTGCCCGCGCCCGTGCCGATACACGGCGCGCTTGGCGACTCCCACGCTGCCCTCTTTGGCCAGGGCTGCCTCTCGCGCGGGATGGCAAAGGCGACGCTCGGCACCGGTTCGTCCGTGATGATGAACGTGGGTCCCGAGCTCGTGCGGAGTAGCTGCGGGCTGTCGAGCTCGCTGGCGTGGCGCATGAGCGGCGAGGCGTCCTACGTGCTCGAGGGCAATATTAACTACGCAGGTGCCGTTAAGACCTGGCTGCGCGACGACATGGGCCTCGTGGCTACGCCCGACGAGGTCACGGAGTTGTGCTATGCTGCGAATCCGGCGAGCCATGTGTACCTCGTACCGGCGTTCACCGGCCTTGGGGCGCCCCATTGGGCGAGCGACGCCGAGGCCGCCGTCTTCGGTATGACGCGCACCACGGGCCGTGCCGAGTTCGTGCGCGCCGCAGATGAAAGCATCGCCTACCAGATTTTCGACGTTGCCGACGCCATGCGTCGCGATTCGGGCCTTGCCTTGTCTGAGCTGCGCGTCGACGGTGGTCCCACGCGCGATGGCTACCTCATGCAGTTTCTCACCGACCTGCTGGAGACCCCATTGCGGGCTGCCGGCAACGACGAGATGAGCGGCCTGGGCGCCGCCTGGTGCTGCGGTATCGCGCTGGGCATGTACGGCCCCGAGGTCACCTCGGCAACGCCGCCGCGTGCGACCTGGGATTCCGCTATGGCGGCAGAGGAGCGCGCCGAGAAGGTCGCCGGCTGGCACCATGCCGTTGAGGTGGCGATTGCGTACGAGTGACGCCTTGGGGCGATGTCACGGAGTACTATTCGGTCGATAGGTGAAGATGCGAACGAGAGGACGATGTGATGCGGCAGAATCTAGCGCGTCGAATGATGGTCTACGTATGCGGGCTTCTATTCCTGAGTTGCGGCGTTGTAATGAATGCGCGCACGGGGCTTGGTGTTGCGCCCGTCAGCACAGTGCCGTACGTGATGTACGCCATCGAGGGCCTGAGCCTCGGCACGGCGTCGTTTGCGGTGTACTGCGTGTTCGTGGTCGCCCAGCTTTGCATGGTGCGATATCCGGACGTCAAGATCCTCATGCAGATACCCGTCACCCTGCTGTTCGGTGCGCTTATCGACGTACTGAATATCTGGCTGTTCCCGTTTACCGCGACAGGACTCGTCGACGGCCTGATCATGCTGGTTCTCGCCGTGTCGTTCACGACGCTCGGCGTGACGCTGATCGTCTCCGCGCGGCTCGTCCCCGTGGCACCCGACGGCATGGTGCAGACGCTCTCCCAGGCGCTTCACTGCGAGTTCGGCAAGGCGAAGTACCTCTTTGACGGTACCTGTCTGTGCATCGCGCTGGCCTACGGGCTTGTGCGTACGGGTGCTGTGGTGGGTATCGGTATCGGCACCGTAGTCGCCGTGTTTCTGTCGGGCGGCATCTGCACGTTTTGGGGTCGTCTGCTCAACCGCAGGCTCATGGCCTTTATGGAAGAGCCTGCGAACATGTAGACGCATTGAGCGAGACGGGAGCGGCCATGAGGCAGCTTTTTGGAATTGATATCGGCGGAACGAACGTCAAATGGGCGGTTGTGAGTGGGAACTACGAGTTTGGTGACCGTGGTTCGGTTCCGACGACGTTCGTTTCGGCCGATCAGCTGGTCGACACGCTCGTGGCGCTCGTAGAGCCGTATCGCGAACAGGTTGTAGGTGTGGGCATCTCGGCCCCGGGTGGCATCTTCGGTTACGAGGCCGATCCAGACGGGACGATCCATCGCGGTGGTGCGCTGCCGTACATGGACGGGTTTCCGCTTGGTCGAGTGCTGCGCGAGCGACTGGGGTTGCCTGTGACCGTTGTCAACGATGGCAAAAGCTGTGCGCTTGGCGAGTACGCTGCCGGTGCGTTGCGCGGCGTGGACGTGGGTTGCGTGGCGGTAATCGGTACGGGCATCGGCGGAGGCATCGTGGTTGACGGCCGGGTGCTGATGGGTGCGGGCGGTTTCGCGGGCGAGTTCAGCTTCCTGTCCAACAACGTAAACGAACCGCTTGATCATTGCGATACATTCGCGACTTCGAGCGGATGGCACGGCCTGCAGAATCTCGTGGCAGTCGAACTTGGCATTTCGGATGAAGCTGAACTGGAGGCCCTCGATGGCCGACGGATCTTCGAGCTATTGGAGCGCGGGGGCGCGTCCGAAGTCGCCGCCGTGCAGCGCGGATTGGATGCCTATGCTGAGCTGTTTGATCGTGTGCTTGTGAATCTGCAGTGCGTTATCGACCCGGCGGTCTTCGCGATTGGTGGTGGCATCAGCTGCCATCCCGCGCTGTTCGAGGCGCTCGACCGTAAGATGGATGACGTCATGGCGCACTACACTGGTTTTCTGAAAGATATGCCTCGTCCGCACGTGGTCCCGGCACAGCTGGGTAACGACGCCAATATCTACGGTGCCGTTGCAACTTGTTTGCGAGTGCTGTAAGTGCAGACCATCGATTGGTCTGGTGGCGATTATTGCGATTGGCCCGGTGGCGATTATAGTCTCTGCCGGGTTAGAAAACTAGATGCTGAACGCTCGATATTATCGGCTGCGCGGCGCCCCGTCCCAAAGTAGTCATTTGGGACGGGGCTTTTTTGACTGCTATCATGGGTGGGATTGTTGCGACCAGCTAAAAGAGCCCTGTCCCAAATTGACTACCGAGAGGATCTGCCATGGAGCGCATCGCGAGTTTTTCCGTTGACCATCTGCTGCTTGAGCCCGGCGTATACGTGAGCCGCATCGACCGCGACCCGGCGACCGGTGCTGCCGTCACCACCTTTGACCTGCGCCTGACCACGCCCAACAAAGAGCCGGTCATGAACACGGCCGAGTGCCATACCATCGAGCACCTTGGTGCGACCTTCCTGCGCAATCATGCCGAGTGGTCGAGCCGTATCGTCTACTTTGGCCCCATGGGCTGTCGCACAGGCTTTTACCTGGTCGTGTTTGGCGAGGTGACGAGCGAGGAGATCCTGCCGCTCGTGCGCGAGCTCTTTGAGTTCGTCGCCGGCTTTGAGGGCGATGTCCCCGGCGCCGCTCCCGAGGAGTGTGGCAACTACCTGGATCAAAACCTCCCCATGGCCAACTGGCTCGCGCGCCGCTACCTCGACCGCGACCTGGCCGATATCGACGAGAAGCACCTGCACTACCAGCAGGCGTAAGGATTGCCTTCTGCTTCTAAACCGTTCACATGGAGATATCGACCGTTTAACTGTTTAGTAATGTTTACACGAGGTCATTTACGGTGTTTCGCTTAAACTGGCAACCAGAGTGATATTCAGGCAAGGCTCCTGAAGCAGCATCTGTCGACATTGATTGTCGGATTCTGCTTCGGGAGCCTTGTTTTGTTTAAGGGGGACACATGGAAATCGCTAAACGAATTAACACCAGCGCTGTCCTCTGCATCGACGGAAATGGCAGGCAGCTGGTGGCATTCGGGCGTGGCCTGGGGTTTAAGGACGTTGGCGATGAATTACCGCTCTCGGAGATTCAACGAACGTTCTATAACGTTAGTTCCCGCTACATCGCTCTCATTGATGAAGTCTCGGATGAACTTCTCGAGCTGACCTCGGATGTTATTGATATGTCGACAGGACTGCTTCCCTATGAAGTAAGCCCTAATTTGCCGTTTATTCTTGCGGACCATATCGCGTATGCAATTAAGCGCAAGGAGCAAAACATTGTTGTCCATATGCCCTTGTCTTTTGATGTTCGCCAACAATATCCCGTCGAATTCAAAATCGGCGAGTACGCGCTTCGAATAATCAGGAAACGTCTCAATGTTAGGCTTCCCGCTCATGAGACAGTTGGAATTGCCATGGCGTTTATCAATAACATGGCCGATTCGGATTCATGTGAGCTGGCTGAAGAGTTTGGCACGGACGTTTACGATCGCGTTCTCGAAGAATCAACTATTGCTGTTGAAAGACGGCTTGGTATTCAAGTTGATCGGGAGGGCTTCGATTATGCAAGGTTCGCAACCCACCTTCAGTACCTATTCAATAGGTTGAACTCTGGCGAAAGTATCGTAAGCGACAACCGCAAGATGTATCTCTCGCTCAAAGATGAATATTCGGTGGCATCGGCGTGCGCCGATGACATCGCTTCTGTTCTCAGCCGGCTGACGGGCCAAGAACTTATAGACGAAGAAAGACTCTATCTGATGATGCATATCAATCGAATCGCATCGAAAGCTAGGTAATTGGTCGGCGAAGGCGCGCGCTTTGCCGATGGTTACATATAAAACACAACATGGGAGAAATGGTATTTATGGCAGATACAACCAAGCTCGCTGCTGAGATTCTCGAGATGGTGGGCGGTGCAGAAAACGTTACATTTGTAGCCCACTGCATGACTCGTTTAAGGTTCAATCTTAAGGACGAAAGCATCGTAGATGATGCAAAAGTCAAGGCAATCGATGGTGTGATCGATATTCGCCATTCAGCAGGGCAATACCAAGTGATTGTGGGGCCCAAGGTCGATAAGGTCTACGAAATCGTTGCAAAGGAAACCGGGGTTGACACCGGGAAGTCCGCGGCAGATGAAGGCGAGACCAAAGGTTTTCTGGGAAAGCTGATGAAGCTGATCAGCGGCATCATGATGCCCGTTCTTCCCGCCTTGATTGCATGCGGAATGATAAACGCCGTCCTTAGTATCCTGACGACGGCAGGTGTCGTTTCCGCTGAGAGCGGAATTTATACCCTGCTGTACGGCATGGGAAACGCCAGCATGTATTTCTTGCCCGTTCTCGTCGGATCGTCTGCGGCCAAATTCTTTGGAATCGATCAATATATCGGTGCGGTGCTCGGTGCAATCCTGCTTTACCCGACTTTTGTTGCCGCAGCTGGAGCTGGTGATGCGCTGGATTTGTTCGGCATGAAGTTCACGATGGTGAGCTATGCCTCGACGGTGTTTCCCGCTATCGTGGCGGCTTGGTTCGCATCCGTTCTTTATAAGTGGCTGCGTGCGGTTCTTCCCGATGCTCTGGCATTTGCACTCGTTCCGTTCCTGACAGTTGCTATTGCTGCCCCCATCTCGCTTCTTGTGGTTGGCCCGGTTATCCAACAGGCGAGCTCCTTGCTTGCGACTGCCGTACTGGCGGTCTATCAGTTCAGCCCCATTCTTTGCGGCGTTATTCTTGGACCGATATTTGGCCTCGTCATGATTCCTCTTGGACTCCATTGGGCCCTCATTGTGATCTCCATCAACAATATTATGACCGTCGGTTCCGACCCTATCCTTGGACTTCTTTGCGGTAGCATGGGTGTCGTCGGCGCTTGCTTGGCGTTTGCTTTCCGCTCGAAGGATCCGAGCGAAAAGAGCCTTGGATTCAGCTGTGCCATTACGAGCCTGTGCGGAATTACAGAACCTGCCCTGTACGGCATAGTTTTGGAGCACAAGAAGATCATCGTCGCTTCCATGATTTCTGGTGCAATTAGCGCTGTTATCCCGGCTATCTTCAATACCCGCACGTTCGTTATGACGTCGAGTGGTATTTTCAGCTTCCCCGGCTACATGAATCCTTCCGGTGATATGAGCAGCCTTATTGGTGCGATCCTTTGCAATGTCGTTGGTTTTATTCTTACCTTCGTCCTCGTCTACATCATGTATCGCCCTGATGCAGACACGTCGGCGGAATAGACAATTATTCGGAATGTAAGCTGCTGAAAACCCCGCGGCAGATTGCATATGGTGGGCTTGCGATTGATCTGCGCGAGCCCACCTCGTTTTTGGAGTGACTGGTTATGACAATTACTGCCGATATGACATTTGGAGAAATCGCACTTCTTCCTGAGTTCGCTGGGTTCGGTGAGCATCTCATGCTTTGCCGACCTTCAACTTGGGAGCGCATGTGGAATAAGCCCATCGCGGCCCATTTGAATTCCGACACTAATCCGTATGAAGTTACTCGTGTTCTGCGCGGGTTGAATCGGATTGTTGAGCTTGCGGATGACGGGAGGCAGGTTGCATACGATATTTGGGATGAAGCCGATTGTATTCGCGATCCGACCCGGCGCAACACAAAGCTGTTTTTCTTTCCGGGGCGACCGGGGGCGCCATTCGTTATCGCGATTTCGGGTGGGGGCTATCAGAGCGTTTGTCACCAAATGGAAGGTTTTCCCGTTGCTCCCGAGCTCAACGATGCGGGCTATAACGTGTTTGTGTTGTCATACAGGGTGAGGGTCGAGCCGCTGATGCCGCGTCCGATCGATGACCTTAATCGCGCAGTCCGTTTTGTCCTCGAGAATTCAACGCGATTTAATGTGGACAAAAAATATGCGGTTATCGGTTTTTCCGCTGGCGCGCATTTGACCGCCGAGTGGGGGACGGATAACAAGGGGTTTGCATCTTACGGATGCGAGCCGCCAAAAGCTTTGGTTCTGTGTTACGCCCCGATTGACCTTCATGAGTCCGAATGTGCGTCAGACCATAGATTTCTTGATTCGGTGTGCGGTGGAGCTGGGCACGATGCGATTGATGATTTCTGCATTGATCAACATGTGTGGGAACGGTATCCGCCGACATATCTTTGGCAATGCGCCGACGATGATGTCGTATCGCCCGGCAATCTCGGAAAGATGGTTGACGCACTGGATGCGGCTAGGGTGCACCACGAGGAGATTGTGTATCCAGAAGGAGGACATGCGTTAATGAAACCTCATGCGCCGGAAACTGATCACTGGTGCTCGGGTGTCATTGAGTTCCTTAAGGGCTATCTCGGCTAAGTAAAATACACGCCGCCCTTTTGCCCATGTGGCTCTGGTGCGTGTTGTTTGCGGTATTGACTCCATCAAAAGACGGCTAATGTTCTAGAATGTTTATATAGTCACATTTACGAACAGGAGCGAACATGCATATCTACTCTGTTACCGATCCCGAGTTCAAGTCCTACGGCCGCGTGTGGGACGACGTACCCTCCAGCCTGACAGCTCCGCTTGTCGAGGCACTTTCCGCCACGCCCATTCCTGTGTTTCGTCAAGTAGATTTGAGCAGAAGGGACTGCGGTGGAGAACTTGGACCAAAGGAGTTCAAGGAGGCCATCGCATGGCATACAGCGAGGAGCAGAGAAGGAGCGCCCTCGAGACATTCATCAGGTTCGACCATAGCTATGCTGACACAATTGCCGAGCTGGGGTATCCCAACCGGGGGACGCTCAGGGGCTGGTGGAGGGAATACGAGAGGACCGGCGTGGTGCCTGTCCGGAAGTCCGTCTCCGACCCGACATACACCGACGCGATGAAGCGCGCCGCGGTCGACTATTACCTCGGCCATGGCAGGAGCCTGGCACGGACGGCGAGGGCGCTCGGCTATCCCAAGAGCCGCCAGCTGCTCGGCGAGTGGATCGACGAATATGCGCCGGGCCAGAGGAAACGCAGGGGCCCGAGCCCGGATCGGGGCCCCGTGCCCCTGGAAAGGAAGGTGTGATGTGGCAACACCTTCTTGAACAAATCTACGAGAGGATCAGGCCCGCCTCC